>PNIW01000008.1 GCA_002878315.1 Mesoaciditoga sp. | reverse complement strand
TGCCGGTTTATTTAGGAAGATGTCTTAAGGTTCTTCATTTGTTCATTAAAGTAATTTGCAACATCATTTAGAGCCTGTTGAGGAGTCATAGTACCCGAAATGGCATTGACTATATCCTGAACAAGGCGAGGATAATACGTTTGAGTTATAACAGCCGTATTGCCAACGATCCAATCGCGTTGGAAATTAGCAGGCCAATTGCCCTGTACCTGTGTACCTTTGTTAAGATCTGTAAGAATTATCTTCATTACAGAATTCAGTTCAGGATTTCCATAATCTATACCCTCTTCAAGTAATTCGTGGTTTGCCGGTATAGCGCCAAGTTTCTGGCACCATTCTGTCAATATTGGCTTAGAAGTTAACCAAAGCATGAACTCAGCAACCTGTTTTGGATACTTTGTACTCTTAAATCCGATAATAACCTTTGGCCCTGTCATTACGGCATTAACTTTATCCATTGGAAGGGGCATGACTCCCCATTTGAAATTTACAGTTCCTTTTTGCATTAACTCTGGTATCATCCAAGTTCCTGAATAAAACATCGCAGCAAGGCCATTTTGGAAGTAACTGAATGCCGGTGTATTCCCCACCCATACAGATTCAGGTATAAGATTTTTCCTGAATAAGGATACGAAGAAAGAAAGCGCTCTGACTCCTTCAGCATTGTTTATAACGCATTGATCTTTTGAATTCCATATCTCTCCTCCAGCCTGATAGAGTAAATTTGACCATCTATAAGATGTCTTTTCATAAGTAAGAGCATACTTAGCCGCACCACTTTTGACTATCTTTTCCATCGCATATTCCCATTGTTCCCAAGTCCATGGCGCTGTTGAAGGAGCAGTTATTCCGGCCCTTTCAAATTCATCTTTGTTGTAGAATAAAGCATGGGCGCCGGCATCCCATGGAATACCGAGAACTTCATTTCTTGTTTTGTACCAGTATTCCATAGATGTAAATCCGCTATGATTTTTTACCCATTGTTCAACGCTTTCACCCGTAAAAGATGGGATATATTTTGCTATATTCAAAGCAACATCCTGGTATGGTATTATATCGCCTGCTCTTGCAATATCCGGTGGAGTGCCCCCCTGTATCATCGTTGACAATTTCTGGGCATAGTCACTGTACGGTATATTCAACAGATTTATTTTTATATCCGGGTGAAGTTGCTCATACTGTGCTATTAAGGATTGAATGACAGGAAGATCCGGCCCATCTGTAAAATAAGCAAAAGTTAAAGTTATTTGTTGGGCAAAAGCCACAAACATCAGCCCAACAAGCAATACTGACAATGCTACAAATACCTTTTTCACAACCAACACCTCCTTAAAAATTTCCCTTTCGGGTTATTTCAAATACTTTCCTTCCAACTTGTTAAATGATCCGTACGCAACCCTTTCGAATTTCATCGAATCTATTTTGTAGATGAAGATCTCGTTTGTTATGTTTACCTTTGCAGAAAAGAGATGGCCGCCCACTAATTTCTTATCAGGCCCCGCGAGTGCGACATGGATGTGCGCGAATGGCTTTCCCTCCTTTCTCGCGATATTTCCAGTTAACGCCACAAGTTCGTGGGGAGTCTCTATCTTTATCTTTTCATATTGATCCTTTTCTGTGTTAAACCATCCTATTTCAAAATCTTTCAACATGCCCATCCCGGAAAGAATAACGCCGGCATTCATTGAATACTTTTCGACAACAGAATATAAAGACTCAAAAAAATCATCGTTCGTGTCAAACCTTACGAAAATCAAATTTCCCTCTTTCATGTCGAATATCATCTCAATCACCTCACTCTAAAGTCTCTTCGAATACTTTTTTCAATTGGTCCGCTTTCAAGCGCCTTAGATAGATTTTCAATTGTGTAGGTCGGATCTTCTTTTGATTCTCCACCGAGGATCAAAATAGGCAAGGTCGTTGATCTCGCAACTCTCTCAAAATTCGGAACATAAGGAATCTTTATCCACATCTTCGCGCTGCTTCCGCCTATTGCTGATACGACTCCGACGATCTTTATGAGTTCGTCGGCATCCAATATAGTTTCGTAAGCGGAACTCTCATTTTCTCTTTTTACCGGTAATGGCTCTAAGAATACGGGAAGACCTAACTCGTTGCATTCTCTTACGGCTGCGGCACACTCTTCGAGTGTCTTCAAAGACCATCTCGAATATTTTCCCGTATCGAGTCTAAAGAGCAATTTTCCGGCGTCAAGGTTAAATCTCACAAGATCTTTCGGCCAGTACGCGGTTATAACGTCTTCCATCTCATATTCAATTCCGGCAAGACCCGATCTGTTCATGCTGCCCATTATCACTTTGTTATCCAGAAAACTCTTTCTTCCAGACTTTTTGTAAAGATAATCTATCATTGCAAGTTCGTCTATTAGATCAGGTGTGGCCATTACACCGTCAACGTAACCGTAAGTTAAGACTCTTACGATTCTTCCTAAATATTCAAGTCTATCTCCTATTAGAGTAGAGTGTTCTCCGACACCGGTAACGCGGCGGGCCGGATGATCTGCGGCAAGTATTACAAGATAACCATCATCGGTGAGGGATTTTCTTCTCTTTCTTGATTTCAGAGTCTCTTCTATTATTTCGGGATTCTTAACCCTCAAGTCTGTCAATTTGTAAAAGGCCCATTCTGGAAAGTAATCGCGCGTTACAAACTTATATTTGCCGGCACTGTAAATAACATCCTGCCACGTTCGGGCATCATCGTAGAAGGATTTAGAATGCTGCAATACGGGCACACTTCCTTCACGACCGCGCGGCATTACTTCGAATCCAATTGGCCCTGTGTAATCCATTTCGTGAAGCGCCTTGACGAAATCGGCAATTTCTCTTAACTTTATTGCCCCATTCGGATACGCGAATGATATATGGGCATCACCGTAGTTGGGATCGTTGGGATCGAGCACGCAATTTCCTATGTGGACGTGTGAAAGGTATGGCTTGAGATATTGCAAGACCTCGGCGAATTCAGGCTCTTCAACGTCCTCAACCTTGATCAAATTGTCGTACCTTTTTGTTTGATCTCCAGATTGTATTTCAAGGTTTATATGCTCTATTATCGATTTCGTGTTTCTTATGAGAAGCATATGGGTAAGATCGTACAAAAGTCCGAATTCATCGTGATGGTACTCGTCCCTTATGCGCCTTGCTATCTCTATCGCCTCGAGAGTAGGCCCTATTAGTTGATTATGAAAACGTCCCCGCGGATCGTTGATCCTGTCAAACATCACTAAGATCAATTTCATCGGTTTCCTTTTCAATCTTTTTGCAACGCTATCCGAATACTCGCAAAGTTCATGAATGGATCTTACCAAAGAAAGTTTTGCCGCATCGCGAAGTTCTATTCCGGGATCGCGTCCTGACCTAAAGGTAAATCCTTCGGCGTTGAATTCGTAAGCCTGATCTATTAAATCTTTTAGGCGGTTGACGCCATTTACCCTGTCGAGATCATTTATCGAGGAGATATCTGTCGGCGCGTATCCTTCCTCATTCAAAGACTGGACAAATTGGGCCCCGAAGAAAATATGGAGTTTTGTTGTTTTTAAAAACTCTATCGCTTTCTTTCTTAAGACAGGATCCTTTATGCGCGTTATCTCTATCCCGCCAAAATAGCCATCCTGGGCAATTGTTTTGAGCGATTCCATCAGATATTTTTCACTCGGCTCTCCTCTTTGCATGGAATTCGTATTTTGCCGGCCAGGGAAAGCCATTGGCTGAACAACGGTTACGATATTATCTTTTAGGATCATGATTATCCTCCTTCTGAGCAATTATCAGATCAACACCCGCATTTACGAGTATTGCACTTGCACTTTCTGGCACTTTCCAGTCCGTTATGACGTGATCTATTTCTTTAAAAGTCGCGTAGATGGCAAATGATGGCCTTTCAAATTTTGAAGAATCAACGATGACGAAAGATTCACTCGATTGCGAGATCATCAAAGACTTTATCTTGGCCTCGTTGACATTTGGAGTCATAAATCCGTCTTTCGAAAAGCCCGTCGCGCCAAGAAAGGCTTTGTCTGCATATATCTTCTTTATGTTTTCTTCGGCAAATGCGCCTATCAAAGAAAAACTGTTTTCTCTCACAATTCCACCGAGCACTATGAGATCTATACCTGTTCCGACAAGTTCGGTCGCTATAAAAAAGTTATTCGTAACGATCGTCAGTGGAAGCAATTTCATTTTCTTTATCTCTCTTGCTATAGCAAGCGTCGTTGTGCCACTGTCCAAAATTATACTGTCGCCCGGTTTGATGAATTCGATGGCTTTTTTAGCTATGATAGATTTTTCTTCAACATGTTGCTGGGATTTTTGAATAAAACCCCATTCGACCTTTGTGTGAGAAGGAAGTACCGCACCACCATGCGTGCGAACTACCATACCAAGATTTTCAAGATCTGAAAGATCCTTCCTTATGGTCGTGCCCGTTACGCCGAGTCTTTTTGAAAGTTCATTAACGGTTATTTCGCCTTTTTCTTTTATAAGATCGATCAATTTTGCCTTTCGGGTCTCCTCTAACATCTTTCCTCCTAAAATTTTCTCTTTAAAAATTCTTCAAATTCTCCGCCGAAAAGTTTTTCAACATCTCTTTTTATCTCATCATCAGTAACGGTCCATCCATCTTCCAAAATATCCGAATATTTATCCGTCAACACTTTCTCTATAACCTTCTTTGAATGATCCCATTTGTATATGAGCTGATCTAACACGCGCGCGTCCGAATGCTGAGGGGTAAAACTTAATCCCAACATTTCCATTCTTTCACGAGTGATCTCATCGACAACGGAAGGATTGTTCAAAAACCACCAGCAACCAAAAATATGGATATTCCTGAACTTCCTCGCCGCGACGACAAGCTCGTGCTGATTTTCTTTAGAAAGCATTGTGATTAAAAATTTGTTGTGAGGATACATTCTTGCCATGTATTCAATGGTGTTTATATCCGCCTTGCCAACCGAATCACCGGCAAGTTTCAATTGAGGATTTGAAAGTCTTTTGGCACCTATCATCATGGCAAATGGTACATTTCGCTCGTAAGAGACTGGAATTATGACATTCTCTATTATCAAGGCCATTTCGGTATCGGCAGGAACTTCGAATTCAGGTGGCAGCGACGCGGCCATATAGACAGGATTCATGCGATCCATCCATTCGGAAAGAAATCTCTTGATCTCAGAAAAGGTCTTTTCTGTCAATTTCTCTTCGACATTGTATCCCCATTCTTTGAGTTTAAGATAAGAAGATGACCATTTCACAAGGAGCGGATCTATTCGCAGGGCGCTTTTGAATCGAGCATCTCCTTTTTCATTTTTGATCCAGATTTTTCTTTCATCTTCGACGAAAGGATCATTTGTCATGATAACGTATTTTATCTTCGCGATTTTGAAGACAAGATCGACATACTCATCAACCTTTTTCGATGCGAAAAACTTTCTGTAACTTTCAAGATCGCGGATAGCCGGATCGAGTCCGACAGATTTCAAAACAGTTACAACTCCTCTTGCAGCCTCGCTTATAGGGCTATTTTCGATGAACAGTTTTTTCCATATAAAATTTGCCTGCTCTGTTTTTGTCATCTTCCAGAATTCATCGTAAGGCATATCGGAAAATCTCATAACTTCGGCTATCAAATAATGATATGTAAGAAGATCATCGATTCCCCATAGAAGCAAATCCTTGAATCTCAAATCAAAAATATGCGTGTGAAGATCGATTATCTGAACTTCATCTATTGCTTTTTTGACGGCTTTACTTACGTCTTCTTTTCTTATATTCATTTTTATGCCTCCAAATGAAACAAAATACAATTAAATGAAAACATATAAAAGTATTAAAATGCAAATGGCAAATTCGGCCATTTTAAGTCATTTTCCGCAAAATACTCTGATTATCCCAAACTTGGCCTTACAATCGTAAAATTAGATTGAATATCTTTGTTTTTATAACGCAGAAATATGAACAAAATGTTAATGTGTCGTCTGTAGCGCGATTGGAAAAGCTCAAATGAAAACTCATAATCCCATGTGAATTTACAAAATGGTTATAGCCTTTTATGATAGAATATATTGGAATTAGTATTGAAGGAGGGCTCAGAAGTTAGGAACGAATCTAAGAACGAAAGAAAGAAACTTTACAGAAGCCTTTTTATAGCATTGCTTTCAACCGCATCTGTTTTCGCGGTTTTTATGATCTTTGCCAGAGACAGCACACAGATATTGAAGATTTTATTTTTATCTCCAATCGATATACTCATAGGCTTTGGGCTTTTCATGGGTATAATATTCATAGACACTCTTAGAACATGGGTAATGACCCATTTTCTCGACGAGCATGTTAACTGGAAGGTTGCGCTTTCAAATTCGATTTTGGGATATTTTTACACATACATAACGCCTTCTTCCGCGGGAGGCCAACCATTTCAGATATACCATCTTTCTAAATGGAAGGTAAAGCCCGAAATCTCATCGGCCATAATTTTGACCCGATGGAGCACGATGATTATCTTTCTTTCTATCTCATCCATTTTGTTGTTGAAAAGATACCTTTTCTATGTCCAAATAGGAATCCCTGTCATAAGTCAGATCTTATGGGTGATTATCCTGATGGGGATTACCGTTTCTTTAGCTATTGTTTTAATGCTTCTTGTGCCAAATGTCGGTATTGGTCTTGTGAATTTCTTCAAAAAATCAAGAATCCTTAAATGGATCTTCAAACTTTTCAAAAAAGACGATGTCGAGGTTTTGACAAAATTTGAAAACAATGTCCGGCAATTTTACGATGCAATGCACATGATATGGATGAAAAAGCCTCTTTTGATAATCTTCGATGCCATGACAGGAATTTTGGATTTGGGCATTCTTTATTACATACTTTACAGATCCATAATGGCCGCCTCTTACGAAAATGGGGCTCAATTTTTTCTTTCATTCTGGTCTTTGAGCGCTATCTTTATCCTGCTCTCTTTCATCGTTTATTACTTTCCGACTCCCGGATCTTCTGGCGGCATAGAAGGAGCCTTTTATCTCGTCTTTTCAATGTACGGAAGTCCACCAGCAGTCATGGCCGGAATTTTGATATGGAGAATATCAACATACTATCTTCCCATTCTGCTTGGCATTGTAACTATGTTCTTCGAATTCAAAGCCAAAAGCAAGGAGGTTGAAAGTGCGGAAAAAACTTAACAGAACACTTGGCCTGTATTCAGCAACGATGGTAAGCATAGGTTCCATGATAGGCGGAGCCATCTTTGTCCTTGCCGGAACTGTTTTCAAAATTGCCGGTCCATCTGCGACTCTTGCAATTCTGCTGGCAGGCATAGCAACGTTGTTGACCTCGTTTTCTTTTGCGGAATTTTCTACCTTTGTCCCCGAAGCCGGCGGAGGATATTCTTACGTGAGAGCGACCTTCGGAAATAACTTTACAGGTTTTTTCACCGGCTGGATTCTGTGGATTGGATATGCTTTATCTGCATCTTTGTTTGCGATAGGATTTGGAAATTTTCTTCACTACTTCATTCCCTTTTTGCCCGGAATCATAGGATCTTTGATTTTGATAGTCTATGTAGCATCGAACCAGATAAGCGGTATTAAAAATTCCGCTCTGCTTCAAAATACGATAGTAACGATTTTTGTGGGTATTCTAATAGGGTACATAATCTACGGATTTAAATTCGCCGACGTGAAAAATGTAACTCCGTTTTTTTCTAACGGATTTGTCCCGATGTTTCAAACCATGAGCATTCTTTATATGACTTACATAGGATTTGACGCCGTGACGACGCTTGGAGAAGAGGTTAAAAACCCAAAGAGAACTATTCCTCTTGCCATAATGATCTCCATGGCCGTTGTGCTTATAGTTAAAACTCTGGCTTTTTTTATAGGAAGTGCCGTCTTAAATGTTAACACCATCACGGCACAAAATGCTGGCAATTTCATGATAAATACGGCCAAAATAATTGGAGGGCCACTGGGAGGGTACATCTTTGCCGGAGCGGGTATTTTAGCCACCCTATCTTGTATGAATACCGCTTTACTTGCGTCGTCGAGAACTTCTTTTGCGCTATCGAGAGACAAAAGGATGCCATATTTTTTTCAATCTGTAAATCCTAAAACTCAATCTCCGATCTTCAGCATCGTGGTGGCATCGGTTATCATCCTTGTGGCGACGATAACGCAAAATATCGAAGAAATTTCAATAATAGCAAGTTCTCTTACACTTACAGGATATGCTTTCATAAATCTCTCTCTTTTATATTCAAGGAAAAGAAATTTGAATACCGAAAAAGGATTTAAAGTACCATTTTATCCTTACATTCCGATCTTCGCCATAGTGTTTAACGTCGTGATGATCTTGATTTTGCTTTACACGGATAGACTTGCTTTGGGTTTTGTAATTGCGCTTTCGGCAATTGGGATTGTCTATTATCTTCTCAGTCCAAAGTTGAAAACGGCTCCAAAGGGTATCTCAAATGAGCCTTTGCCATTTTTGAAGGTCAAAAACGTAAGCGACAATTTCAAAGTACTCTGCGTGGTGGAAGATGAAGCGGGAATTCAGTCTTTGTTGAATTTTGCCTTCGACATCTCGAATGGGAATGTTATCCCAATAGGGATAGTAGATGTACCGGATATCGTAAAGGATAAAGATAATTACGAAATTTTAAGGAAATCCGTTGAAAAATTTGAAAGAATAAGAAAAGATGTCTCGCACTTTGGAAATGAAAAAAACACAAAGATCGATCTAAATGTCATCTTGTCAAAAGACAGAGAAAAGATAGTTGACAAGTTTGCCATCGAAAACAAAATCGACATGATCTTCATGGGATGGAAAGAGGAAGGCGCGAAGACCTTCAGCAAGTGGGAAAGAAAGATCTTAGAAAAGTCTCCCGTTGATGTCGGTATAATGAAATTCACAGGCAATCAATTCAAACGCATTCTCTTTCCGTACAGTGGAAGTATTTACTCTCAAATGGCCGCCAATACGATCAAAAGGATCGCAAATGCTTATCCCGATGCAAAGATCACGATTCTTAAAATAACTTACGAAGACGATGAAAAAGAAATTGAAGAATACAAAAAGGTGCTTTTCAATGTGCTTGACTCGTTGAAAATAAATGGTGAGATCTTGATAGAATACAGCCCTTCCGCATGGCAGAAGATAGTCGAACTTTCAAAAGATTACGATCTGATAGTTATAGGCATTTCGACCGATTGGAACATAGGAGACAGCCTGTTAGGCTTAAAGACAGATCTCATCTTCGAACAGGCACAATCCTCTGTACTCGCAGTCAGAGCTTATCACGGGATCTTTCACAATCAGATTATCAGAAAGATCTTTGAATTCATAAAAAAGTTTTCTCCATAATATTTCGTCGTCGTTATTTTATTCCAGTCCTTGCGATGCCTTCTATGAAGTATCTCTGGGCAAAGAGGAACAATATGACGATGGGCAGCATCGTGAATGTCGAGGCGGCCATCAATTGATTGTAAATCGTTCCGGCGTTGCTGCTGAAATTTTGGAGACCAACGGGTAATGTCCTCATCGAAGGTTCATTCGTGACTATAAGTACCCACAGGAAGGCATTCCAACTTCCGACGAAATTCAAAAGTGCACCGGTTATTATAACGGGTCTTGAGAGTGGGACCATTATAGTCCACAAAAATCTCCATCTCGATGCGCCATCTATTTTTGCGGCGTCAAACAGTTCATCTGGCACTCCCATGAAATTCTGTCTTATCAAAAATATCGTAAAGGCGCTGACAGCCCAGGGGATTATAAGGGCATAGTAGGTGTTAAGCCAGCCGAAATGCACTATCGTTATGAAATTAGGAACGAGTAACACCTCTCCGGGAATCATCATCGTCGCTATGAAGAGCATGAAGAAAAAGTTTCTTCCCGCGAAATGCAATTTTGAAAAGGCAAAGGCTGCCATAACTCCAAAGACGATGTTCAAAAATGTCGTTACAACGGCGACAAATATGGTATTCAAATAATACCTTGCAAACGGAGCGGCATTCCATGCCTGAACGTAAGCCTCAAAAAGATTCGCAAATATTTCTGGAAGGGTGAAATGGACCGAGACCTTGACCGGTAAGGTTGTAAACCATACGCTGTTTATGTTTTTCAAAAAGATTTTGACACTTCCATTGGAAGAGAAGTACTGAATACTCGAAACTATAGATGGTGCCTTTATGATCTTCATTGTGTAATATGTGTTATTGTAAATATCGGTAATTTGCGCAACAACTCTGTAGTTCAACCATGCAACTTCAAGCATTTTTTCGACTGCCGACGGATTTTTGTACGAAGAAAATCCGCTCGAAATGTAGGCAAGTTGGCCCGAACTGCCTGTCAGGACTCCGGTGCTATTTGGATGTTCCATTCCAAAGGCTTCGGAGATCTTTTGCGACAATTCATTCCAGTTTCCAGAGTATTTTTCTATCATTTTATCAAGTTCGGCCTTTTCCGATGTATTCAGAACCCCGTATAATATTTTCATATTTGTAATAACACTCGATATTCCTCTAAAGGCGCTGTCAACCTGATCTTTATTCAATCCAATAGATGCGAGATCGGACTTTAGCATATCATTAGTTGAATTAATGAAACCATCTATGAAATGGGAAATATTTCCGGATCGCACTATATTCAAAGCGATATTTGCGTAAGTTGAAGGAAGCGTTGAATTTTTTATCGCACTCTCGAGCCTTTGAATCTGTTCTTTTTTTGTAAAGAAGGTAAAGATCATTTCAGGGTCTTCAACGGTCAAATTCATCGAATTCTGGTAAAAATCCACAATATCATCGTAGGATTTTATCAAATTGTAGTATCCGGCGATTGGATTTATCATTCTCTGCTCGTAGAAATTGACAACGTTATCCAAAGCTGGATCGATTTGCCCGAATTTTTGGATTAAGATCTGTTTTAGATCGGCATTGCCAAAAAAGTTGGCGAACAATTTCTTAATTGCCGGCAGATCTGATGCGAGAGTTCCTGTACCTTTCCTGTAAGGAAGTAACGCCAAAGCAAGAGCGTGTGATTGCTTGAAAAATTCTCCAGAGGAAAGAAAGTCTTTGACGAATTGCTGCTCCGTTCCGGAAGAGGCCAAAGATGGATTCCGAAGAAGAGCCGGCATGAAGATCTTGGCCGTTGACGTGGCAGAATTTATGGCCTTTTCGGCGTTATCAATGAAATCTATCCTTGAGAAAATAGGCTTGGATCCGTATCTGAAAATATTCAAGAATGCTTTCATGTATTCATCCGGATTAGCGGAAAGAGATTTGAGTTCACTTATCTGGTTTTGGTAATCGGCAGGATAAATCATCGAATCAACGTTCGTTATGAGATCTTCAACTTTGGACATATTAACTTCCGTTGCGTATTTGATGGGATTGCCATTTCCAAGCGTAAGATATATCGTGCCTCTCAACGGAGAGGTGCCTGCAAAGTTGACCGTCAAAACGTTGGAAGCGCTCGATGTGTTTGCCTGGCTTACATTCAAAAATTGCTGGAGGCTAAGGGCAGAGTAATTAACGGACGAATAACTCGAATGGTCTATTGAAGCATTTATGTCTCTTATCGACAACGCATTGACCGTTCCCCACGTGGGCGGGAAGATCTGAACCTCTTCGGGCAATTTAAGAGAGGTAACGACCATCCATATGAATGGCATAAGCATTATCGCGGCACCGGCAAAGGCTACTATGTAAAGGATTATCTCTACAATTGTGCCCTTTATCTTCATAAGTACTCAACCCTTTTCTGGCCAACCCTGAACTGAATAAGCGTAAAGACCAAAATTATGGCAAAGAGTATGTATGCCGCAGCAGACGCAAGGCCCATTTGCTGGTTTGTATAGAAGGTCTGAAAGATGTAATAAACTATTGTCAATCCCGAGTTGTTGTAAGGACCTGGGACAGCCTGGTAGAGGACATAAACTTCTGTAAAGACCTTGAATGCTCCTATAACGGAGACGATTAAAACAAAGAAGGTCATGGGAGATAGAAGTGGCCATGTTATGTACCACAACTTTTGGGAGGTCGTAGCCCCATCTATGTCTGCCGCCTCATAATACGATCTGTCTATCGATTGAAGGCCCGCGAGGAATATTATGGCGTTGTATCCAATTGTCTTCCACACAGACATTATGGCTATAGTCGGAATCGTCCACACATCGCTTTTAAGCCAGGCGATTGGGGAGATACCTATCAAAGAAAGCAGATAATTTATAAGACCATACTGATCGTTGTAAAGCCATTGCCAGACGAGACTTATGGCAACTATGGAGGTAACGAAAGGCATAAAATAAGATGTTCTCAAAATGGCCTTGAAAAGTTTAAGCCTGTTCAAAAGCAAGGCTACAAGTAAGGCAAGAATTATGTCTGCCGGCACATAGAGAATAACGTAATATGCGGTATTCCATATCGATTTGATGAAATCGCTACTTTCTTTCACAGCATCGAGCCACTGGTATATTCCGTAATTACTTGGAAAGGCAAACCTCAATGTTAGATAAATCGCGCCGCTTATCAAAAAGAGGGTAAAAAGATGACCAGCCATTCTTGAAATGAATCTGCTCTTTCTAAAGACCACAAGTCCCGCCGCTAATCCCAAAAAGATCAAAACTATGTACGGAATTGCATTCAGAGCACTCAGAATTTTGTCGAAAAAGGCCAGAGAAAGAACCGTTATAAGTACATAAATTTCTTCAAGAATTCTGAACTTTTTCGATTTTAACCATTCGATTAGGATGTATATGGAGAAAAGCGCGAGAAAAGTTACGGATATGTAGAATCCGTCAAAGACAAGAGCCTTAAGAAATGAATAAGGCGGAGGCGTGTTTAACTCGAAAAGTTGGATGTAATTTTGTAACCCTATAAAACTCGGATTTTTAAGGTGGGCGTAATCCCAATTGAAGAAAGAGAGATAGAAGGAATATCCGACCGGCCAGAAGACGAAGATAGACATGATTACGAGAGCCGGAAGGATGAAGAGATACCCGCTCACATTTTCCCAAAAACGCATCTTGTTATGCATAAGATCACTTCACCCTCACCAAATTTAGTAGAAGATTATATCACAAATTCATTTCGTTCTGTAAAGTCTATCCCCCGCATCTCCAAGTCCAGGCAAAATATAAGCATGATCGTTAAGTTCTCTATCTATTGCACAGGTGAGAATCCTGACGTCCGGATGTTTTGACTCAACGACCTTTAACCCTTCCGGAGCGGCCACGATTGAAAGCAAAGTTATATGCTTTCCTCCTTTTTCTTTCACGAGATCTATGGCCTTGACGGCTGAATTTCCTGTCGCAAGCATCGGATCAAGTATGAAAACTTCGGTATCGTCGTAAAAGGCAGGAAATTTGACGTAATACTCCACGGGCATCTTCGTCGCCGGATCTCTGTACATTCCGGCGTAACCAACAGACGCATTTGGAACGAGTTGAAGAACACCGTCTAACATTCCAAGACCTGCTCTCAATATAGGAACAACGACTATGTTCTTGTCGTCTATCTCGTAACCTTCGCATTCTTCAAGAGGTGTCTGAACTACTTTTTTTCTGAGCGCAAGATGGCGCATCGCCTCATAGGTCATAAGGGTTGCTATTTCTCTTATGAGTTCCCTGAATTCTTTTGGTCCCGTTGATTTATCCCTTAAAATTGTGAGTTTGTGAAGTATTAAAGGATGATCGACAACTAAATGCATAACTATACCTCCGATTCAGTGTATTTTGAAATTCTATTCTTTCCCGCGGCCTTTGCCCTGTAAAGCGCTATATCGGCGCATTTTACAAGTTTTTCAACATTATCGCATGAAGAATTCATCTCTGCCATGCCTATAGAAAGCGTGAGTTTCATCCATTTGAAGTTTTCCCTCACGCTTTTGAGAATTCTCTGGGCACTTTTAATCGATTGATCGAGTTGAGTGTGTGGAAAAAGGATCAAAAACTCTTCTCCTCCATACCTTCCTATTATGTCTATCTTTCTGACGCTTGATTTCAAAGTATCGGCTATTTTCTTCAAAACTTCGTCCCCAACATCGTGTCCATACGTGTCATTGACCCTTTTGAAATCATCTATGTCTATCATCGCTACACTCAAAAATTCCTTGTACCTTCTCGATCTTTCTACCTCCTCGTAAAGCCTTTCGAATATGTAACGGCGTGTGTAAACATTTGTGAGTTGATCGAAATCAGAAAGTTTTGAGGCTATGACCCTTTCAAATTTCAGCTTGTAAATTGGGACAAGAGAATCGAGTATGGAAACCGCCTTATCAAGATCCAGACTTGATCTGTCAATCTCAATCAGGATCTCTCCGCTTCTTACCGGAAAATCGTAAACAAATTTTTTATCGTCTAAGACCCACGGAGCAAGCGTTATCTCTTCTTCTATTTGATACGCATGGCCGTCCTCACAGACATATCCGATATTTTCAACGCCTGTCATCCTGCAAAGTATTCTTTTTTTCAAATATTTAAATAGTTCTGAGGTTAAAGATTCCATCACCGCTTTTACAGAATCGAGATTGATAGAGTAGAAACAAAATCCCGTGATCTTCAAAAGATCTGAAACATCTCCGTCTATCTTTGCATTTATAAATTCGGCACGTTTTTGAAGGCCTATGCTTTCTGCCATATTTGCCGCTATTTTAAGATGAACATTAGCGCTATTCTTCCATCCCATCTGTCTGTAAAGTTTTGCAAGTTGCTCTTCGTAGAAAATGCTTCTTGTGAAGAATCCATCTCTGTAAAGTTTTTCGCCGTATCTTCTCATCACTCTGATGGCACGAAAGGATCTTAATTTGGAAATAAAATAGATTACATAAGGATTTTTGGGAAGGGAGATAGTCTCGATGGCTTTAACCGGGTTCTGGGCAATTTCGAGAAGATACTTTCCGTCTGTCACGCCTCCCGATTTTAAAAGTGCTATCGCATTCTTTTCGTCATCGGTATAGATGAATCTCATAAATTTAAGATCGGCATCTTTCAAATCTATATCTTCAATATTTTCAACATGCATTCTGGAATTCAAATATTCAATGTCCTTCTCCCACTCGTCCCCGACAGCCCTGATCGTTTCAAGACTTTCTTTTGCCATGTCGAAATTTCCCATCTCGATTAAATTCTGTGCCATCGTTAGATTTGCTATCTGGAAGGTCTTCCACAACCCCTCTTCTATGGACTCGCTCAGAGCCACTTCAAGTCTTTCTTTGGCGGTATTTGGAGATATATTCAAAAAAGCGTATCCGACATTCATCTCTACCAGAGGAATGAGATCTTTGAAATCTTCTTCTCGCGCCATCGAAAGTGCCGTTTCAAGTGCGTCTATCGCTTCTTCATACTCTTCCTTTTGAAGATGAATGATGCCGGCGTAATTTCTTGCCATAACCTCTATCCGCCTTGCTTCGCGCCCTTTTATGTTTTCAATGGGATGGATAACCTCATCGTATATCTTTCCGATATTCCCATCTTTAACGATTCTTGCATATGTTCTGCATATCCTTACGAGATCTGATGCCTCATTCTCCTCGATGACCGGATTAAATCCATTCATGGCCAAAACTATTGAAAAGTAAGCATTTCTGAAATTTCTCCTTCCAAAAGCGTCTGCCCTTTTCAAATCATTCAACATGAACTCATACTCGCCGAGCACTTTATGAAAAAATGCCCTCAAAGATTCAAATGATTCCAAATTTTTGTCTGAAACCTTCGAGGCGGCATTCACAAGTTCAAGGCCCAAATAAGGCTTGCTTCCAGTGCGAGCGAGCTTTCTCGCATTTATCAAATACGAAACCGGAGATGATCTCGAAAGTTTTGGCTTTATGTGCCACTTCCCACCATTAAAGTTCCACTCTCCGTCTCTTATGGATTTGGAAATCGCAAAGTTCTCTCCGCCTGTGATTTCAAAAAGCAAATCTAAGTCTCCTTCGAATTCAAAATCGTAATTGAAAAATGTATTCAAAAACCAGTTAAACTCTTTTTTAGAGATAACCGGAAATTCTATTCTCTTCCCATCTTCAAACTCAAATGCAGGATCGTGAATGGCAATGATATCGAGATCCGGTCTGAATTTGTGAAGGAATTTGACAAATGTTACCATCTCGACAGATTTACCACAATTGAAGATGTATTTTTTCCCTTCATTGGCATTGAAGAGAAAACTTAAGGCGCTCGGATCCGCATTATCAGGATCTATTTTGTACCTTGAATTTTCTATATGACCTTTGATTTCTTCTAAAGAAGAAAAGACCTCTCCTTTGAGAAATTTAGAAAAAATGCCGCCATCATCTATCGGTATTTCAACGAGTCCTTTTTCTGAATTTATCTTTTCAACAAAAACATCGTGTCTCCAAACGCCTAAAGACGGGAGAAAAGCACTCTTCGGTTGAATCTCAAGGCCAAGATGTTCCATAAGATCGATTATCGCCGGAAGTCCTTCTTTGAAAATTTTCATGAGGAATGGTGAAGATCCCTTAAAAGCATGGGCAAATGTCCTGATGGATGTAAAAAAGGATAGTGGATTTTCTATCCTTCCATTCACAACGCTAATTTCATCTTTGAATGACGGAATAACGACGATCTTTCCTTTTTTGACAAAAACATTTTCCTTTCCGATAATTCCTACCGGAATGTCATTTGAATAACAGTGGTAGAGTTCTTTTACAAAACGCAGGAATTCATTCTCAGTTATATGAATTGGCCTTTCTGAAAGGTCTTCAAAAGAAAGTTCCAAACATCTGTCACAGAACTTAAACCCCTCAATCTTAGGAAAAATCGAACAAAAAGACAATTTCGGAAGCAAATCCCTGTAATAGGGCGTGTCTTTTATCTTCAGTATCCCCACTTTATCTCTCTCTTTTCAATTCACTCTCCAGTGCTCGTACAAAGAAGGTGGTATTCTTTCAACAAAATCGTATTTGTTTCCGTTTATCTCTATCCTGTTTCCATAATATGGAACCCTTGAGCCTGTCATCTGCCTTGAGATAAAGAGATATCTTTTGGCTCTCGTTATCGCAACGTAGAAAACACGCTCCTCTTCTTCTATTTTTCCCTCGGATATGGCAAAGGAAGACGGAAAATCGCCGGGATTAACAGAGATTATGAACACGGCATCCCATTCAAGGCCCTTTGCTCTGTGAACGGTTGTCAAAGTCACGCTTTCTTCTTTCTCACCTTCTTTCCTGTCAAGATCGATGTTCTCAGTTATCGCAAGATCTGAAAGAAAATCATTTATGTTTTCGTACCTTTCCGCTATCTCTATAACCCTTTTTATGTCCATCTGCCTTTCGATTCTATCATCGAAATTGAGGTTTATATAGTCAGAATAGAAATTCTCAAAGACGCGATCAAGGATTTCAGAAGGAGTGTCTTCCTTTGAAATAGATCTGAATATCTCCTCTATTTTCTCATACTTCTGGCCAATCTTTGAAAGATGCTTTGCAAAATCGACGGGATCGTTTCTGAAATCTTCATCCAATATTACCTTTTCGGTGCTTCTTTTTCCTATTCCGGAGAACAACTGGAAGATCCTCATCCACGAGATCATGTCCTTCGGATTTGCAAGCACTCTTAAAAAGGCTAAAACATCCTTTACGTGTTTCGAATCTGTAAATCTGACGCCAGATCTTACTTTAAAGGGAATTCTCGATTTCGAAAGTTCAAGTTGAAGATCCATCGAGTGGCTATGATTTCTGTAAAGCACCGCTATTTCTGAAGGGGATATGCCTTCATTTACAAGTTCATTTATCTTTGCGCTGACAAACTCCGCCTCTTCGATGGAGTCCCATGTGCTAACGACAACGGGCCTTTTAAAATCAGGCTTTACAGGTTTTAAACTCTTTGCGAATATGTTGTTGGGGATCATC
This sequence comes from Mesoaciditoga sp., assembly GCA_002878315.1. Lineage (GTDB taxonomy): Bacteria > Thermotogota > Thermotogae > Mesoaciditogales > Mesoaciditogaceae > Athalassotoga. The sequence continues at coordinate 29,721 of PNIW01000008.1, read as the reverse complement.
GAGTTTATAAGTTCAACTATTTGAGGAGAACTCCTGTAATTTGTCTGTATCTTGTATATTTTGACATCTTTTTTATCGGCCATCTCGATTATATTTTCGTATCTCGCACCTCTAAAGGAATAAATGCTCTGGGCATCATCTCCAACAACCATAAGATTGCCATGAACTGAAGACAGTTTTTTGACTATTTCATACTGGATCTTATTCGTGTCCTGAAATTCATCGACAAGGACCCAGAGATAATTGAAACTCTCCTTTTCACGCACTGATTCTATATCGAGCAAATTATTCGTGTAAACGAGTAAATCATCGTAATCGAGCGCAGATTGGTCGGTTTTCAGTTCCTCGTACCTTTCTTTTATCCTTTTCATTTTACCCGAAAAGACGTAAAGATAATCAAAATCCTCCTCAATGACATCTTCTATATCTTTTGAAGTATTGGCCGCAAGAGAAATGACGCTTAAAACAACGGAAGGAGATGGAAATTTTTCATTTCTTTCAACGTATTCACCGATTGCCTGCTTTACGATGGTTTTTGAATCCTCCTCGTCGAGTATAGAAAAATTCGGATCTAATTTCAACACGTTGGAATATTTTCTCAAAAGGTAATTGCACACGTGATGGAAAGTGCCGGCCAACATACCGTTTAACGGGCTCTTTGCAACCTGCTGGGCTCTGTGAATCATTTCATTTGCTGCCGCTTTCGTAAAGGTTACAAGCAAGATCCTTCCGGCGGGCACTCCTTTTGAGATAAGATAGGCGATCTTGTGAGTTATGACTTTGGTCTTTCCAGATCCAGGTCCCGCTATGACAATGGAATTCCCCCCCTCATCGAGGACGGCAGCCCTTTGCTCCTCATCAAGACCTTCCAAGCACTCGACTGGTAGATCCTTTTGAGAGTGAATTTTGTAGTTAAGATCGGCTTTTTTCATTTAGAATATTTTCCGCCTTCTTTGCCCTCTCGATAACCCTTTCCCTTCCAAGCACGTACACCGATTCAAAAAGGCCCGGTGTGACGGTTTGACCGAGAAGCGTAATTCTTAAGATCTGAAAAATCTCTTTGGTAGAAAGGCCATTTACGGATATTTCACGCACGGCTTTTTCTATATTTTCGACATTCCATACTTTCAAAGAAGAGATTTTATCTTCAAAAGTTGAGATAACCTCTAAGACACCTCTTTCTTGAGGGTACTTCTGCGCATCTGTATTCACATCCTCAAAGAAGGGCTTCGCAAAGTCTCCAAGCACCTTAAGGGTATTTACCTTTTGCCTGCATATATCAAAGACATTTTTTGAATATTCCGGATCATTAAACCATTTTAAAGCATCGGGAAATTCGGAAGAGGCCCATCTTTTGAAATGTTCAATCAACTTCTCCACATCCATTTTTCTCATGTGCTGGCCATTTACCCATTCTATCTTTTTGTAATCGAAGATGGCCGGCTTATTCGAAAGCGAGTAAAGATCGAATTCGTCTATCTTTTCAAAGGGATCAAAGACTTCCTCCCTTGCGCTCCATCCCAAAAGTGCAAGGTAATTCACAAATGCAACATTGAGTATTCCGTAAGATCTGAAATAACTTACAGAGGTTGCTCCATGTCTTTTGCTAAGAGGAGTTTTGTCCGCACCTAAAATAAGAGGTATGTGCATGAATTCAGGCAATTCCCATCCTAAAGCCTTATAGATCATGATTTGTTTTGGCGTATTCGTAAGGTGATCCTCACCTCTTACAACGTGAGAGATTTTCATAAGATGATCATCGACAACGACTGCAAAGTTGTAAGTCGGAAAGCCATTTGACTTCATTATTACCATATCTTCAAAGGTTGAATTGTCAAACTCCATCTCTCCCTTTGCTATATCGTGAAAGACAGTCTTGCCTTCTGGAAACCTGAAGATCACCGTAACGCTCTTTCCCTGCTCTTTGTATCCGGTAGCCTCCTCGTGAGAATAAAACTTCTTTACAATCTCCTTTGAATCATCGGAATAAAGCGCGTAATAGGCGTTTTTACTGTCTATCAAAGACTTAGCGTAGAGATCGTATATACCCTTCTCGATTCTCTCTGTCTGCCTGTAAGGACCGTAAGGGCCTCCTATATCAGGTCCTTCATCCCACAAAAGGCCACACCATTTCAAATCATCGATTATCGATCTTTCAGACTCCTTAGAAGATCTTTCAGTGTCGGTATCCTCGATTCTCAAGATGAACTTTCCCTTGGACTTTCTGGCAAAAAGCCAGTCAAACAGCGCCGTACGTGCTCCGCCCACGTGTAAAAAGCCGGTAGGACTGGGAGCAAATCTAACTCTTGTCTCCATCTTTTCACCCTTATCTTTTGTATTTTATTATTTGTCTCAAAAGTATCTTTCTTTTCGATATATCTTCGTCTTTTTCAACACCTTTTGGCGGAAAACCATCTATGACTCCCATAATCCCGCGACCCTGATTTGTGATTCCGACAACGATCTGAAGAGGATTTGCAGTTGCGGCATAAATGTTACAAACCTCCTGAAGAGATTTCACCGCATTTAAAATGCTTATCGGATATATTTCCCTCATCAAAAGCACAAAAACATGGCCGGCTCCTATGGCCTGAGCATTTTCTATCGCGACATTTTCGAGTTCCCCATCATTTCCGTCATGTCTTATAAGGCATGGTCCTGAAGCTTCGTTAAAGGCCAAGCCAAATTTAGCGTTCGGAGAAGCGGTGGCCATAACTTCGTAAAGATCTTCAACTGTTTTTATAAAGTGCGTCTGTCCGACTACAATATTCGCATCTTTAGGAATTTTAAGATCAACAACATCAAAATCGATCATATTCTACCTCCCAAAAAGATCGCTATCGAAACTCCCAAAATAAGGAATGGGCCAAAGGGTACACGCGTTTTCCTGTTCGCCTTTTTTCTCAAAAGCATTGGAATGGTAAAAATTATGGCAGAAATTGAGGCAAACAAAACAGCCCATATAAGATCGTACGGCAAAAGATACAATCCTAAGGCGCCAAAGTATTCGACATCTCCAAATCCCATACCATTTTTAGAAACCAAATATATGATCAAAAATATTCCAAACCCTATAACCGCGCTGATCAAAGACAAGATAACATGTTGATTAGCGAAGGCCCACAGAAAGCCTCCCATTGCAGTTATCACAACGGCAAAGTCTGGAATCATCATAGTTTGAAGATCTATTACAGTTATAATTATACCACCTGAGAAAAGCATCCACAAAGATACCATGCTTAAAATGTCTTTCGTAACGAGGGCGGCAATTAAAAAAAGAACTGCGGTTGTTCCTTCAACAATGGGATAAACAAAGGAGATCCTGGCATTACAGTACCTACATCTCCCGCGTAAAAGCAAATAACTCAAGATAGGAATATTGTCAGACCATTTTAACTGGTGGCCACAGGCGGGACAAAAAGATCTTTTAGGATTTACAAGAGAAATATGTCTTGGAATCCTGTAGATCAGAACGTTGTAAAAGCTTCCCAAAACAAGGCCAAAAACAACGCTTACAACGCTGAGAATCAGCGTATACCACACAGATCGAGTTCCTCTTTGCTCAGATTACTTTCAAAAAGTTCCTTTTTCCCGTAATAATACCAGTCTTTCTGATCTTTGAATTCGTTAAGTATCTCTCTGGCCTCATTGTATCTGCCACTCTTTGCATATGGCACAACGAGCAATATTTTGAAATGGGCGTCTATTGGGTATTTTTGGATGTGATCTTCAACTACCCTTATTACCTCCTCATATCTTTCATTTTTAAAAAGCACCTTTGCCCATGGTTCTATGTCTCCAGGATAGTAAGGCGTCATCTTGAGTATCTGATCTTCGTACTCCTTTGCGAGTTCATATTCTTCCATTTGATTGTAAAGATCCATGAGTTCGTAACGTGCAAGAATGCTTTTTTTGTCCTCGCTCACGAATTTTTTCAAAGTCTCTATGGCGCTTCCTATCTTTCCCTGTTTTCTGTAAGCATTGGCAATCATGAAATAGGCGAATTTATCGTAAGGGGTATATTCAAGTTCCTTCTTCCAGTATTCGATCGCCTTGTCGTAATCTTCGAGATTGTAATAAGCCTGGCCGAGTTCCGAATAGGCCTCCGCAAGAGTTGGATCTATTTCGATTGATTTTTTCAGAAGAGCAATGCCTTCTTCTTGCGCGCCCTTTTCTATCAGGAAGGTCCCTTTGAGTTCGTAAGCCTTTGCATAGGAGGGCCACGTCTCTATGACAAAATCCATCAAATTCATCGCTTCATCGATTTCTTCGGATTCAGCCTCGTCCTGTGCGAGTTCGTAAAAGCCTTCCGGAGTGGCATGTTTCAATTTTTGAGGATTGAGATCCAGTTCTTTAAAATAAGATTTTATCTCTAAAGTCGAAATCGGAAGAAAAAGAGAGCCTGAAATTCTTCCCGTCTTATTCTCTATTTCCTGAAGTTTGTGGATCCTTTCTACGTGAGCCTTATTGGTGAGATCTGCAGCGAATACTTCCCACGTGCTTTCGTAAAGTAAATCCCTTATTAAAAAGAAAAACGGATCGTGAAAATCGATCCCGTACTTTTGGTCTCCTATCTCTAAAATTAAAATCTCATTCATAACAGGTCACGCCTCCTCCGTGTCAAAAAATTTAATTCTTAATTATTATTTCATAATTATTATACACTGATTTTTACCTTTCGTCAACGTGCGTAGGTGTGTAAAGTTATATGGCCGAAATACAGCCGATTTTACTCTACGCGCTACGGGCCACATGCTGCCTGATTATTTATTCAAACAGTTCCACTTATTTTTTCATTTTATGATATACTTTTTTAAGAGGTGATACTTTTGAACATTATAGCATTTGACACATCGGGTCGGTGGATGACGGTCGCGATAATGATCGAAAATGATGTTGAATCAGTTCAGTCGTTTTCGTCGAACAAGAGAGGCTCCGATCTTTTAGTCAAAAAAATCGATATGATTTTAAGATTCAAGAATATCGATATATCTGAAATAAACTTAATAGGCTGTGTAACGGGGCCCGGCAATTTCACAGGCCTCAGAAGCGGAATAGCGGTGGCAAAGTCTCTCGCCTTTTCTCTTTCTATTCCCATCGTGGGATTGAAATACTTCGAAGTTTTCAACGCCGAACGGCCCGTAACGCTTCTTAGGAACGCGCGAAAGGGATGGTGGTACGTATCTTCATTTGACGGAAAAGCATGGTCCTGCTATATGCAATCTTCTGACTCGCTCAATCTGAAAGGAGAGGTTATTTCCGAAGAAGAGATACCAGGCGTAAATGTTCCTGTTGTAAAAGGGCCAATCTTTTCGGGGCAGGATTTACTTGAAAGTGTTGTAAGATCATTTCAAAACAACCTAAATATATACGATCACATAAGCGTAAAGCCGTACTACCTTCAAAAGCCTGTTGCCCAAAAGACTGTAGAGGAGAATTTATGAAAAGCACAAAACAGATCTTTCTTAACATAAAAGAAAGGCTCATTCAGGAAAGAATAAAGCGAATATCAACAGATCTCAATTCGACAAATGCCATCACAGTGGCTGTCGCCTTCAACGAGTTAAGAAGGTTAAGAGACAGATGGCATACCCAGGAGGCAATAAAGGCCCTTTCCCATCCGGAAGAGTTTCTTGTTATATCGGCGATAAAATACTTAGCGGCAATTTCATATCCTCTCGAGTCAAAAGATGTGGAACCTCTTTTAAAAAGGGGAGAAAGAATAAAAAAAGAGTCAGTAAGCCTTTTTCCGCACATGTCAATGATGGACGGTTGCGGGATGTTGTCTTTGACGCTTGAGGACAGTTCTCCGGCTGTGAGAATAAAGTCTCTGAAAATCCTTGATAAGATAGGGTGCGAAGAGGCGATAAAAAAGGCTAAAAAATTAACAGAAGATCCAGATGTGCAGGTCAGAATAGAGGCTGTAAGATCGCTTGCGGCAGCGGGCGAAGAAGTTGATCCGAAGATCATAATTGATGTGATAGAGGATCCGAAATTGCCATTCAATGTGAGATCGTCTGCGATGAAGGTTTTTGCGGGTTATTTTAGCGGGTCTTTACCGCTTATCAAAAAACTTTCGAAATCCACCTATTCAAAGATAAGTTCTACGGCTATAACGCTTATGGGTAAATTTCCCTGCAACGAGATATGGGAAAGCCTCAAGGAAATAATAAATGACAGCGCTCCCGTTGAAAATGTCGAGGCGGCGATAAAGAACGCATCAACTTGCAAGGACAAAAAGGAACTCGAAGGGATGATACTTAAATACGTCAATTATCCTTCAAAATCTTTAAAAATCACAACGTTGAAAGCGTTAATAAGCCTTGAAAGCCAGCATGTTGAAGGAATTATAGAAGAAATATTGGATGGAAATGACAGAAACTTGAAGATCTCAGTCATACCTTTTGTGGAAAGATTTCCATCAAAAGCGAATGTGGAATCTCTTTTAAAAATCATAGAAGGCGAAGATGAAGAATTAACGGAAAAATCCCTCAGAGTGCTTTCAAAATTGAAGATAAAGGACGAAAGAATAAAGCAACTTCTCGATGGGTCAAAGAGAATAAAGATTCAGGCTCTTAAATCTCTTATAGCGTCAAAAGACATTGATTCGGACGAACTTATCGATATATTCAGAAATTCAGATTCGATAGAAGTAAAGATGGAAGCATTGAATGGAATTGCGAAATTGTTCCCTCAAAGATTGGAGGAATTATCGTGAAAACTTTAATGGTGACGAGCGGAAAGGGAGGGGTTGGGAAATCGACGGTTGCCGTCAATTTAGCGGTCGGTATATCCTTAAGCGGGTACAAGGTTGGATTGATAGATGTTGACATTCACGGTCCGACAGACCACATAATTTTAGACGTTGAACCGGAGATCCTGACCGACGGGAAACGCTTTATACCCATGGAAATTGGAAATTTGAAATTCATGACGGTGGCGGCCGGCGTCGGCGAGGACAAGGCTATAATATGGAGGGGACCCCTGAAAGCAAAACTGATAGATCAGTTTGTTCAGGATACCGAATGGGGAGATCTCGATTACATGATAATGGATTTTCCTCCCGGCAGCGGGGATGAGCCTCTTGAAATACTAAAAGTTTACAACAACAAAATAGACGGTGCCGTGGTTGTAACAACTCCGCAGAAGGTAGCGCTTGGGGATGTCGAAAAGGTTATAAATTTCCTCAAAAAGATGAATGTGCCGATAATAGGCATATGGGAGAATATGTCCTACTACACCTGCAAGTATTGCGGGAAAAAGCATTATCTCTTCGGGCAGGGCACAGACGAACTTTCAAAAAGGACAGGTGTTGAGATAATAGCCCGCACCCCGCTTTTGGAAGAGATATCGCAAAATGGGATGGCAAAATTGTTTCTAACAAGAAGCGAAGGAGAAACAAGATTAGATTTCGATAAATCCGTTGAGATCATCATGAAAAAATTGGGATAGAAAGGAAGAGATTAGATGATCGTAAGACCTTTTGGTGGGCTGGAAGCAAAAAGTACCGAGATAAATAGAATAAACTGTCCTCCGTACGATGTTGTGGATTTTAAAGAGGCAAAAGATTTCGCAAAGGATCCGCACTCCTTCATGCGCATCGTAAGACCTGACGCGATCGCCAAAGAGGGAGAGAATATCTACGATCTCGCCGCAAAAGAATTGAAAAGATTCGTAGATGAAGGGCTTCTTATAAGAAATGAAAGGCCTTCACTCTACATTTACGTTCAAAAAACGGCCTCGCATACCCAGACTGGCGTTATGGCGTGCGTTCAAGCATCTGACTATCCCGAAAAGATAAAAAGGCATGAACTTACGAGAAAAGAAAAAGAAGAGGAGAGAATGAAACACATCCTCACAACCCGTGCGCACACAGAACAGGTCTTTTTGATGTACAGATCGAAAAAAGAGATAAAAAAATTGATGAGATCAGATCTCGCCACCCATCTTTACAAATTCACGACGGAAAATCCCGCAACCATTCACGATCTTTACAGGATAGAGGATAGCGTTCTTGTCGACGACATAATCGAAGCGTTCAAATCCGTCGAGGCCTTTTACATAGCGGACGGTCATCACAGAGCCGCGGCCTCCGTTAGAGCGGCATCTGAAATAGGCGGATCTGGGGAATGGAATTATTTCATGGCTACGATCTTTCCGCACGACGAACTCGAAATACTCGGATACCACAGAATAATAAAAAAAAGCATTGACACTTCAAAATTAATAAAGTCCTTAAAGGAAGCAAATTTTGAAGTAACAAAAAGAAGCACAATTCCGTCTGTCGCCCCGCACGTTATAGGCATGTACAACGGAGAATGGTACGAGTTAAAAGCAAAAGTGGTTGATGAGGATCCAGTCAGATCCCTTGATGTTTCTATTCTTCAGGAAAGGGTGCTCGATCCATTGTTCGGGATAAAAGACCCAAGAACAGATCCTGACATAGAGTTCGTAGGAATGGCGGGACCGAAAGAACTTCAAAAGATCGTCGACGATGAAAGGGGTAAAATAGCCTTTTACATGTACCCGACAAGCGTTGAAAGCGTCATTAACGTTGCGGACAGCGGCATGATAATGCCTCCGAAATCGACATGGTTTGAGCCAAAATTAAGAAGTGGCCTTGTCGTTCACACATTCTAAGGGGTGTTGTGAATAAAAGAATTAACACAGCGGCAACGCGAAATTTACGACTTTATAAAAGAATTTTTGAACAGAAATGGTTATCCCCCAACTATAAGGGAGATATCTGATCATTTTGGATTTTCTTCCCCGAGCGGGGCGCTCGCTCATGTTGAAGCGATAGAAAAAAAGGGATACATAAAAAGAGATAAAGCATCGCGCGGAATAAAGGTACTTTCTCAAAGCCCTTTTGACATTACCTTCGCCGAATTAATAGGATGGGCCGGAAAAAGTGGTAAAATCATTAAAAGCAACAAAAAAGTTCACCTGCCAATCCCGTCAAATGAAAAATCTCTTATCGCGGTTAAATCAGCGATAGAGATTGTTCAATATAAAGTTATAAGTGGCGATTACATAATTTTTAACGACGAAATTCAGGATGGACTTGTGCTTTTAAAAAAAGGCGATGATTACTTCATTGGCATTTACAATTCCGGTGAGTTAAAAGATCTGAATGGGAACAAAATCGATGGAGAAATAAAGGGAAGTTTCTACGGTATATTAAGAATTCCGGAAAGGAGGGATTTCAATGAGCGAGATGAAGGTAGTTAATTTCATGATAGGAGAAGAAGAATACGCGATAGACATTATGAAGATAGACAGCATAGTGCCCGTCGGGAAGATCGTCAGGATCCCGAATGCTCCCAATTTTGTAGAAGGACTTATGGATTTCAGGGGATTAGCGATTCCGGTAATAAATGGAAGGAAGAAATTTTTAGTCAGCGATGAATCAAAAAAGGAGAACCAAAAGGCGATTGTTGTCAACGTCGGAAACAAAAAAGTCGCGATAATAGTAGACGAGGTCAAAGAGGTCATAACTCTCTCCCAAAATCAACTCGAAGAACCTCCAGAGGAGATATCGAATAATTCTAACAAATACATAGGCGCCATCTCGAATATGAATGGTAGAATGATAATCATATTAGATATAGACAAAATTTTAACGGACAAAGAGTCAGTTCAACTTGCAAATGCAATGAGGTGATGGATTGAACGTAAATTACGCTTTTTTCGAAAGGATCGACGGCCCCTACAGCGCTTTTAAGGACAAACTGATTCAGTTTGGAGTAAAGATCTATACAATCGACGATTTCAAAAACATATTCGATCTTAACATCGAGATCAAAAAATCCGGGGGTTCGGATTTTCAGGGTATAGATCTCGTTGTGCTTGAACTTAACACTGCAAATCAAAGACTGGAAGAGAATTACATTCTCAATTCGATAGAGGAGTGGAAGATTTCCGCGATCTATTCATGCGTAAAAAATTACAGAAATTCAGTGATAGTGCTCGATCCCGATGATTTCGATAAAATAATAGAATCACTCGAAGAATGCGGAGACATAACACTTCAGGACAGAAGGATGCTTTCTCTCAAAGCGCTCTACAGGGTCTTAAGATACACGTCTTTGATCCACAAAGAAATGAGCGAACTCTTTGCCTCCGAAAAATTTGAAACCCTTATTTTGGAAGAAAAGACACCCTTAAGATACGGAGAAAATCCGCAGCAACTCGCCTACCTTTCAAAAATAGCAAAAACAAAGGCTTTTTTTGACATTCTCGATGAGGATACTCTCTTTACTCTCAGTTACAACAACATAATAGACATCTACACGGCCCTTTCGCTTCTGAGATACTTAGATTACAGATTCGCCGTAAGGGTTCATCACGGCGTGATCGCTGAGGTAAAAAGAAGCAATTTCAATTTCAAAGATTCAAGAGGAGTCCTTGCCGCCAATTTCTTAAGCAAGGAACTCTTAAAAGGGCTTGATGGAAATGATCTTGATATAGTCATCCTGCCCGATTTTCCCGATTACCCTGACCTTAAAATAAAGAAATTCATAAAGATAAAAGAGATACCGAATTTAGAAATAGAAAAAGAATACAGGTTTCTCGAAGGAAATTTTCTCGTTCAGACGCCAGATGATCTTTTGAATATGAGATTTTTATCTGATGAATTTGACGTACAGTACAAATTCGTCAACCTCATAGTTGCCCTTTCCAAAAGCATGGCATGCTGCATATTCAAGGATTACGAAATGATCTCTTTAGGATCCGGCCAGGCCGAACAGATAGAGGCTTTAGAAGTTGCACTGATGAAGGCCAAAAAATATCCTTCAAGTTTAGATGGCGCGATCTGTGCCTTTGACGGCCCGATAAGAGATTTAAAAATTCCAGATCTTATAATAGGAAGCGGAATAAAGACCGTCATAGAGCCCGGCGGAGTCAAAGAGGACAAAAACATAAGGAAAAAACTCGAAGAAAACGGAATAGAACTCGTCTTTTCTGGCAGAAGAAGATACAAAATTTGAAAAAGAATAGAAATTTGTATGTAGCAATAAAATTCTAAAATTGTCTACGACATAACATAAGAAGGGAAGGAATATGGCAGTTCAATATAAATGGAAGGCTTTGTCAGCGACAAGTCTTGGAGCATTTGTTTCGGTCATGAATAGCAGCGCTTTGCTTATAGCGCTTCCCGATATAGCGAAAGAATTGAACACCTCCATGATACTCGTTATATGGGTAATAATGAGTTACATGCTGTCAGTGACAATTCTCGTGCCCGCGATAGGAAGGGTGGCAGATATCTTTGGAAGAAAAAATCTTTACGTCGACGGTTTCGCGCTTTTTACGGTAACATCCTTTTTTGCAGGCCTTTCACAAAACGGGCCGGAACTTCTCATATTAAGGATAGTTCAGTCCGTAGGAGGAGCCCTCATGATCGCAAATAGCGCGGCTATAGTTACAGACGCTTTCCCGAGGAAAGAACTCGGAAGGGCTCTCGGGATAAATGCTATGGTTGTTGCCGTTGGATTCACTCTCGGGCCTATTATAGGCGGCCTTTTGACTGTCGCGCTCGGATGGAGATGGGTCTTCTTCTTCAACGTGCCTCTCGGAATAATAGGAACGATATGGGCGTGGCTTCAAATAAAAGAAGTTGAAAAAATGCCTTCAGATCAAAAATTCGACTGGTTTGGAGCGATCACTCTGACGGGAGGACTCTTCGGAATACTCATGGCCATGAGTTTGGGAGGCCTTTACGGCTGGGGATCTCTTACAACTGTCATTGGATTTGTGGTCGGCGCGATTTTAATGTTGGTCTTTGTCTATCTCGAATCGAGGACAAGGGATCCGCTTTTGGATCTGACCTTTTTCAAAAACAGACTTATGGGCTTTGCCTACACATCAACGCTTTTCAATGGCATAGCGAATGGATCTCTTACATTTCTTCTCATATTCTACCTTCAGGGTATAAAGTCAATGAGCCCGTTTGAGGCAGGGTTGATGCTAACTCCGTTTGCCATCGCGATGATGGTAGCGGCGCCGATAAGCGGAGCTCTTTCTGATAAATACGGATCGCGTGAATTGAGTTCGATTGGCCTGCTTGTCATGGCAGCCGGACTTTTTGGTTTTACATTTATAAATGCAAACACGTCTTTATTTGAGATAATATTCTGGCAGATGATAATGGGATTCGGATCTGGAATGTTCAACTCTCCCAACAACAACGCCATAATGAGTTCTGTCCCTTCCAATAAAAGGGGAACAGCCTCGGGCACTCGTGTCATGATGAATAACGCCGGGTCCGTTGTCAGCATAGCCATAGCCTTTGCCGTAACATCTTCCGGAATGACTCCGCAGGCAATGCAGGCTCTATTTGCGGGAATTCAGGTTGGTTCCAGGGGCATATTCGTTGACAAATTCATTCACGACTTAAGCGTTGCCTTTTACATATCTTTATTTATAAGCATTGCAGCCGCGATTCTTTCGTACATGCGCGGAAAAAAGCCAGAATGGAAGGAAGATAAAGAACCAGCGAAAAAACTTTCCTGAAGATATTGTATTTTTGTAGATTTGTTAGTATAATAATGAAGACGTGATCGAAAGGAAGGGATAGAATTGAGTTTTCTCGTGCTATTTGTTATGATAATCGATGTTGTGATATCTGTGGCGCTGATATGGGCTGTCATGATGAAGATGTCAAAACACGGAGGCCTTGGAGGAGCGTTCGGATCTGGTTCTTTGTACACGGTTTTTGGTCGTGAAAAGGGCTTAGATACGCTTGCAAAGGTAACGATAGCGCTTGCCGTGGCATTCATGGTAATGAGCATAGTAACCGCTTACGTTCTAACTTTGAGATAAAGGAGAATTCGGATTGTCGCCTGAAGATCAACTAAAGATCTTAAAATCAAATACCGAAGATCTGATAGAAGAATCGGAACTGTTAGAAAGATTGAAAACGGGCCGGCCTCTGAGAGTTAAACTCGGAGTCGATCCGTCAAGGCCTGACTTGCATTTAGGCCATGCCGTGGTTTTGAGAAAATTAAGGCAGTTTCAGGATCTTGGCCATACAGTCGTGCTCATAATAGGTGATTTCACCGCGAGAATAGGCGATCCTTCGGGCCGATCCAAAACAAGGCCGATGCTTTCTGCCGAAGAGACAAAACAAAATGCCATAAGTTATCAGGAACAGGCTTTCAAAATTCTCGACAAAAACAAGACAGAACTCAGATTCAACTCGGAATGGCTCGATCCGCTTAAATTCGAAGACGTCATAAGACTTGCATCCAAATACACCGTTGCACGAATGCTTGAAAGGGACGATTTTGAAAAAAGATACAGATCCGGAGAGCCCATAAGTATTGTCGAATTTCTCTATCCGATAGCCCAAGCTTATGATTCTGTGGCGGTAAAGTGCGATGTCGAAATCGGAGGCACGGATCAAAAGTTCAACCTTCTTGTCGGAAGAAAGTATCAGGAAGAATTTGGCCAGCCTCCTCAAATAGTTCTTACGATGCCGATAATAGAGGGAACAGACGGCACTCTGAAAATGTCAAAGAGTTATGGAAATTACATAGGCCTTACCGATCCGCCCGACGATATTTATGGAAAGATCATGTCGATACCGGATGCGTTGATGTTCAAATACGCGAAATTATTAACAGACCTTGATGCCGAAGAGGCAAAGTCAGATATAGAGTCGGGAAAATTACATCCGATGGAGTTCAAAAAAAGCCTCGCCTTCGAAATAGTAAAATGGCTCTATTCCGAAAAGGACGCGGCCTTTGCGCAGGAAAAGTTTGTGACAACCTTTTCCAAAAGAGAAATTCCAGAGGACGTGCCTGTGATAAAGGGCGTTAACAGTGTAAGACTGACACAATTTTTAAAGGACATAGGCGCTGTGAGTTCGGCAAGCGAGGCAAAACGATTGATATCTCAAAATGGCGTTAAAATAAACGAAAAAGTCGTTGAAGATGAAATGAGTTTAACTAATTTTAAAGATGGAGACATCCTTAAGGTTGGGAAGAGAAAGATATACAAAATCATTTTAAGATCTTGAATTCTTCATAATCGAGTGGTATAATTTTAAAAAATTGTATCTTTTTGAAGTAAGGGGGATTTTTGCTTTGCCCCGTGTTAAGATATAAAGGTTTTAAAAAGAAAAGGAGGATGGTCAAGAATGCGAAAGACCGTGATCGTAAGTATAGCAATCGTTGCTGTTATTCTGATGGGTTCATTGGTTACGGCCACAACCTTTACCGATGTTCCGGCCACGAGTGTTTACGCAACGCCGGTAAATGTTGTAACTAACGATAACATCATGAGCGGAATTAATGGCCTTTTCCAGGGTACGCAAACAGTTAACAGGTATACACTTGCGCAGGTTGCGTATAACCTTATCAATTACATCGAGCAAAACCCATCTTTGGCAAAAACAAGCGACCTCAAAGCACTTCAAGATGTCGTTAACACTCTCAAGCAAAATCTCACATCTACAAATTCCATCGTCGTAACGCTTGAAAATCAGGTTGCCATTTTGACTACAGTCATTGAACAACTCAAGCAGGCTACGGCTGCCGCTTCCGCAACGGCTAACAAAGCGCTTATTCTTTCCAATGTTAACAACCAGATGATTGCCAACATGAACAAAGAAATAGCGGGTTTGACGCAAAGCGTCAACGGCCTGCAGGCTTCTCTTGCGGAGTTCAAAACAGAGGTGGCCTCAACAACAAATAGACTAACCCAGATGATAAATGACAATGCAATGTTCCTCTACAAGAAGATAGATCTCGTCAACCAGCAGGTGATCAAAAACACGACGGATATAGCTTCTTTGACAGCGGCTCTTAACAATCTGAGTTCAAAAGAGGCAAATGACATTCAGGTCCTCACAACCCAACTTGAGACTACAAGAAATTATCTCGACAATCAGATAAGTTTCTTGAGAAATGATCTTAACAATACAAGAACCGAACTCACGAATCAGATAAGCAACACCAAGGCAACTCTCGAAAGCGAGATAAAGACAGTCAACGATAAGGCTACAACTGCGACATGGATAGGTGCTGCCGGAGTGGCCATCGGAACTGCGACACTTGGATTATTGCTTTATTTCGTGTGGTATTACTGGTATCCAAATCGTTAACATAAAATTGTAATAAAACTCCTTCCTGACGGGCGAGAATCAGGGAAATCGGGAGGTGGTAGGGAAAGTGCATAGCGGTTTGAATTGTAATCTATCTTTATCAACTTTCAAAATTCTTTTAGAAGGGGGCTTTAAAGCATGAAAAAGGTATTAGTGTTGTCGGTAGTTGCGATCGCAATATTTGCGGTTGCGTCATTTGCATCCTTAAGTTTCTCCGGAGGCGGCTCCGTAAACTGGAATATTTATCCGTTCCAGACTAACTGTGTAACTGTTTCTCCTTATTTGAACGTTAGCGCATCTGGAACAGATTACTCGTTCAGCGCGGGACTTTCTCCATGGGGTCTTTCTGATTTCTACCTCACGATTCCTTTGATGACAAATCTTTCTCTCGTGACAGGTTACAATGGTCCAAATTTCGGCGAGACAGTTTTTGGTGGAAGCAATGTTAATGGAACAGGATCATTAGGTTTTTGGTATTCTGGTTCCTCTTATAGCCATGGTTTGGAATACACATCCTCTGCTCTTAATCTCTATGTCCAGTCAAGCGGATTGGCAACTTCTTCCACAATAGGTCTGTTTGGCGATACATCTATGGGCCCTGCAAATCTCTACGGCGGAATGACCTCATTGTTAGGGAATTTTAGCGGTGCAACTTACTACGCTGGAGCGAATGTCGGAGTTGGCCCTGCAAACCTCTTTGGCTTGCTTGAGTATGCTTCCAACACGCCTTCTTACACAGTTGGCGCTGTTGTAAATATGGGATCCAATCAACTCGGTGCGGAATATTCAAGTTCAAACAATGTAACCGCATGGTTTGATCTCGGAAGCAACAACGAAGTCAATGTGGCCTTCACGAATATGCAGTTCTCTTCTCTCGGACTCACCGCGAATAATCTCTTCACAGTCATGGGAGCGACTGGAAGTCTTAGCGCCTCTTACAGCCCATCTGCATGGTCTGCCTCTGTAAAACTTTCTGGCAATGTTCCTAACACGAAGGGCAATGTAAGATGGTCACTCAAACCTTCCTACAGCTCGAGCACAGGCTTTGCACTTACATCTTCTTTCTCAGTTAGCGCATTCTAAAGATAATATAAGAAAATCCCCGGGGATTTTTCATATAGACGTAAGCATGCTTTTTACGGATACATCCTTTATCTTTCCAAGTTTTCCGGTCATTGCTCCTATTTCGTCCGTCGTTCCATCGACGATAACGGATATTATCGACAGATTTCTATCCCTGTAAGGAATTCCCATCCTTCCGATTATTATATTTCCGTAATCGTGCAAAATTTCGTTGACGCCAGAATAAGATTCTTCCCTGTTCTTTACGACTATGGCGACGACGCCAAGCCTTCTATTCGTCCTCTGTGTCGTCTCCATCTCCTATCACCTTCTTTAGATGTCTTCTTGCCTTGATTATCAAAAAGACACCGAGGTAGACAAGTCCTGCCATTATGATGGCGACGATCACGATTTTGAGCAAATTTTTCTCGAAAGATTTGAAAAGTATGATCTCGGAATACGCAAGCAGGAAGAGGAACATCCATATCAAGACCTCTCCCCATATCGCGGAGACTTCAAATATCTGATTTGAAGAGCCCTTTAAAATCTGTTTTTCTCTTTCCCAGTCTTCTTTGCTCAAAGTATCATCTCTTTTCTTAATTTCTTCGTGTACATATCCGCAAGCCTTGTAGGCTCCGGCAGTCTGTACCCTTTGCAAGAATTCAGCGTGTAATCAGCGCAATCTTTGAAATCGACAAAACTTCCCGGAGAAACAAAAAGGGGCTTTACATTGTCTTTAGTTCTCAAAACCACGCCTATAACTTCCGACCCGCTGTAGATATATTCAAAGTCTCCCCTTAATTTGCCCGGATCTTTGTATTCGCCAAAGAGATGAGATTTAGCAACGCCTATGGAAGGCTTGTGAAATTTCAAAGCCATGTATGAGGCTATTCCTGCGCCTCTCGGATGCGCTATACCCTGACCGTCAAAAAAAAGCAGATCTGGTTTTTCTTCGATCATGCCGTAAACTTTTTCTATAGCCGGACCTTCTCTAAAAGAAAGAAAGGTCGGAATATACGGCATTTCTACCTTGACTGCTGTCCATTTCATCTCTATCAATTCGAGATCGGGATAACTCAGCACCACGCATACCGCTAAAGCGATGTCCTTTCGCGGATACGAAAGATCAAATCCTCCTATCCTTTTTGGAACAAAATCAAGGGGCCTTATCACGACCTCTTTCGACATTTCTCTCTGGATTCTTATCATCTCATCAATGGTATACGTAACTTACCACCCATCTTAAATGTTTATAAGGCTGCCCGGTGGCCGACGAAAGGACCCTCATGACTATGGCATGAACACGCTCAATGCCACCTGCGGTGTGAAGTTCTATCGTGTAATCGTAAGCGGCAAATTGCGGTATCCTCTCTCTCTCCGAGAGCATCGACTGGATTGATGCGACATTGTAATTTTGGAAATTCGCGTTAAGCACAGAAGCGTCTGCCGTTCGGACTATGCCGTACTTTTTCATGATCTCGATCGTAGAATTTGTAATAAAGGTATAATTGGAGAATATATTCGAAATTTCCGTCGAACCTATGCTCTTTTGAGATATAACCTTCAGACTCTTAACATTTGTGCCAATATAAGTCGCAAAAAACAATTCGGGTATAACAGAAGTCTGTATGCTTTGATCGACAAGGCCGTAGGTTTTGGCATTTATCATGGCGTTAGTGTAGATTGGATCTATATTTTCTATGTTTGCATTTCCATTAGTAAGAAAGACGTTGTCTATTGTATTTCCGGTGGTATCTCCAAGCGCAAAGATGAGCCAGAGGATCACGGCTCCGGCAAGAAAGCCTATCAATATCTTAAGTTCGATAGAGAATTTCAATTTTTATTCTCCTTTCCTATGCTAAGAATTGAAAGAAAAGTTTCCTTTGGGATCTCAACGCTTCCAAGCATCTTCATACGCTTTTTTCCTTCTTTTTGTTTTTTAAGCAACTTCATCTTTCTTGTAACATCACCTCCATAACACTTTGCAAGCACATCCTTTCTAAAGGGATTGACAGTCGCCCTTGCTATTATCCTTCCGTGAGCAGTAGCCTGAATTGGGATCTCGAATTGATGCCTCGGTATGCTTTCGGCTATGCTCTCGACGAGGGCTTTCGCAACGCTGTAAGCCTTTGACTCGTGGACAACCGTGTCAAGGGCCTCAACCCGTTCTTTGTTAACGAGGATCCCTATCACAACGAGGTCTGATTTTCTGTATTCGTCTATTTCATAATCCATAGAGGCGTATCCATGGCTTATGGCCTTTATCTTGTCGAAAAAGTCAAAGATCATCTCTCCCATCGGCATTTTGAAATGGAGCGCGACCCTGTTTTTTCCCGCATTTTCTGTCGAGACAAATTCCCCTCTCTTTTCATTTTGAATGAAATTGACAAGATCGCCCATTGAATCAACAGGTGTTATAAGCGTCAGATTAACATAAGGCTCTCTTATTTCAATATAGGTCCCTTCTGGAGGTATTTTGGACGGATCTGTAAATCTCTTGACAATTCCATCTGCCATTACCACTTCATATATGACATTTGGCGCCGTCGCTATAATATCAAGGTCGTACTCATCTTCGAGTCTTTCGATGACTATCTCCATATGGAGAAGGCCAAGAAATCCACATCTAAAACCAAAGCCGAGCGCGGCCGAATTGTCCGGCTCGAAGATGAAGGCGGCGTCATTTAATTTATATCTTTCGATGGCTTTCCTGAGGTTATCGTAATCTTGAGGATCGGACGGATAAATTCCTGCGTAAACGACAGCCTTCATTTCCTTGTACCCGGGCAAAGGCTTTGCAGCCGGATTAGAATTGAGAGTTACCGTGTCTCCAAGCCTTGCCTGAGAAACCTCCTTCATATTCGCGGCAAGATATCCAACCTCTCCGGAAGATAGCGTGTCGACCGGGTATAATTCGGGCGCAAAAATTCCCACTTCCGAAACCTCATGGGACTGGCCAGAAGACATCATCTTTATAACGTCTCCCCTCGAAATTTTGCCATCGACTACTTTGATATGCGCGACAGCCCCCTTGTAGGGATCGTAATTCGCCCCGAAGATAAGCGCACGCAAACTCCCTCCATCATTTCCCGAAGGAGGAGGAACCCGTTTTATGACCTCCTCTATAAGTTCTTTTACTCCCTGTCCTGTCTTCGCGCTCACAAGAAGTGTTTCTTCAGGCTTTATTCCGAGCGTGTCATACAATTCCTTTTGAGTTTCTTCTATATTCGCATTTGGCATGTCTATCTTGTTTATGGCGGTAACGATTTCAAGGCCGTTATCTATCGCAAGATAGGCATTGGCTATGGTCTGGGCCTCCACTCCCTGAGTCGCGTCTACGAGCAAGATAACGCCCTCGCACGCCGCGAGGCTTCTCGACACTTCATAGGTGAAATCGACATGGCCCGGCGTGTCTATGAGGTTTATCTCGTACCGATTGCCGTCGGCGGAGTCGTACATAACCTTAACAGGCTGGGCTTTTATCGTGATCCCTCTTTCTCTTTCTATCTCCATATTGTCGAGGTACTGGTTTCGCATCTTTCTGAGATCGACGGAATGGGTCATTTCGAGTATCCTGTCTGCAAGAGTCGACTTGCCGTGATCTATGTGCGCTATTATCGATATATTCCTTATGAATTTTCTCTCGTACATCATTCCACCTTCGAATCTGAAAATTCTGAAAGTTCAACGGGTATTATAGTAGATACACCGTCCATCATGGTTATTCCGTAAAGAGTATCTGCCCTCTCCATTATGAATTTGTTGTGCGTTATGACTATAAAAGTGGCGATCTTTGAATATTCTTCAAGCAAATTTATGAATCTCTGGGTACTGAAATCATCCAGGGCCGCATCTACCTCGTCGAGAACGTAAAAAGAACTCGGATTTATCATGAGCAAAGAAAAGATAAAGGCAATGCCGACAAGTGATTTTTCTCCTCCTGACATCGTGTAGAGTTTTTGTATCTTTTTTCCGGGCAATTTTACATTTATCTCGACGGGGGCATCGAGAATATCAAAACCTTCTGTAAATGACATCATGCCAGTGCCTCCCGAAAAGAGGACTGAAATCATGCGGCCGAAATTCTCATTCAACAACTCCATTGTCGAATTAAGCCGTTTCCTCGCTTCCTCGTCCGTCTTCTTTATCACGTCCTGAAGTGAATTGTAAGAATTTTCAAGATCCGCCCGTTGCGAAGAAAGTTCGCTGAATCTTTTTTCGACAGCGGCGTATTCATCTATCGAAGAAAGATCGACCGGTCCTAAAAATTTCATCTTCCTTTCGTATTCTTCTATATCGCTGCCGAGATTCTGAAAGGTCTGATCGTCGACCTCCATGATGTCATCCTGAGAGCCGTTGCACTTTTGAAATTCTGCCATTGCCTGATTGATCGAAGATTCAACAGATACCCTCTCGACATCCGCGGAATGAAGCGATTCCCTCAAAGAAGAGATTCCGTCTCTTTTTTGTGCGAGAAGATTTTCTATCTCCTCCATCTTCTTTAAGACCTCTTCTCTGTCGCCTTTGATGTTTTTGGCCTTTTCAAAGAGATTTTTCTCGTCTCTTCTTACAGATTCGAGTTCTCTCTCTATGTTCTTCAACCTTTCTTCCTTCGATGCCATCTCCTGAACGGTGCGCTGAATTTCGGATTCTATGGACGATATGTTAGAGGAGAGTTCCTCGATTCTGGCAATGACCCTTGATTTTTCACTGGAATATCCGCCGAATCGTTCCCTTACGGAATTCAACTTCATCTTCAAATCTATTATCTCTTCCTGGACCTTCTCCATTTCCTGTCTTCTTCTTATGTCCTCTGTCGAATCGTTTTTCTTGACAAGTTCAAGTTCTGAAAGTTCCGAATCTATCTTTCTTATTCTCTCTTCGGCTTCTGATATCGTCTTTTGATCCCTTTCCATCCTGTTAGAATAATCAGATCTCATTTTTTCGAGATTGTTGACCTCTCTTTGAAGCTCGGCAAGTTTCGTGATAACGGCATTCTTGTTTCCGCGCGAATTGTTGAGAGAGATATTTTCCTTTAAAAGAGAAGATTCTATCCTTCTTCTCTCATCGAGAAGATCCTCGATTCTCTGCGCCGAAAGATTTATCTCATCGTCTATCTTTTTCGCCTCTTCTGAAAGTTCGAGTATCTGCGACTGCATCTCCTTCAAAATTCTTCTGTTAGATATAAGATCGATCCTTTCAGATCTTTCAAGGCTTCCGCCCGTTATTGTGCCTGATTGCGCTATTATCTCGCCTTCCAAACTCACGATTCTGTATTTGAAGTTAAAATGATCCCTCAACGCTATGGCATCATCCAGAGTCCTGACGATAAGGTCGGATCCAAAAAGAAAGTTCACAAGATTTTCATACCCTTTTATCCCTTTGACGAGTTTAAAGGCATAGCCGACGACTCCTTTAAATGAAAGCACCGATGGCTGAATCGTGGGCTCTCTCATGTCTATCATATCGAGGGGAATAAAGGTTGTTCGCCCGGCATCGTTTGCTTTCAGAAATTCAACGCATCTTTTGGCCACGTCTGAATTTTTGACGACCACATTCTGGACTCTGTTGCCGAGAAGGACTGAGACGGCAACTTCAATGTCTGCCGGCACATTTATCATATTCGCGACAACGTCGACAACTCCGTCTATCTTTGCGTTCATGACGCTTCTTGTCGCATTTGAATATCCGGCATAACTTTCAATGCTACTCGAAAGCAGGTCGTACCTCGATTTTAATTCAAAGATCTTCGAAGAGATCATATTCTTCCTCTGGCGGAGATTCTTTGCGCCGTCCTCGAGTTTTCTTCTTTCCTCGTCTATCTCCTGCAGTTTTTTGTTTTTATACTCTACGCTCGACAGAAATTCAGACTCTTCCTTTGAGAACTTATCGAGATCTTCCTGCAACCTCGAGGCCGACGCTTTTTTCTCTTCTATCTGGGCATTTAAAACATTTATTCTTTGATCAAGATCTTTGTAATTTTCGAATGCCTTCGATCTTTCAACCTCTTTTGAATTTCTCTCCTTTGTGAGTTCGGATATCTTGCTTTCTATCGCGGCTCTCTTTTTTTGATCCTTGCTTATCTCCTCGGTGATGGAATTGTACCGTTGCTGGGCATCAGAAAGTTTGCGCGAAATCTCATCTTCTTCTGATTTAAGGCTTGAAATTAGCCTGTTTAACTCCTCAAGCCTCGTCTGGTGTCTTTCCACCTCGGCCTTCATTCCATCCTTTTTTGTTCCGTTCTCGACGTAGGAAGATCTCAATTCCGACAGTGCCGATGACGTTGAATCTTTAAGATCGGAAAGCGTTCTTTCCCTCTGTCTGTAACTTTCCATCTCGCTTTCGAATTTGTTTATATCCTCCTGGGCGCTCGATGAATACTCCCTCAATTTCGATCCTTCAACCTCAAGACTGAAAAGTTCCCTTTGGCTTTCCTCTATCTTTTGAGTGTATTCGCTGATTTTGGATTTGATCTCCTCTTGCCTTTTGTAATAAACACTCAAAAGATGGCCAAAATACCTTCTTTTTCTTTCATTTATCGTCTCTTCGTATTCTTTGTACTTCTGGGCCCTCTTTGCTTTAAGGTTTAAAGATCTCATCGTGTGCTCTACCTCGTCCATAACGACCTTGAGTTGATCGAGATTTTCGCTTACTTCCTTCAATTTCGCGAGAGCCTCATTCTTCCTCTCTTTGTATATCAGGACTCCGGCCGCTTCTTCTACAAGAGTCTTTATCTGGATCGGAGAGGAATTGACAAGATTCGATATCTCTCCCTGACCGACTATCGAATAAAAATCCTTGCCGGTTCCTGTCCCAAAGAAAAGTTCCTCTATATCCTTAAGCCTTGCGGCAGAACCGTTAAGTAAATAGACATTTTTACCGTCTGACTGGTAGATTCTCTCGACGGAGATCTCTTTTCCATCCTCTTCAAATACAGCCTTTACCTGCGCCCTTTCGGCCTTCTTTATGGAATTGGATCCATAATACAGCACATCCGCGGTCTCGGACATTCTCAACTTGGAATTGGCCCTTTCTCCAAAAAGCCATCTTATCGCATCGACGATATTCGACTTTCCGGATCCATTCGGACCGACTATTGAAACTATCCCGTTTTTTATCTCAAAACTCACATGTGTTCCAAAGGATTTAAACCCTTCTATTTCAAGCCTTACAAGTCTCACCCGATCAACTCCCTGAGTTTTGACACGTAAAGTCCGGCCCAATCGTTAAAATAAATCCTTTGATCGCCGGCGATGACGCAGACATCATTATTCTCCTCAAACGGTATCTTCGCTTTATTTCTTCCGATTATCTGAGATCTCAAATTTTTCGGCCCGCATACCTTCACGGCTCCCGTTGAATCTATGAACTTTTTGTACATAGCCGATAAGGCCATTTCTCCGAAGGCAGGATGGTAAGGCCCCGCCACAACATTTAAAATGGTTTCTCTATCCTGATACATTCCGATTCTTTCTATCTGTATTTTATCATTTTTGAATATGGTTATCATATCGGACACAACATCGACGGCATCGTCGAGAGTTTGGGGACGATAAGTTTTAGAAAGAAAAAACTTTTCAAGTTCGGTATTCTTCAAAACAAGCGTTGGATGGATTCTTACGCTATCAGGGCGGAGTTTGGCAACCTCGAAGGCAGAAAAGAGATCGTCCTTTTTTGAATCTTCGGGAAGTCCGGTCATAAGATGGATCGATACCTTTATTCCGGCCTCTTTCAGCCTTTTTGCCGCAATGGCAACATCTCCGGCAGTATGGTTTCTCTTTGACGCCTCAAGGACCCTATCAACCATCGATTGCGCCCCTATTTCAACGTGAATTACCCCGTTTTCGATTAGAAAATCCACATCATTTATCTCGTCCGGCCTTGTCGATATCCTTATGCCTTTCACACCGATTTTTAAAGCCAGATCGTGGACTGTCTTTAAAATATCCTTCCAGTTTTCAATTGCCGTGAAAGTTCCTCCGTAAAGGCCAATTTCTGAATCTTTATCGGCGTGGTAGAGTTTACATGCATTCATTACCTCCTCCTCCACCGATCGGGGGACGGTCTTCATAGTTGCCATCCATTCGTTGCAAAATACACATCTGTGCTTGCACCCTGCATTTGGGAAAAAGACGGGAATAATCTTCATTCCTTCAACCTCTCATAGGCCATCTTCGCGGCCACCTGCTCGGCCTCTTTTTTCGATCTGCCGTAACCTTTGCCGTAAACCTCTCCGTTTATCCTGACTTCGAATACATAATTTCTTCTGTGCGGAGGGCCGCTTTCCTCGATAAGGACGTACTCGGGAAGGTTCATGAATTTGCTTTGAGTGTATTCCTGGAGCGCTGTCTTGTAATCGAAGAACAATTTTTTCTCGACGACTTCCAATATCTTTTCATTCAAAAAGCGCGATATCATATCTTCTGCCTCATCAAAGCCTAAATTCAAAAATACCGCGGCCATAACGGATTCAAAGGTATCGGCGTAGATCGAGTCGAGTTCTCCCTCCGAGGCCGAACTCAAACTTTTACCAACGAGGACGAATTTCGAAAGCCCTATCTCTTTGCTAACTTCGGAAAGAACCTTCGCGCTTCCGACAATGGCCTTTATCTTCGCGAGTTCACCTTCATTTATATCTTTGAAAAGTTCAAATGCATTGTGGGCTATCACAAGGCCGACAAGCGCGTCGCCGAGAAATTCAAGCCTTTCGTAAGATTCAACCCTGTTTTCATTCGCGTAAGAACTGTGGGTTATCGCAACTATAAAAAGATCGGGAAAGGGCAATTCTTTGTTTATGTTCAGGATCTTTAAAATCTCTTCAACCGTTCTGTCCAAAATCAGACCTCCAGTAAATTTCCCCTGTAAATATGCTTTAAAAAAGCATTGTATGTGAGAGGGCAGGCATTCTTAAAACATTCGGCAACGGCGATCGCGTACCTTTGGATCTCATATTGGGCGTGCGAGTCTGCCCTTTGATTCAGAAAATTCATAAGGCTTCTCGCGTTTACAGTCCAGTACCATTCGGTGTAAAGGCTTAGAGGCAAAACCATTCTCGCAACCTCCTTTTTTACGCCGTTTGAAATCAATTCCCTGTAAACTCGAAAGGACTCTTCCATAGACTCGCGCATCTTATCCGCGCTGCCGTCGCTCCTTTGAGAATCGGGAATGTAGAACTCCTCTCCGAACT
Source organism: Mesoaciditoga sp. (assembly GCA_002878315.1). Classification (GTDB taxonomy): domain Bacteria; phylum Thermotogota; class Thermotogae; order Mesoaciditogales; family Mesoaciditogaceae; genus Athalassotoga. Next base: position 4,363 of record PNIW01000008.1, on the reverse strand, counting down.
CTGTGAATCTTCCCGATCTTTCGTTGATGCTCGCGATTCTGTGGCGCATCCATTGGCGGGCCACAAAGATCGGCGCTTTTATGTAGAACGTAAAGACTATATGCTCAAACGGAGATTCATGGCCGAGTCTGGCAAGAAGATCTATGAGTTTTTCATCCCTTTGCGGATCGGATTTAGACATGTACGAAATTCTTGCCGCCCTCACAGCGGCCATATCTCCTCCAAGAAGATCTACCATCTCGACATAGCCTTTATCCAGAACTTTGATCTTCATTGTTTTCCCTCCACTGATTGAGTTTATTGTGCAAAGTGCTAAGCCCTATATTCAAAGCCTTAGCGGCCTGGGTTTTATTCCCGTTGAAATACTCCAATGTCGCCTCGATTATCTTTCTCTCGGCCGACTCCAAACTTTCTCCTATCTGGATCTTCACATAATTTTTTTCCACGTCCTGGATCTGGTTTGAAAGATCATCTATCTCTATTTCTTTACCCCTTGCGAATATAAGCGCGGATTTAACTATATTTTGCAATTCCCTTATATTCCCCGGAAATGGATAAGATTTCAAAAAATTCAAAGCCTTTTGAGAAAATGGCTTGTACTCTACCTGCATTTGCTTTGAATAAAGTTTTGCAAAATAATCGGCTAAAATTGGCACGTCCTCCATCCTGTCTCTTAGCGGAGGCACCTCTATCCTTACGACATTTATCCTGTAATAAAGATCATCTCTGAAGTTTCCGGCCTTGACCTCTTCTTCGATATTCCTGTTTGTCGCCGAAAGAACGCGCACATTTATGCGTATCGGATCGACGCCACCTAACCTTTCGATCTCCGAATTTTCGAGAACGCGCAATAACTTGACCTGAACATTCTTTGGCAATTCCCCTATCTCATCGAGAAAGATAACTCCGCCATCGGCCATCTCAAATTTTCCTGGCTTTGATGTGGTCGCGCCGGTAAATGCTCCGCGCTCGTATCCAAAAAGTTCGGATTCGAAAAGTTCCTCGGGAATTGCCCCGCAGTTAACGGCAACAAAGGAACTTTTTGATCTCGCGCTTAACTCCCAGATAGATCTGGCGACAAGTTCCTTTCCCGTTCCAGATTCGCCAGTTATAAAGACCGGCACATCTCTTGATGCGACGATCTGGATCATGTCCCTCAACTTTCTTATGGATGGGCTCTCGCCTATTATCTTTGTCGGAAGTTTTAAGGAGATATTTTCAAGTTTTAGACTTCTCGCTTCGATGGCACGGTTTACCTCTATCGTCAGATTTTCAAGTTCAAATGGTTTTGGAATGAAATTGAATGCTCCCATCTGGACGGCCTTAACGGCCATATTGACATCCGCGTGGGCGCTTATCACTATAACGGCCGATTCTCTTACCATTCTTTCGATAAGATCCATTCCGTTTCCGTCTGGAAGCATAAGATCGAGGAGTACAAGATCATAAGAATTGCTCTCGATCTCTTTCAAGGCTTCCGATTTTGTCTTGACGCTTTTGACAGAATGACCATCGAGATCGAGAGACCTCGAAACGAGTTTGTTAAGGCTCAAATCGTCTTCGACAACGAGAATTTTAGCCATAAAATCACCTCGAAAGCGGCAGCCTTATAACAATGCTTGTGCCAACTTCCTTCTGACTTTTGACCTCCACTTTGCCACCGTGAGAATTTACAACCCTTCTGACTATGCTCATGCCAAGGCCCGTTCCATTGGCCTTCAGAGTGAAAAAAGGTTCGAAAAGATAATCCATGTAATCCGGCGGAATCCCGCTTCCGTGATCTGTAAAGGTAATAAGCGCGTAATTTCTAACCTTCTCGATTTTGACCTCTATCTTTTCATTTTCATTCGACGCATCCATCGCATTGACTAAAACATTCAAAAAGGCCGAATTGAGCGCGTTGTCGTCCCCTTCGATAATAAGTTTATCTGCTAACTTTGTCAATTCAATAGATATTCCTCTCTCTCTTGCCCTTATCCGCGCGAGTTTTATTGATTCCTCCAAAACATCCACAACGTTAAGAATCTTCAGATCGTATGTGGTCTTTGAAAATGTCAGAAATTGCATCGATCTCTCTTCAAGCCTTCTTATTTCCTTTTCGAGAATATCAAGAGTTTCGCGCGCTTCCTCTGAAATTCCCGGACTCTGCTTTTTCAAAAGCTGGACCGAGAGTTTCATAGACGCAAGAGGAGTCTTTATCTCGTGGGCTATAGAGGCTGTCATCTTTCCGAGAAGGGCGAGTTGCTCGGCCCTACCGAGGGCCTTTTCAAGATTTGAAAGGGTCGTTATATCCTCGAAGATGTAAAGCATCAAAGAATGAGAGGTATTCATCGGTATTTCCTGAAAGATAAGTCTTTTGTCGAGGGTCTTAACCCTTACGACATTTTTGGTCTCATCGATGATGATGCCGTAGAAGCGCAAAAATTCCTCAAACTGCCTTCCCTTCCACTGGCTTCGGGTTGTCGAAAAGATCTTCTCGAGGCCCTTGTTCATGGTCGCTATATCCTTATTCTCATCGACGGTAAGAATGCCTTCATCCAAAGATTCGACTATATTTCTGTATTCGCTGTAAGTCTCGAGCAAACCCTCTCTTTCCCTCTTCAAAGTCTCGGCAAGCCTGTCAACGTCTCTCAAAATCTCTCCAAACTCGCCTCTCAGTCCCTTTTGAGGGACCGGATTGAGAGTTATAGATGTATGTTTTACCCTGTTTAGAAGTTGAATCAAAGGTTCGCTCAAAAATTGAAAAAGAAAGATAGAGGAGGCAAAATAGATGACGAGATCCATCGAGATCATTATAAGCCAGTACTGAAGAGGCGGAGGGTAAAAAAGCACGTAAATGAAAACCTCTATGAAACCTATCAAAGCCATTAGAAAGATCGAGATAACCGTGCCATAGGTGGTCGAACTTTCACTTCTCGAAAATGGCCATATCTTCAAAGTTCAAACCTCCAAAACTATCTCTGATCTCGGCGGAAGTTTTAAAATATCCTCTGCCCTCAAATATCGCGAAGTTATTTCAACATACCCGCCCAGTCCCTCGCAGACGATAAGTTCATTCTTCCGTCCGGCCCTTCTGTCAAGAGATATACTCGATGGCTTTCCGTTGACCCTAAGTTTATCCTCCTGGGAAAGGCCCATCTTTTCAAGATAATCGAAAGGTATATTCGTAGAAATATCCCCGCGCTCATTTACAAAAGAGATCTCTCCTCTTATTCCATCATCGGCAATTTCAGCCTTTTTGTGTTTGAGATCGTAGAATGTCATGTAAATGCTTCCTATACTCTCAAAATTTCTTCCATTCGAAAGATCGACCGTAACGGGAATTAAAATATCGAGAACGGATCTCGTAAAAGAAAGAGAGAATTTGACCTTTGGAACATCTATCTCCCTTATCTGTTTCAGGCCAAATCTTTCTATCGGGAGCGTAAAGGTGCCATTGTCAAAGCCTATAAAGATCCTGTCATCCTTAGTGCGAAGCCCTATCGGCCTTCTCGCGCTCTCATTCTGGCCGTCGACAACTATCATAAAAATAGTCGATTTCGGAAGATGGCATGCAAGCCGTTCGGCTATGCACGAGGCAACGTAAGAGTCTCCGAAATTTATCGGACGCGTAACTTCTATTATCTCCTCTTTAGGAATCAAATAAGAAAAATTGCCCTTCAAAACACCCATAAATAGATCATCCGATCCGTGATCTGTTATAACGGCTATCATATATCCTCCATAATTCTAAAATCAATTAATTATAACACGGGAAGAATTGAAAATTGAGAATAAAAGAGCGCGTGGCGGTATTTCGGCACATAGTCAATTATGGTAAAAAACAACGCCGAATTGTTGGTGTTAAATTTTTGACCATTCGTCTTGAGATATACCTGCTTGTTTGAGAATTCTTTTCAAAAGATCGAATGAAATATCCTCTTTATGAGGGTTTGGAATCGTAAGCCTTAATGTGTTTTTTATCATAAAAGCATGTTTACTTCCTTTATAAGGCCCTTTGAATCCAAATTTTCTTAATTTGTAAATCAATTCATTTCTCGATATGGAAGATATCTTAGGCATCTATCTTTTGCGAAATCTCTATTTTGTACTTACCGACAGGTGGGATAGGAAGAGAATTTTTTATGCTTAACACGATCCATTCTTCGAGAGTTTCTTTTAAATTTTTTCTGCACTCTTCAAGAGTCTTACCTGTTGCCCATACTCCTTTAAGTTTCGGAATCTCACCGTAGAATGGCTCAAGATCATTTATCATTTCATACCTTGCGTGTTTGAGAGCCTCTTCAATGTATTCAGTTATCATCACACCACCTCGATTAATTATAACACCAAAACAGCGGGTGGCACGTAGCAGGTAGCGGGT
>PNIW01000046.1 GCA_002878315.1 Mesoaciditoga sp. | reverse complement strand
AAGGATGACAGAGTTAACGTCTTTGACAAAAGGGCAAAAAGATATCTTTTCAAAGAAGGTCTTTCTCTTGTTGCAAGACGGGACATTCCGGCGGAATTTGAAGGATGGGATGTGCCGTATGATTCTGAAAAAGAGGTAAGGCTTACGCCAAAGAAGGCTTACCTTTACGAAAACGGGCCTGTGATGGCATCATTGAAATTCGAATACGAATTTCAAGGGTCAAAGATAGAGATGATAGCGAGAATTTACGATGATTATGACAACGTGGACTTGAAATTCGATATAGACTGGCACACAAGAAGGTACAATCTAAGACTTGACATGCCAATGGATTTGCTAACAAGGGAGGCAACCTTCGAGATAGCCTACGGCATGATAAAAAGAAAGACGACTAAAAACAATTCGTACGAAGAGGCAAAATTCGAGGTACCCTATCACAGATGGCTGAACCTTTCGGAAGACGATTTCGGAATAAGTGTTGTTAACGATTCGAAATACGGATGTGCTGTAAATGGGAGCAATGTAAGTTTATCTCTTGTGAGAGGTGCAACAATGCCCGACTTTTATTCGGACGAAGGCCATCACGAATTCACATTCTCTTTCTTTCCGACGGGAAAAGAATGGAAGGAGAAGACCGTAAAACATGCAATTGTACTTAACACGCCTATGCCGGCAGTACAAGGAGAGGTCGAAGATTTTCTAAAGGTTTTGAGAATTTTCGATGATGAATCTGTCATTTTGTCGGCGATAAAGCGTGAAGAAGACGGCGACGGTGTTGTGGTGAGATTTTATGAACCTTACGGGAAGAGAACATCTGTTGAGTTCTCAAATTCTGTAACTTTGTCGAATATTCTCGAAGATAAATTCAAAAGAGCAAAAAAGTTAGAAGTAAAGCCATTTGAGGTAAAGACAATAATTTATTAAGGGCTCTTTCGAGCCCTTTTTGATAGAAAAATTAAACTCCAAATCTATAGGTGAAACTATTAATCAAGTTGAATGCTTCCAAATCAAAAGGTAACAACGAGTTTAAAGGCATTTATTAACGAAAAAAATTGAATGGAGGCTTTTGTATGTCAGTGAAAGATGAGAAGAATTTCGAACGGGATTTATTTCGTTTTTCGAATGAGATAAAGTTTTCCAAAAAGTTGTTGGAAATTCATCCGGAACATTCGAAAGAGTGGAACAAGTTGTTGAAACGCGCAGACGAGACCTTACAAAAATTATCGAATCACGAGATTCCTTTTGGTGAAATCGAGAACGCGGAAAAATCTTTGGAGCCTATCGCAAAATTTGCAAAGGAATTTACCATTCATTACGTAGGTCATGCTCATATAGACATGAACTGGCTTTGGCCATGGGATGAAACTGTTGATGTGTGTTACAGGACATTTTCGACTGTAGATAAACTTATGGATGAATACCCGGACTTCAAATTCTCACAAAGTCAGGCATCGGTCTACAAGGCGATGGAAGATTATTCTCCGGAAGTCTTTAGCGTGATAAAAGACAAGGTGAAAAAAGGTCAATGGGAGATAACAGCCAACACATGGGTTGAAGGAGACAAAAATCTGGCCTCCGGAGAGGCACTTGTA
>PNIW01000011.1 GCA_002878315.1 Mesoaciditoga sp. | reverse complement strand
TTCGGCGCCAGTTACAACTATACCATTTGCATACTTTTTGACGCTCTCAAGTTTAGGCCCGCGTGTGCACGCGTTACAGGCCGGACCCGATCTCCATATCTTTCTTTGCCATTCAGATCCATCTACAAAAACATGTTTTAGTCCATTTGAAATGGCAAAATTTTTCACTATCTCGATCGTTTGGGGATAGGTAAAATCGAATTTCGTTGTAACAAGCGTAACTCTTGATGGACCGATCGCCAATTTGGAAAGAATGGCCACAACGCTCGAATCAAGTCCTCCGGAAAAGGCAATGTATAGGTCTTTATCACCTGCTGTTTTTCTTATCTCATCAATCAAAGAATCTATTAGATCACCATATTGAGAGATATTTTCCACCTCCATCGGCCGATATAACAACTATTCTCGAGTTCCCTTCTAATTTTTTGCTCAATTTCAGTCCAGCGGCAACGGTCGCCCCGGAAGAAATTCCAAGAAAAAGACCTTCCTTCTTAGAAAGATAATCAGTCATATCCCTTGCTTCATCTGTTGAGATCGAGATTATCTCATCAACAGCGCCCGGATCGTAATTTTTGGGAATGAAGCCGGCACCTATACCCTGAATTCCATGTGGAGAGGGTTTCCCGCCAGAAAGTACGGAAGATTCAGATGGCTCAACGGCAACTATTTTTATCTTCTTTGAGAATCTTTTCATGAAATTACCAATCCCGCTTATCGTACCTCCAGTTCCAACGCCAGCAACAACGGCATCTATTTCGTAATTCATCTGTGATAGAATTTCAGGACCAGTCGTCATGAAATGAATCATGGGATTTGCTGGATTTTCAAATTGATTCAGAACGATCCCCTTTAATTGCTTGGCTATTTCATAGGCTTTTTCGACAGATCCATTCATTCCGAGATTTGCCGGGGTCAGTACAAGATCGGCCCCGTACATCTGGAGAAGTTTCCTTCTTTCGATTGTTAAATTCTCGGGCATTGTAAGGATAACTCTAAGACCGTAATAAGATCCTACCATGGCAAGGCCTATTCCTGTATTCCCCGACGTTGGCTCAACTATTGTCGATCCAGTGTCTATAAGTCCCGATCTTAGAGCGTCATTGATCATCGAAAAGGCCGTTCTATCTTTTATGCTACCTCCCGGATTCGCCATTTCAAGTTTTAACCAGAGGTTCATTGTCTTCAAATGCACGATCGGTGTCTTCCCTATTATTGAGATTAAATTCACAATTTCTCACCTGCTTTTTAACGATTCTTGCCGGATTTCCAACTGCGGTTGAGAACTCAGGCACGTCTTCAAGTACAACTGCGTTGGCGCCGATGCGTGATCCATCTCCTATCTTTACGGGACCAAGTATGACCGCATTGGCACCTATCAAAACATTTCTTCCAACGGTCGGATGACGCTTACCCTGCATGACTCTTGCAGTTCCGAGCGTTACGCCATGATAGATCAAAGAGCCGCTTCCAACAGAGGCCGTCTCGCCTATAACAATCCCTATACCGTGATCTATGAAGATTCCGGCTTCTATATCTGCTGCCGGATGGATATCCATTTTGTACACCACACGGCTTATGTACCTTAAGGACATGGCAAGAAATCTCATTTTCAAATTCCAGAAAAGGTGGGAAAACCTGTAAAGCATAAGACCATGAAAAGAAGCGGAAAAAAGGAAGATATCTCTGCCAGATTTAACAGAAGGATCAAGCCTTTTGCCGGCTTTAAAATCTTCTCTTATAGCATGAAAGGTAAATCCAATTTCTTTAAACAAACGCACCCCATATTCTTAATCATCTCCTAAAGTAGATAATAATAGTCTTAAATAATATACCACATTATAACTGGTAAAATCAATCTGGAATGTATGTAAAGTTAACGGATAACGGGTATAATTTATGATATGAAGGATACTTTTACAATAATGATTCCGACCGCGTTCGGAATCGAAGGCGTTACAAAGAAAGAACTGAAAAAATTGGGATACGATGCGAAAGCACAGGATGGGCGAGTGAACTTTGAAGGAGGATTCAAAGACATTGTGCGCGCCAATTTGTGGATCAGGACAGGTAACAGGGTTATGATAAAGATGGCCGAATTTGATGCCTATGATTTTGATACTTTGTTTGATAGAACCTTTAAAGTCGAATGGGCAGAATTTCTTACAAAGGATGCAAACTTTCCCGTAGAACTTTCATCAGTTAAATCAAAACTTTCAAGTGTACCGGCATGTCAGTCTATAGTAAAGAAGGCAATAGTCGAAAAACTGAAAAAGCGTTATGGAATAAATCAATTTCCCGAAGACGGCCCTCTTTACAGGATAAAGGTCCAAATTTTAAAGGATCACGTCATAATAGGCCTTGACACGACAGGATACAGTCTCAATAAAAGGGGATACAGGGTAAATATCTCCGAGGCCCCTCTCAAAGAAACGCTTGCCGCCTCTCTTGTGCTTTTAAGCAACTGGAATGGAGAACCTCTCTGGGACGGATTTTGCGGATCCGGTACCATACCGATAGAAGGTGCGATGATAGCAAAAAACATCGCACCGGGATTAATTCGCGATTTCGCCTTTGAATCGTGGAAAAATTTTCCGGTATCTATCCTTTACGAAGAAAAAAGGATCGCAAAAGAGAGTATAAAAAAATCGGCTATAAAGATAATAGGTACAGATATAGATAAAAAATCCATCGACGCGGCAATCAAGAATGCTAAAAGGATTGGACTCGAAAAATTCATTGAATTTCGCACTGCCAATATAAAAGATTTTGTTCCCCGTCTGGAAAATGGATACTTTATTTCCAATCTTCCTTACGGCAAAAGACTGGAAAAAAGTGAAGAACTTTATCAAATTTTGAAAGAAAAATACATGAATCTTCGAAAATGGAACTTCTTCTTTTTGACTGCCGATAGTGATTTCGAAAGGAAATTCTTCAAAGCCGATGAAAATAGAAAAATGTTTAATGGTAGAATAGAAGTGAGATTTTACATGTACAAAAGGAGGAATGAGAATTGATCTTTACCTTAACGATGAATCCAAGCCTTGACAGGTACCTTTACGTGGATGAACTTATTCCAGATGATTCTATCAGGGTAAAAGATACCCAGGAATACGCGGCCGGAAAAGGAATAGATGTCTCGCGCGTCATAAGAGAGATAGGCGGAACATCTATTGCGATATGCCCGCTTGGTGGGTCAAACGGGGAAAGAATTGAGTTCATGTTAGACAATGAAAAGGTGCTCTACGCCGCCGTCAGGGTCAGACATGAAACGAGAATGAATATAATAGTTCAGACTTTCAAAAATCAATACAGACTGAATTTACCGGGCAAGCCTTTGAATGAAACGGAGTACGAACTTATTTTGGATATGATAAGGACGGTTTTAAGAAAAGGAGATATTCTTGTCGCTTCGGGAAGCCTTCCGCATGGATTGAAGCCTTCTTCCTATGCCGAAATCGTTAGAATTGCTAAAGCAAAGGGCGTAAGGGTCTATGTAGACACCGACGGAGAGAATTTGCAGGCTGCCGTAAAAGAAAAGCCATTTGGCATAAAGCCTAATATCCACGAACTTTCACGTCTCGTCGGACGGGATGTGAAGGTAGAGGACGTTCCACATATAGCCTCACATATTTCAAAGGAATTTGGGATAACAGACGTTCTTGTAACGCTTGGCAAAGATGGTGCCATAGCATTTGTAGATGGCGAAATTTACAGGATAAAGCCTCTGAAAATAGTTGCGAAAAGTGGCGTTGGCGCCGGAGATTCTTTTTTGGCCGGCTTTATACACAAAAGAAATGAATCTGTTGAAGAAGCGCTCAAAATTGCCAGCGCGTGTGGCGCATCGGCAGCCATGAATGAGGGGACAACACTTGCCAAAAGGTCAGAAGTTGAAGAACTTGTGAAGAAAGTCGAGATAGAAAAGATAAAATAGATGAATATCATCAAGAGATTATCCAAAGAATGGCTCTTTTTGATCTCATCTTTAGCGGCGATTTTGACGATCGCATTGGTTAGAGAGAATCCCTTAAAGTTCATAGGATATGATCAGATAAGGGTTTTGTGGATCCTTTTTATAATGATGATGATAAATGGAGGTCTCAAGCAAAAAGGTGTTCTTGATTACTGGGGCTTCCATTTGATCTCTCGATCTAAGAATACACTCGTACTTTCCATAATGCTTTTGATACTGACTGCTATACTTGCACCGCTTGTCACAAATGATGTGACATTGATCGTCATAGTTCCTTTAACCGTTAGCGTTGCTCAGAGATCGGAATTCGATCCAATGTGGCTTGTCATACTCGAATCTGTGGTAGCCAATGGGATGAGTTCTTTTACTCCATTTGGAAATCCACAAAATATCTATATTTACACGCATTACAATGCCCCTCCGTTAGAGTTTATGACATATATCGCGCTCTTTTCTCTGCTTTCTTTGGCTATTGCCATTTTCACTATCTTTTTTGTCAGAAACAGATCGATAACAAAGGTCTCGAGGATCACAAAACTTGAAAAGCAATGGTGGGTATATTTGCTTTTGCTTCTTTTAATGATAGCCTCTATTTTAAGATTTGGCGATATCTTTGTAATTGGAGGTTTTATACTTGCTTACATAATACTCTCTGACAGAAAATTGCTCGCCAGCGTTGATTATTTTCTTCTTGGCACCTTTGTGGCCTTTTTCATCCTTTCGGGAGAGGTATCATCTATGTCATGGCTTCAGAATCTGCCGGAATTTTTGAACAGCGGAAAAAATGTTTTTCTAACCTCTGCACTGCTTTCCCAGATAATAAGCAATGTACCGTCGGCCATCGTTATCTCGGCCTTTACAAGTCTATGGAAACCTTTACTTTTGGGAGTAAGCGTTGGCGGATTCGGAACTCTTGTAGGCTCTTTGGCGAATATAATAGCCTTTTCGATATACAAAAGAGATTTCAAATCGAATTACCTTAAGTATTTTCATCTCTATTCGATACCTTTGTTTTTGGGAATGTTGATCTTCTTCTCCTTTGTCTAAAAATAAAAAGCCGGACCTTATGGCCTGGCAATATTTTACTTTATTTTTATTGGGCGGTGTCAACTGATTTTACAAATGCCTGTTCACCATAGACATTCTGGATTCCACCGAGTGTATGTGTATAGGCGAATTGGACCTCATCTGGCCTATACGCTTCCATAAGGTTAGACGAATATATCACAACGTACGGAACATCTTCTTCAAGGATTTTTTCGAGTTGGAACGCGTATTCACGCGCTTTATTCATATCTGTCTGCGCTATGAATTCACGTGCAAGTTGCTCGAATTGAGGATTGTCATATCCCGGAGAGTTGAATCCACCCGGTACATTTTGAGATTGTGCGAAGAAGTCGTGGAGATAACTCGGATATATTGTTATTCCCCAACCAAGCATATAGATGTCGAAGTTGAAATTCTCATTCCATACAGCGTTGACGATATTGTTGAAGCTTGTCAGATCCGCGTAAAGCGGGATTCCTATATCGTTGGCCCATTTCTCTATCCACAGGGCTATCGTTGCCCTTATCGGGTCATATCCTGCGGATGGCGCGAGCATCGTTATTTGCTTTATAATTTTTCCATTTGGTCCGATAAGTCCTTCACCACGCTGGACGAGTTGGCCATTTTCTATTTTTGGCGGGATAAGCCATGAAAAACCGGCTTTTTTGAGCACGTCTATGGCCGCCTCATATCTTTGCGCCGTATCCATGCCTTCTCCATAATATTTGAGATTTGGATCGTACCAAAATTTATTACCGGGAGGTACCAAAGAGGCAAGCGGGACTATCGAACCGGGTATTATCTTGTCTGCGAGCAAATGCCTGTCTATCAAATAGGCTATAGCGACTCTGAATGCCTTTATGTTCATCGGGTATCTTCTCATGTTAAAGGCTATGTAGTCAAAACCGAGATCCTGATTTTGGACTATTTTTACATTTGGATTTGTCTGAAGTTCCTGGACAAAACCTTTTTCAAGCCCGTTAGGACTTAACAAATATCCTATCGTTCCCTTCATAAGAGCTGCAACGGCGGCAGTTTGGTTTTGGTAGATGTCGTAAATTATGGAATCAACGTAAGGTCCTGTTATGAACTTATGTAAAATTGTGCCTTCAGGTGTACCGTAATATGTGGCGTTTATACCAAGAGCCGGATCTATGTATTGGATTGCACCATTGGCATATTCTATTTCCTGCTCGCCTTTGAAAGAATAATCTTTGATGGCCGTATCTTTTATGAATGCACCGTGTTGCCATTGAGAGACAGTTATAGGTCCTATAGAAGGCTCTTCATAGAGATTTTTGTCGTAATTCATCATGTACTGGGCTGGATTGGGAGTTTTAAGAGCCGCTTCGTAGACTGGCTCCCAGAATTTTTCCTGAACAATTGGAGCCATGAGAGTATCGTATATGAATTCTCCACTCGGCTGTTTGACGTAAAGGTCGACTGTGTAATCATTGACTTTAGTCGCTTTTATGAAATTGTAAGGAGCCGGTGGATAATCTCCTCCCCAGTTTCCGGGCATGTTGAGTTTGAATGGAACTTCATAGGAGAAGACCACATCATTTGCCGTAAATGGCGTTCCGTCAGACCACTTTACTCCTTTGAGCAGATGTATGGTTGTAACGTATGCCGATGTTCCATCAACTGTGGTTGCCTGGAATGTCGACCAGAAACCATCTGCCAAAGAAGGCACCAACTGATTTGTGACGTCCGAAAGACCGTAAAGCGAGCCGTACTTGTCAATTGCCGGATAAAAGTTCCACGAAGTTGCGTTCGGTCCTAACATGGACCAGATGTTTAGAGATGTGATATCGGAGTACATTCCGAAATTCACAACTCCACCTGCGAGTGCTATTCCGATGAAGATACTACCAATTAATAATAATGCAAGCACTCTCCTCACTGCAAAAGACCTCCCTTCAAAGTTAGGTAAAGATAACTTTTTTGTGTATCGATAATTACATAATTAGAATTATAACTTAATACATATATTAACTCTTAACAATTCTGATGTCAATACATTTGTTATTTATTTTAAATTTCCAAAATATTTCAAAAAGATTTCAAACGCTTGTTTATCAGTTTTTGCTTGACTTTTACTCGCTTATTGGTGTTAAAGAAATGATTGGCATTATTGGTTAGTTCCCGGCCAGTAACAAAAAAGCACCTTTCAGTGCCTTTTTTGTGGTAACATAGCGAGATTTGTCTACTCTTGGTTAATTTCCATTTCGATACTTTACCACACACTATTGGCTATTCCTATCTGGATAGCGTACATTCTCTGGTAATTGTATCCTGCGTAATTTCCGTAGTTAAGAACATAAGTTCCTAAGTTTACATAGAATAGCCCTAAATTTGCCTGTATCCCTCCTGTAAACCATCCGGCAGATAAACCCCCGTAAAACGTCAGAAAATCAAAGGGCCTGTAAGAAATGCCCGCGTGGACTTTCCTGTATAAGGTATAATTTTCATTGAATATATTTTCCAGATCTATCCCCGCCGAAATGTTCTTGCTTTCATAACCAATTCCGACTCTTACGTCTGGCGGTGACTGATTCAATACATTGTGCCATAGTGCACCAAATGAAAGTTGACCGTAAGAGATCATCGTTCCTAAATCTACGTTGGATGTCGGAACATAGGTAAGATCTGGATTCAAATTCGCAGCGAGCAGAAATTCGTTGTTTATGCTGTATATTTGAGGAAATACGTATCCGTATCTGTATGTTCCGCCGGCATTCAATTTCAAATCTCCAAAATTAAGCGAAAATGCCGTTGTTCCGAATGCATACACATCAGCAGAAGCATTCAAAGATAGTGTGTTATATTGTGTCAGAATGGATTGTCCCCATAATTGGCCAAAAGCACCGCCCGCTATCGCAAAATTCCCAAACCCGTATCCGATTAACGCATCTGAGCCTGTTAGCAAAGAATTACTGCCTTGAAGGTATGGAAGGTAATTCTGTATCAAGTACGCCATAAGAAGTGTTGAATTTCCCGACTGGATCAAAGGCTGAATTTGATTCCAATTAGATATTGTCTTTAAAGTGGCACTGCCAAATCCTTGACTCATTCCGGCATTGAAATTCGGAAGTGAGAAGAAGAAACCCTTTACGTTTGCAATTCCTGCAGGATTGTAAAAGATGGCATTTTGATTATTCGCAATTCCTGTAAAGGTCTCTCCCATCTCAAGCGTTTGAGCCGATCTGTAGAAACTCACATCGAATGCAAAGATTGAAACTGAGAAAAGCCCAATAAGAAGTGTTATCACGATCTTTTTCATGTCTATCACTCACAAACTTATGTAATTTTGAATATCGCCAAGGTATTGTATTTGAGATATCGTTTGAGCATCTACGTTATGTATGACGGATGCGATTTCGACGATATAAACTCTTATCGTCGTCAGGATCTGGACCAACTGGGCATCAGATGAAGAATTTATCATTTCGAGAAGGCCGGCATCAAGAGAAGAAAGTGCTGTCGATAAATTTGCGATGACCTCATTTGATTTTTGAAGGTTGTTGTAAGTTTGAAGTTGAACGTTGTACATAATGCCATAGTAATCTGCATATGTTAGTTGACTTTTGAAAGTGTTCGTCTGATAATTCCACAGATAGGTAAAGATCTGGTCTTGAGGATCAAGCACTCCATTTCCATTCGAATCAAAAAGAATTATTGGGATTTGTAAAGCGGCATATATTCCTTTCGAGACAAGCCAGTTCAGATTGGACGGATCAAGGCGGTTTAGCGTGCTTGACAAAGCCTCAAGAAGTTGCATGAGCTGAAGATTGTGGGAAGATGACACTAACAATTTTATCGCAGAGAATATGAGCGCATAATCTGAAGTTGAAACTGAAGTGATAGAAACACCCTGGCCCTGTTGATAAAATGAGATGAAACTGCTTGCGAGTGTCATCGCATTCAATCCCATTGTGCCGTTTATAGAACTTAACATCGCCTCGGCCGTGTTTTTAAGCGCAACGCTTGTTGATGTTGTTGTGTTCAAAAAGTTTGTGACAGCAGCGAGGGTATTTCTTGCAGATGTAGATGTATCGGATAGTACCACCGCGTTATAAAGATTTGTAGATGGAACAGTACCACCGCTGATATTATTTAAAACCTGAGCAGAAGCGGAGAGTGCGTTCTCGAAATTTCCATTATTTGCCTCACTGATGGCAAGTTGAGAAAGATTTTCTGTATTTTCAGGTGTATTCAATCCTTTAAATACGTTGATTGCGCACGAACTCAAGATCAAAGATACCAGAATGATCAAAGCAAGCAGAAAAACATATTTTTTCATCAAACCATTCCCCCTTTCATTTTTTGCCCTTTAAGGCAAACTTTCCATTTGTATTATGACACTTTGTAAAATTAGTACAAAATGCTCTCGCTTTTCGATTTGCCGTATGCATATTAAAGCGATTGGATGATGGAATTCTATTTATTTGAGGAATATTAAGATGTATACCTTCTACTCACAAATTTTAATTCAAGCAAAGAGAAGATCTGGTGCCCCTAGCAGGAATCGAACCTGCATTTGCGGATTAGGAATCCACCGTTCTATCCATTGAACTATAGAGGCGATATCTTGAAAGAGTATATCATATTAGAGGATAAAAGATCAACAAAAAAGACCGCTTTTTACATATTTCAATCAAAATATTTTGTCATGTCTATTACGGCTATTGCTCCATCCGATGCGGCAGTTACAATTTGTCTTAACGGTGTTTTTCTGACATCTCCCACCGCATACACGCCTTCAAGATTTGTCTCCATATGTTCATCTGTGAGTATAAAGCCATTTTCGTCTGTCTTTACCTGATCTTTGAATATTTGCGTGTTCGGAATCAAACCTACGTATATGAAGACGCCATCTGTAGGATATTTTGTCATTTCATTTGTTTTCAAGTTTCTTATCATCACGTACTCGACACTCTTAGAACCGCCTATCTCTGTCACAACACTGTCCAAGATGAATTTCATCTTCGATTTAAAGGCTCTTTCCTGGGCTATTTTTTGCGCTCTCAGTTTGTCTCTTCTGTGGATTAGGGTTACCTCTTTTGCGATTTTAGTCATGTAAAGACCTTCTTCTACAGCGCTATCGCCTCCACCGATGACCACAACTCTTTTGTCTTTGAAAAAGCTTCCATCGCAAACCGCACAGTAAGAAACTCCCCTGTTCATGAACTCTTCTTCGCCAGGAACGCCAAGTTTTCTGGGATTACTTCCTGTCGCAATTACCACGGTTTTCGCCGTGTATTCATTTCCAAGATCCGTTTTCAACCTCTTGATCTTTGAAACTAAATCGGCCTCTATTATCTCTTCATTTGTGAAATTCGCTCCAAAGGTCTTGGCATGATTTAGAAAGTTCTCGGCCAGTGCATTTCCGCTTATAGAAACGAAACCAGGATAATCTTCTATCATATCAGTTAAAAGTATCTGGCCACCTTCTGTCGACTTTTCAAAGACTATCGTTTTTAAACCTGCACGGCCTGCGTATATCGCGCTTGCTAACCCTCCTGGACCTGCTCCTATTATTGCGACGTCGTAATTCGTTTCTTTTGGCTTCGAAACGTTTGAGAGGTTGAAAAGAGGCATGATATCAAACTCCTTTTACAACACTCATTATCTGTTCCACAAAAGCGTCCTCAGGAAGCGCACCAACGAATTCTCCTTCTCCTTCATTTATTATTATGTGAGGAACAGAAGAAACGTTGTACTGCATTGAAAGATCCGGAAATTCATTGGCCTCTATCATCTCTCCAATTATATTAGGTGACTTCATCGCAAGTTTATGGGCCATCAAGACCGCTCTCGGGCAATACGGACATGTTGGTGTCACAAAGACCTGCAATTTCAGAGGAGATTTAATCTCTTCAAGTTTTTTCACAGTTGAAGCGGAAAGATCAACCTCTCCTTTTTTAGAAGTTGCAATGACATCTTCTATAAGGGATGAGAATTCGTACCCAGATGGTATTCCGTAGTATCTTATTCTCATATCATTGCCTTCTGAATCTAACATCAAAATGGCAGGAACCATTTCAATGTTGTATTTCTTTACCAGATCTGTTTCATCGAAATCGTGCGTTTCTATCGTGATCTTGTTATTTGTCTCGGCCAGTTCTTGGAGAATCTGTTCTGTAAGATCGCAATATTCGCACTCTTCCTTTCTTTTGCTGCCAAAAAAGAGTATTTTAACCTCTCCCTTTAACTCCTTCTCAAATAGATCGACAAGATATTTCCTGTCCTCTTCTGAAAGTAATGCTGCCATAATCCACCTCCAAATTACCCTAAACGGGTATCAATATAATACTATATTTATCGAGTATTTGAATTTAATTTTTCCTTACAACTTCTTTTAGAAGAATGTCAAGCAATGAATTTGCAATTTCTTTTTTAGTCATTCGTTCAAGATGCACAATTCCGCTTTTAGTTATGACGGTAACTTCGTTGTAATCGGATTCAAAACCTATGTCCTTTCTCGAAACGTCATTTGCAACTATCATGTCGAGAGATTTCGACTCGAATTTTTGTTTAGCATTTTCAAGAAGATTTTGAGTCTCGGCGGCGAATCCAACTACAAATTGATTCTGACCTTTAACCTTTGCAATCTCGGAAAGTATATCCGTTGTTTTTACGAGTTTTAAGTCCAAGGAGAGGCCCTTTTTTATCTTTTGAGATGCCGTCTCCATCGGTTTGTAATCGGCGACAGCGGCTGTCATTATAACGATATCAACTTGATTTAAAATGTCTAAAACCTTTTGAGCCATCTCCTGTGTACTTTCAACATCGTATCTTTTGACATTAAAAGGTGATTGAATGTTCACAGGCCCGCTGACAAGATGCACCTCGGCGCCTCTCAAAACGGCCGCTTTCGCTATTTCATATCCCATCTTTCCAGAGGATCTGTTCGATATGTATCTGACAGGATCTATTGCCTCACGGGTTGGGCCCGCGGTAACAAGCACTTTCAAATTATTCATATCTTTTTTTGTAAGAAGGCTTTCCATTTCGAAGATTATCCTTGTGTTGTCAGGATATCTTCCTTTCCCTTCTTCTCCATCGGCAAGGTGGCCGATTTCGGGCTCTATTATTTTCCATCCGTATTTGGATAATTTTTCAAGGTTATCCTTGGTTACCTGATTTTCATACATTCTTACATTCATCGCAGGCACCAAAATTTTAGGCCCCTTAAAGGCAAGGGCGCTCGCGGTCACTATGTTGTCTGCTATTCCGTTTGCTATTTTTGCCATTGTATTTGCAGTTGCAGGCGCTATAATCATAAGATCGGCCCAGGAAGAAAGTCCTGTATGGGAAATTAAGCCCTTGTATTCGAATTCGTCCGTGTAGACCTCTGCATTGCCAACGGCGGCAAATGTAAGGGGAGAAACAAATCTCATGGCATTTTCTGTCATTATTATTTTCAGTTCGTCTTTTCTCTTTCTCAGAATACTCGCAAGATCAACGGCCTTGTATGCCGCTATCCCGCCGGTTATGGCAAGAAGGACCTTCATCTTCTCTTTGAAATTTTGACATTCGCGGTAAGCGCTTTTAACATTTCTGAATTCTTTATCTCAACGTATCCAGCCGCCATTTCCTGAAGAGCGATCGTTACGAGATTTGATTCATCGATCTTTATAAGTGGCTTTGAAAGTTCGTTCAAAGATTCTGCCCTTTTTGCCACAGCCATGGATATGGCATATTTGTTTCCGTATCTATTCATAAGCGTTTCATAAATACCATCTTTCATTTTATCATCCCTTTACAAAATTATACTTTCCTATGAATTCACTCAACCTTGAGACCTTCAATTGTTCGGCGATGATTATCGATACAAGTTCTTTGACAGCCGTATTTATTTCCCTGTTAACTATAAGATAATCGAATTTAGATATTTGAGAAAGTTCGAATTTTGCGTCTTCTATTCTTTTTTCGAAATCGTCTTTGCTTTCTGTATGCCTTTTTAAAAGTCTCTCCTTCAATTCCTTGAAAGAAGGCGGGGCTACAAAGATAAATATGCCGTCTTTGTATATCTTTTTGATATTCAAGGCTCCCTTTACGTCTACGTCCAAAAGCAAATTTTTACCCTTTTCGAGTCTTTCTTCAACGAATTTTTTCGAAGTGCCATAAAGATGACCGTGAACTTCGGCCCATTCAAGGAATTCTCCTTTTTTTATGAGTTCTCTGAATGTTTTTTCATCTACAAAAAAATAATCGACACCTTCCACTTCATTTTCTCTTTTGGGCCTTGTCGTGTATGAGACGGAAAATTCTATTCCCTCTATTTCTGGAAGTGCCATTTTAACGATTGTAGTTTTACCGGCCCCCGAAGGGCCGCTCATCACGAAAATCAGGCCTCTCATGATTTCGCTTTAGTTTTGGTTTTGCTTTCGGGCACCTTTTCCGGCGCTTTTTCGGTTATTTCTTTCATCTCTCTAAATGAAGCCTGGAATCTTTCGGATATCGTTTCCGGCTGGATAGCGCTTAAAATGACGTGGTTGCTGTCTGTTATAAGGATAGATCTCGTTCTTCTTCCGTATGTGGCGTCTATGAGTTTGCCATCGTCTTTAGCACCATCCTTAAGACGCTTTAAAGGAGCAGACTCTGGGTTAACTATCACTATGACACGATCTCCGATTACAACATTTCCAAACCCTATGTTTATAAGTCCGTACATACTTCCTCCCTCCGTATCTATTCGATATTTTGGACTTGTTCTCTTAATTTTTTGACGATAGTCTTTGCCCTTACCACGAGATTCAAAACTTGAGGTATTTTGGATTTGACGCTTAAAGTGTTAACTTCTCTGCCTATTTCCTGAAATACAAAATCAAGTTCGCTTCCCACATCCTGATCGGAATTCATAAGTTCCTTTGATCTTGATATGTGTGCAAATATTCTCGATATTTCCTCTCCTATGTCCGATCTTTGAATCGTCATTACAACTTCTTGCTCTATTCTTTCGGGATCCATCTTTATTTCTGAAAAGTTATCATGAAGACTCTGTAAAAGCATCTCTTTGTACTTTTCCCTATTTTCCGATTCATAACTTTCCATCTCTTTGACTATCTCTTCAAGTTCATTTATCTGATCTTCAAAATACGATTTTAATTTTTCTCCCTCTATTTTTCTGCTTTTGTCGTAATTTTCAAGTGCTTCAGAGAGTATCTGGCTAAAATCATTCCATATCTGCTCTTCTTTTTGAGCATCAAGAGACATCTTGAATATATCCTTTATCTCTAATAACTGGCCAAGATCAAGCCTTAACTGGACTCCGATTTCTTTCTCTATTTCTTTGAAGGCTTTGAAGTAAGATTTCGCAAGTTCGAGATCGGGCACTATTAAATCACTTTCGAATTCTCCTCTTATATCGGCTCTTATAGATATATTCCCTCTTTTTACCTTAGACTGAATTAAGGGTAATGCTCTCTGCTCGAAGGCTGAAAAAAGATAAGGAATCAGAAAGGATATATTTATGAACTTGTGATTTACACTCTTTATTTCCACGGTGTAAAGATTTCCGTTTAGATTTTTACTTACCTTGGCATAGCCGGTCATGCTTTTCACAGGATCACCTTCTAATGTATTATGACACAAATTGAAGCAAAAATGAAATAGCAAAAGGAACGATATAATAAAAACCTTTAAATGTCTCTAAAGGTTTATTTTTGCTTATTTTCGGTCAGACAAATCAAGAAATTTATTTTTCTGTCACCATAGATCGGCTCTGTGAAATATGTAAGGCTTAAAATTTTCCATCAAGATTTGTGTTATGCTGCCCGGCTCTCCTCCAAAGAGCGTACGATTTTCTATCTTTCTTACGGGAATTATTCCGGCGCTCGTTCGAGTCAAAAAGGCTTCAGAACAGTTGAAAAGTTCATCGACATTTACCAGTCTCTCTGCAACCTGTATTTCGAGAGACTTGGCGAGATCGATGACTATTTCTCTTGTTATCCCGTCTAAGATTCCGGTCTCTATAGATGGTGTTACGAGCAAATTATTCTCTACAAGAAAGATATTGCTCATTATTCCTTCTGCCACGTATCCACGGCTGTTGAGCATCAATACCTCGTAAAAGCTTTCCTTTTCTCTTTTTGCAATCATCAAATTCGCATGCGAAGTAGTCTTTAGAAGGTTTGGGAGGGCGGATTCATCTATTTTTCTTATTTTTGATATGCCAACATCCACGCCATAATTGTACAGATCTTCGGATGGAGCTTGCAATTTCATGATATATAAGATAAAAAGAGGTTCTTTTCCATTTCCCGTTGTGAGCATAACACGTATTGTACAATCCTCTTTTTCATCTTTTATCCCTTCGAGAAGAATTGATTTGAACTCTTCAAAATTCATTTTAAAGTTTATCCCTAACAATTGAGCGGATCTTTTGAATCTTTCAAAATGTTTTAAAGGCGCAAAAAGAGAACCGTTGTACGTTCTCAAAGATTCGTAGATTCCCTCTCCGTACATGAATCCGCGATCTGTGGCGCTTATTTTTACATCCTCATCATACCACTTTGAATTAAGATATATCTTCAAAAACATCCCCCTCCTCTATTTCAACGAAATCTCCAATTTTAGATTCAGAATCTTTAAAGGTATATTTAAGGTAATAATCGCTAAAACCGCTGCAGAGGTTGCCAGATTTTTCTTCGACAAGAATTTTCTGTTTGGATTTTATCTTTCTTCTTAAATCATGTTCAAGTTCATTTGAAAGAGATCTTAAGATGTTGACCCTTCTCTTCTTTTCTTTGCCATCTATAGAATTTTTTAGACTTGTCGCCCTCGTTCCACGTCTTGGAGAAAATGGAAATGCGTGAATTCTCATTACTCCGATCTCTTTAAGAAGTTTGACCGTTTCGAAAAAATCATTTTCATTCTCGGTCGGGAAACCACATATAACATCAGCGGAAAAAGCAAAAAATCTGTCTATTTCTCTCATCTTTTCGGCTAACCTAATGGCATCCTCTGCCCTGTAAGGTCTTCCCATATCTTTGAGCACTTTGTCTGAACCACTTTGAAGAGAAAGGTGAATGTGATGGCACATCTTTTGATTCTCAGAAAACACCCACGCGATTTTAATGGCATTGACCGGATCTATAGATCCTATTCTTATTCTAAAATCACCGTCTATTTTGGAAATCAAATCAAGTATCCTTCCAAGATCAAGACCGTTATCATTGTACAGGGCGATATTTATTCCGCTTATGACTATCTCTTTTATTCCTGATCTTACCATCCTTATGGCCTCTTCTACGACGGTATTTACCGGTTTTGATCTTATCTTTGTGCCTCTGAAATGAGGTATGGCGCAGTAGGTGCATCCCCAGTTACATCCATTTTCGATGCTTAAAAATCCGCGCGTTCTTTCGGGAATTTTTTCAATCTCGTAATTCATATCATCATTTAAAAAATAGGCGTTATCGCATATCTTTCCATCTTTATCCATAAATTCAAGTATTCTCATCTTTTCTCCGTTGCCGAGGACAAGATCAAAATCTTCGATCTTGTCGTCATGTACAGCACATCCTGTAAAGACTATCTTTGCCTGCGATATTCTTTTGAAATGTCTTGCCATCTGAAGAGATTGTCTTTTTGCTTCGGATGTGACTGCGCAACTGTTTATTATTATTAAATCAGAATCTTGAGGATCGGATTTTTGATACCCAGCCCTGTCAAGGATCTCGGAGATTCTGGCACTTTCATACAGATTAAATTTACACCCGAGTGTGTAAATATGATATTTCATTTTGACCTCTTTACAAATCGAAAACCAATTCTTTTTTCGTGCCTTCGAATTTTATCTTTCCGTCTTTCATCACGATGATCTTATCGGCTATTGGTAAAAAATGAGGCAACTTTCTTGTGGCAAGGATCAACGTGTACTTTTGCTTCAATGATAGCACAATGTTTTGTATGTTCAAAACCGCTTCATCGTCAAGATGATCTATTATACAATCGAGAGAAATGACTTCTGGCTCTCTCAATATCGCAAGTAGCAGTAAAAAGAGGACCCTCACATTTCCATGAAGGTCTTCAACGTAGGTATGAAGTCCTTCCTTCAAGATATTTATAAGTCCCAATCTTTTTAGCAGGCCAATCATTTCATCGGAATAAAGATCAACATTTCGTCCCTTTACAAGGGTGATTATCTGGTTGACGGTAAGGGGGGAAAGCGTCTCAATGAAGGATGTATCTATGTAGGCAATTTTACGTCTTAAAGATTTTCTATCCGCGTTAATTATGCTCTGACCGTGAAAAAATATGTCTCCTTTGAACTCTATTCTGTCGAACAATTCTTCATTAAGGTGTACGATACTTCTAAGCAGTGCAGATTTACCCGAACTTCTGGGTCCATAAATCAAAAGAACACTTTTTTCTTCAACTTTTAAAGATATGTCGTCAAGTAATTGTTTGCCATCAAGATTTAAGGAAAAATTTCTAAATTCAATTAGAGGATTTTCCATTTTCCTGTTCTACTTTTTGATCCGCACATCCTTCGAGGGAACGTTTAACGAATTCAACCTGTGCTTCGTTATTTTTTAGTCTTATCATTTTGAGCAGATCAAATTGAGAGGCGATCCTTGGGTTATTTAGAACATTTTTAAATTTCATCAAATCACCTTCCGTTTTGGATCGTTTATTCAAGTATACATTTAAGATTTGTCTTTATTTTATATTCTCTTTGAAGAAATCATTAAGGATATAGATCGAAAAGGCCGCTTTCGCGGCCTTATTTGGAAATATTTATCTTTACAGGAGTTGGATTTCTGAGGTTATCGCTTACAGGGCATCTCTCTTCAACAGCCTTGATCCATTTTTCGAGCGTTGCATTGTCCGCATTGGTGACTGGCTTGAGATTTACCCTTATTTCTTTGTATCCTGTTCTTTCATTTGTAGGTTTACCCATGAATTTGGAGGGATCGAGATCTCCTTCTATTGTCATTTCAAGTCCTTTTAATTCTATTCCCATATCTTTTGCCACGAGATGACCCACGACGTTTATACATCCACCAAGAGCGGCCAAAACATACTCAACGGGATTGGGGCCTTGGTCCGTTCCCCCAAGGTTCGGTGGCTCGTCGATTACGATCTTGAATTTGCCCGCGTTAACAACCAATTTTGTTGGATTTTCACACTTTCCACTCACAGAAAATTTCATTACTGGCATATTTTCACCTCCATTATCATTTTATAGTATTGTGGTTAAAGATTCTTTTTTGTGATGTGAATTTTTTCACCTTTATGTGGGAATAATTTGTTACCGATCTCACAAACGAAAAAGTAGATTTTTATCAGTCAATGATTAAGATTGCTTAATATTTTAGTAAATTATAAATTTATATCAATAAATAGCAGTAAAAATAAGGAACAAAAATTTTATAGCAATTCAAGAAAGACTCTTGACAAGGTCCAAAAAGTTGATTATAATTTGAATTGAAATTATGGAGGTGACATGAATGGCTGAAAGAGAATATGTGGTTGGAATAGACCTCGGAACGACTAACTCAGAAATAGCAGTTGTTAGAAACGGAAAACCCGAAGTTATACCAAATGCCGAGGGTTCGAGACTTACTCCTTCTGTGGTGGCTTTTACGAAAACAGGGGAGATTTTGGTGGGTGAGCCGGCAAAAAGGCAGGCAATACTCAACGCCGAAAGAACAATAAGATCTATAAAGCGTCAAATGGGAACAAATACGAGGATCAAAATAGACAACAAAGAATACACTCCTCAGGAAATAAGCGCTTTTATACTCAGAAAATTGAAGAATGATGCCGAAGCCTTTTTGGGCGGCAAGATAACAAAAGCCGTCATAACAGTTCCGGCATACTTCGAAGATGCCCAGCGTCAGGCTACGAAGGACGCTGGACGTATAGCGGGGCTTGAAGTCATGAGAATCATAAACGAACCGACGGCGGCCGCTTTGGGATATGGTATAGACAAGAGCAAGGATGAGATGGTCATAGTTTGCGACTTGGGTGGAGGAACCTTTGATGTTTCCTTGCTTGAAATAGGCGGTGGCGTCATAGAGGTTAAGGCTACAAGCGGAAACAACCATCTCGGAGGAGATGACTTCGATCAAAGGATCATTGACTGGCTTATCGATAATTTCAAAAAGGAGACCGGAGTCGATCTGAGCGGCGATAAACAAGCAATGCAAAGATTGAAGGACGCGGCCGAAAGGGCGAAGATAGAACTCACAACGAAGATGGAGACAGAGATAAATCTTCCTTATATAACGGCAGATGCGAATGGGCCAAAGCATCTTCAGACATCTTTAACGAGAGCCAAATTGGAGAGTTTGATACGCGATATAGTTGAAAAAATGAGAGAACCTATAGAAACAGTTTTAAGCGATGCAAAGATAGCGGTCGAAGATATCGGAGAAATCTTGCTCGTCGGTGGACCAACAAGAATGCCAATAGTCCAGGAATTCTTGAAGAATATTTTCCATAAAGAGCCTTCCAAGGCCGTCAATCCTGACGAAGCCGTTGCAATAGGTGCAGCGATCGAGGCTTCAATTCTTGCCGGCGAGACGAAAAGAGAGGTTGTACTTGTCGATGTGACCCCGCTCTCTCTCGGTGTCGAAGTTAAAGGTGGCCTTATGCACAAAATAATACCGAGAAACACGACGATACCAACGAAAAAGTCTGAAGTTTTCACGACTGCTGAAGATGGCCAGACAGAGGTTGAAATAAATGTTCTTCAGGGGGAGCGTGAACTTGCGAGTGATAACAAATCTCTTGGAAGGTTTACGCTTACCGGCATTCCACCGGCGCCAAGGGGAATTCCACAAATCGAGGTTACCTTTGACATAGATTCGGAAGGCATCGTCCACGTTTCTGCAAAGGATAAAGCGACAGGCAAGGAACAATCCATTGTGATAAGGGGAAGTTCGAACCTTTCGGAAGAAGAGATAAAAAAGATGGTCGAAGAGGCCAAGAAATACCAAGAAGAAGACGCAAAACGCAAGCAACAGGTTGAGATGAAAAACCAGGCCGATTCCCTTGTCTACCAGATGGAAAAATTGCTCAACGAGCAGGGAACGAAGATAGACCCATCCTTGAGGACCGAAACCGAGAGCCTTATAAAGGATCTCAAGGATGCAATAGAAAAGAACGATTACGCGCGCATAAAGGTTCTCATGGACGATTTGCAGAAGAAATCGCAGACTATAGGTCAAAAACTTTATCAGAGCGCAGCGAGCGGTAACGGATCGAACAATTCTTCGTCGACGAACGATGATACCGTTAACGCCGAATATCAAGGGAAATAAATGAAAAATTAAAATAAATGGGAGGTGGTCTTATGGCTATTGAAAAAAGAAGAGAAAGTGAGGAACTTGACATTTACAGACCTTTCGAGGAAATGCAAAAGGTCATCGACAGGTTCTTCGAGGAGTTCCCGAGAATTTGGCCAACAACACTTTCTGCGGAAACTTTCGTGCCGGCAGTTGACATTTCCGAAACAGACAAGAGTTATGAATTCGAAGTAGAACTGCCAGGCATGAAAAGGGAAGATGTTAATATCGAAATCGACGATGGTATTCTGACAATCAGAGGCGAGAAGAAAGAAGAAAGAAAAGAGGAAAAGAAAGGATACAAAAAGATCGAAAGAAGTTACGGTAAATTTGAAAGATCTTTCTCTCTACCATCTGACATAGACGAAAAGAACATCAGCGCCAAATTTGAAAACGGAGTTCTTAACATATCCATACCAAAGAGCCCTGAAGCAAAGAGTGCAAAGAGGAAAATAGAAATAAAATGAAAAAAAGGGAAAAAGGGGGTTTGGCCCCCTTTTCTTTTGGAGGTGTTATATGTTTAATCTTGAAGAATATACTGAAAAAGCGGCAAATGTAATGATGTCGACACAGGATATTCTCTCGCGGTATGGTCAGGATCAATTAAGATCCGAGCATATATTGCTTGCCCTTATAGAAGATGAAGAAAATGCCGCGGTAGATGCCCTGAAAAATTTGAAAGTTAATATATCTAAGTTGAAAGATAAAACAGAGGATCTTGTGAAGGAATACGGCGGTAGTCAGATTGCCTCTGGCGGTATAAAACAGATGTATATAACCCCTGACGCGAGGCATGTGCTCGAAAGCGCCAAAAGTGAAGCCACCCGTATGGGAGACGAAAAGATAGGAACGGAACATCTTTTGCTCGGAATTGTAAAAACCCCTGATTCAATGGCAGCACGAGTGCTTTTGCGTTTCGGTGTCAGTGATGAAAAGGTCTATAACGCTATTCTCTCCATAAGAAAGAGCGGAAAATCGAAAGAGGCCGAGAATTTAGATGCCCTTGCGAAATTCACAGTAGATCTGACACAACATGCAAGAGAGGGAAAACTCGATCCGGTTATAGGACGGGAAGAAGAGATCGAGAGAATGATAGAGATCCTTGGAAGAAAAAGGAAGAATAACCCTGTCCTCATAGGAGATCCCGGAGTTGGAAAGACGGCCATAGTCGAAGGGCTTGCCCAGCTTATTGTTAGCGGTAAGGTGCCAGATTACATTATGAATAAAAGAATTCTTTCTCTTGATATGGGAAGGCTCGTTGCCGGTACCAAATTCAGAGGAGAATTCGAAGAAAGGCTTAAATCTCTCATAGATGCCGTAAAAGGGAATAACAATGTGATACTTTTTATAGATGAATTGCACACAGTTGTAGGTGCCGGAAGCGTTGAGGGAGGAAGTCTCGATGCTTCGAACATGTTAAAACCAGCGCTTGCGCGTGGGGAATTAAGATGTATAGGTGCCACAACTTTGGAAGATTACAGAAAATACATAGAAAAAGACAAAGCACTCGCAAGAAGGTTCCAGACGATAGATGTTAAAGAGCCGAGCGAGGAAGAGACTATAAAGATATTACTCGGGCTTAAGGATTCTTATGAATCCCATCACGGTGTCAAAATAGAAAATGAAGCGATAGAGACTGCCGTGAAACTTTCTTCGAGGTATATATCTGACAGATTTTTGCCAGATAAAGCGATAGATTTAATAGATGAGGCAGCATCGCGGGTGAAATTTGAAAATTCATTTGTTCCTTCCGAAATATTAGAAGGGCAAAATAAAATATCCGCTTTGGAAGAGGAAATAAATGATGCGGCACTTTCTGGAGATTACGAAAAAGCTGCGATGAAAAAAGCCGAACTTGAAAAGGTGAAAAAGGAATTTGCCAGGGTTCAGGAAGAATGGAAGAAGCGTCAGGAGAAGATTCCCAAAGTTGTCAATTCGGACGTGATAGCCAAAGTTGTCGAAAGATGGACTGGCATTCCCGTGACGAAACTCATGGAAGATGAAAGAAACAAACTCGCAAATCTCGAAGAATTGATACACAAAAGAATTGTAGATCAGGAAGAGGCTGTCAGAATCGTTTCTTCTACAATAAGGAGGGCAAGGGCTGGACTTAAAGATCCAAACAGACCAATGGGCACATTCCTTTTTGTCGGTCCTACTGGTGTTGGAAAGACAGAGACCGCCAAGGCTCTTGCAGAGGTATTATTCAACAGCGAAAATGCCATGATACGCATCGATATGTCGGAATATTCTGAAAAGCATACGGTCTCAAGACTCATAGGAGCGCCTCCGGGCTATGTGGGATATGAAGAAGGAGGACAGTTAACTGAGGCTGTTAGAAGAAGACCTTACAGCGTGATTTTACTCGATGAAATAGAAAAGGCTCATCCGGAGATCTTCAACACATTGCTTCAAGTTCTCGACGATGGAAGGTTGACCGACGGAAAAGGCAATACAGTTGATTTTAGAAATACCGTTATAATAATGACCTCAAACATAGGATCTGATTACATACTTGAAAGCGTTGAGAGCGGTAAGATGGATTATCTCGATGAAGGGATGATTCAGGAACTTAGAAAGTATTTCAAACCTGAGTTTTTGAACAGGATAGACGCGATGATCGCTTTCAGGCCTCTTGAAAAATCTCATATGGAGAGTATCGTTGAAAAATTCATATCAAAGATACGCGCAAATCTTGCAGATAAGAATATAACCTTGGAAGTAACAAAGAATGCCATAGAATATCTCGCCGAAAAAGGTTACGATCCGGCATTCGGTGCGCGTCCTTTGAGGAGATTAATAGAATTCGAGGTAGAGGACAAAATAGCGGATA
The DNA here is from genome assembly GCA_002878315.1 of Mesoaciditoga sp. Classification (GTDB taxonomy): domain Bacteria; phylum Thermotogota; class Thermotogae; order Mesoaciditogales; family Mesoaciditogaceae; genus Athalassotoga. Next base: position 76,825 of record PNIW01000011.1, on the reverse strand, counting down.
TGATCATTTCAAAAGAGCTGTCCGAAGGAGACAAAGTTATCGTTGATGAAGAGGACGGAATTATATCTGTAAATAAATCCCCGGCAATTGTGAAATGATCGATTTTTCAGAACGCCCCTTCGGGGGCGTTTATTTTTTTATTGACATATAAAAAATTTTGATCTATAATTCAATAAAATTAATTATAAACTTAAAATTATTAAGGAGGTGATCAAAATATCTGTAGTAAGCAAGTGTCCTTATTGCGGTCACAAAATGGATGTGGTGGCTTTGAAATGTCCCGTTTGCGGGACTGGCGTAACGGGTCAATTCGTTCTTGATGAATTCTTCAATCTTTCAGAAGAGCAAATGAAATTCGTAAAAATCTTTCTAAAGCATAAGGGAAATCTCAGCGAAGTCCAGAAAGAACTCGATATTTCTTATCCCACCGCGCGGAATAGATTAAACGAGATCGTCAGGACTCTTGGATATGATGTCGAAGAAGAGCCAAAAGAAAGCGAAAAAGATATTCTTGAGAGGCTAAGAAATGGAGAGATAGATATTTCAACGGCAATTTCTAAGTTGAAAGGAGGAAAAGATGAGGGAAACCAAAAAATTTGAATGGGATGTATCCCAAGTCAAAAGTGTTTTTGTGCATTCAATCTCACCGGACATAAAAGTTGTTCGCAACACGGAAAGAAAGGTATCTTTAGAAGTAGAACTTTCGGGATTCAAAAAGGATATCGAAGATTACGAGCCAAAGGTAAAAAAAGAGGGAGAAAGGTTCGAATTAGATCTTTTCCCGCATTCGCCATTTTTCCCAGATGGTTTTTTCGCCTTCGGCTTTATGAAATTCGGAGGACTTGAGATTGAGAGCGTTCATTTACAAATTCCAGACGATCTTTCGATGGGAATAGATACGACATCTGGATACATTTCAATTAAAGGCCTTTCTTTGGAGGAGTTGAGAATCTCATCCATCTCTGGAGAGATCGAGATCGATTCAAAGGTCAAAAGTCTGTTTGTCAAAACCACTTCTGGCAATCTGAATTTCAGAGGATCGTCAAGGATCGAAAAGATAGATGTTCAGTCGATATCCGGCGATCTTGAGTTTTCAAATCCTTCGTTCAGATGGGGAATTGTAAAGACCACTTCGTCAGATATAAGAATCATGCGGATGGATCCGGATTTTGAAACCTTAGATGTCAGAACGATATCCGGAGATTTTTCCATTTCTTTCACATCAAGACCAAATACCCATGTCGAGATTGACACGGTAAGCGGGGATATAAGATCCGATGTAAAGGTAAAAGGAATTCTCAAAGGTTCATTTGATATAGGAAGACCGTCATCGACGTTGAAATTCAAAAGTATCTCTGGGGATGCACATTTAGAATTCGGATCTGAAAAGATCGCCGATGAAAAGGAAGATGAAAGGATGAAAATTTTTGAGGATATTTTAAAATCGAAAAGGGCAACAAAGGATGAAATAAAGGAATTGATGGAAACTCTCGGCTACAACAGAGAGAAGATAGAAGAATTTTTGTCGGGTAAATGAATATGGATCAAAAAATCGTCTCAGAAAGAAGGCTTTTTAACAAAAATTTTCTGCTTTTGTGGTCAGGCCAGGTAGTTTCATCGATTGGAAATTCAATCCAGTACATTGCGATCATGTGGTGGATAATGAATCATTTTCCAAGTGCGCAATCCGGTATCGTTATGGGGTTGATGTTCACATTCAGTGTGATTCCAATGGCTGTAATAGGTCCATTTGCCGGTGTTCTTAACGATAGAATAAGCAGGAAATCGATCGTGATACTTTCCGATTTTTTGAGAGGGATTTTGATTTTGTGGATGGCATATCTCGCTTACACGAATACCTTGACGGCGCTTTTGATATATTTGATCTCAGCTTTAATGGGCATAGGCGGTGCATTTTTCAATCCGGCAATTCAATCCACGATACCAAATATAGTGCCTGACGAAAAGTTAACGCGCGCCAACAGTTTTTACCAGACCGGAATTCAGTTCACTCAGATAATAGGTCCTGCCATTGGAGGGCTACTTGTAGGTTTCTTCGGGCCATTTTTTGTTTTCATGCTTAATGGCTTTTCTTTCGTAATATCTGCCGGAACCGAGATCTTCATAAATTTCAAACAATCAATCTCAGAAGATAAAGACAGTTCTTTCTTTTCGGATTTCAAAGATGGATTCAGATTTCTCTACGATCAAAAATTGATCTTCTGGTCGATGATAATCGTTTCAATCCTTAACTTTGCGTTTTCTCCTATCGATATACTCATAGCAAAGCAGATAAAGGAGATATACCACCTTGGCGCTCTCGAACTTGGCTATTCGGTCAGCGCTTTTGCCATAGGTATGATGATCGGATCAATTGTACTTTCGATAATTCCAGAAATAAAGGTAAAGCACAACTTCATAATACTTGGCATGGCCTTAACGGGAATACTTTACGCCTTGTTCGGAGTTGCCCCCAATCTGATCACCTTTTTAATAATAGCTTTTTTGATAGGATTTGCACTCGCTTTTGTCAATGTGCTCTTTCAGGTTATAATACAGAGGTTAGTACCTGATGAAAAGAGGGGAAGGGTCTTTAGCGTTATGCTTACTTTTGAGACGATCTTTCAGCCAATTTCCCTTTCAGTGGTTGGATTTTTATCCGCTTCTCTTTCGAACTTTTTCATCTTCACATTTTTGGGAAGCGTTGTAACGATTTTCTCGTTTTTATTCTATCTTGTACCCGGTGTAAAGGAGGTTTAAAATGAAAGCATTCGCTGTGTTTTTAATCCTTTTGGGAGTTCTTGCCTTTCTTGGAGTCTTTGGGTTCATGAACCTTACTTTTGGCTTCATAATTGGCATATTCTTCGGTATTCTCTTTTGTTTTGAGGGAATAAGAGAACTTGTCGGAAGAAAACTCATAGGAGTTGGAAGTTTGCTATTTGGTATCTTCCTTTTTATGAGAGCCTTTAAACTTTTTGGAATAAACGCATCCTTTAGCCAATTATTCCTGGGATTTGTCGCTTCGTATCTCATAGGAATAGGACTGCAGATCTTCTTTGGCAAAAGGTTTATCCATATTAAAAAAGAGTGGTTCAACGATTAGAGCATGAGGTGATAATTTGCTAATTTCAAAGGAATTTAAATTTGACGCCGCACACAATCTTGTCAATTATCATGGAAAGTGTGAAAAACTCCACGGTCATACTTACAAATTAAGAGTAACGCTCAACGGAAAGGTTGACGACGAGGGAATGATCATCGATTTTGCCGAACTTAAAAGAATTGTGAATGATCTTGTCATATCAAAACTCGATCACAATTACATAAATGAGATAATTCCACAACCATCCGCAGAGAACATAGCAATGTGGATATGGAATGTCCTTGAAAAACCTCTAAATGGTCCAAATTACAGATTGTATTCGGTAGATCTCTGGGAGACCGAGAGCGCTTTTGTAACTTACATGGGAGATTAGGGCTAAGTGGTTTTGGTATAATCTTGAAGGAGATGATAAAATGCCAAAGGCTGAAGGAAAGACCTTTTCTTTTCTTGGAGAAGATGCTATAGAAACCGGCATCCTTGAAACTATAGATTTTCAAAATAAGGAGAAAGAATTTGTTAGATATGAAACAGATGAATTTTCGGCAGTCTGTCCTTTTTCAGGACTTCCCGATATAGGTAGGGTTATGATAGAGTATATTCCTTCTGACAAAATAATAGAGTTAAAGTCTTTGAAATATTATTTTGTCTCTTTTAGGAATGTTGGAATTTACCAAGAAAGGGCCACACAAAGGATCTTTAACGATCTGTTTGAATTGCTAAATCCTGTCTGGATGAAGGTAACTGTCATCTATAAAACGCGTGGCGGAATAGATGCCACAACGATCATAGAAAAGGGTGAAAGGTAGTTGGAAGAAAGGAAGATAACGCCTTTATATGTTTTTCTGGCCGTAGTTTTTGTTACCTGTCTTATAATAGCAAATGTCACGGCCGGGAGGCTTGTTAATTTCTGGGGAATTGTTCTGCCCGGGGCTGTTTTGATCTTTCCGATATCCTACATATTTGGAGACATTTTAACGGAGGTTTACGGATTTAGAAGGTCGAGACTTGTCATATGGCTTGGCCTTGGAGCAAATTTGTTCATGGCCTTTTTCTTTCTTTTGATAAATGCCCTTCCCGCTCCCGCTTGGTGGCAGACGGAAGCGAATTCCTATTCGATCGTTCTTGGCCTTGCCCCAAGGGCAGTTATTTCTTCTGTCGTTGCGTATTTCGTGGGAGAATACCTTAATTCCGTCGTCATGAGCAAGATGAAAATACTCACCAAAGGAAAATTTCTTTGGACGAGAACCATAGGTTCAACCGTTGTAGGCGAAGGCGCGGATACTTTGATCTTCATCATCGGAACCTTTGCAGGGCTTATGAATCTTAAAGAATTGTTCTTTCTTATCCTTGCCCAGTACATCTTCAAGGTTGCCTATGAGACTATCGCCACTCCATTAACATATTTGATTGTCTTTAAGATAAAGAAGATAGAGAAAATGGATACTTATGATTATGGAGAGAGGTACAATCCCGTTATTTCAAAAGAGGACTTTTGAAAAATGGTTATAACTCAGGATTTTTTCACAACTTTTTACATCTGCCACAGAAAGGCATATCTTCTTAAAGATCAAATTCAAAGTTCTGAAGGTATCGAAGCCGATTATAAGGGTTTCCGCCTTATTGCCTTTGCAGATGAAGAACGCGAGGAGAACGGAAACAAAATATTTATTTTGCGTAGAATGTCCAAAAATGTAAGGGAAAGGCACATAATTGAATCTTCATTTCTGTACTTTGTACTTCATCTTAGAGGGGAAGATGCGCAGGTAAAGATCGAATTTTTAAAGGGTGAAAAACTTGTCAAACCTCGCGATGAATTCATTTCGATGATGATCGATGCTATGAAGGAAGTCTTTGAAAGTCCTTCTGATCCGAAACCTTCCTTTGGTTATGAATGCAAGGAATGCCCATTTTACAAAGAGTGTCTTGATTTAAGCCAAAAGGAGGAGGATCTGTCCCTTATAAATGGTGTGGGGGATAAAAGAAAGAAAGTTCTCATAAAGGCCGGATTCAAAGATGTTGATTCTCTTTCGAATGCCAGCCCTTACGAGATAGCAAAGTATGTCGGTATAAGTCTGGATGAGGCGGATTCCATTGTAAAGCAGGCAAGGTCTCTTAAAGATCACAGACCTATAATGTTAAAGAAGGTAAACCTTCCATATTCGGATCATGAATACTTCTTTGACGTGGAAAAAGACGATGAAGATCTTTATCTTTTCGGACTTTTAGTCGATGATACCTACCATCATTTCATTCTCAGCAATGATAACTGGAATGAATGGTTCGATTTTATAAAAATCCTATCACTTTATCCCAACGCTCCAATTTACCATTACGATAGATTCGATAAAGATGTAATGAAAAAATTTGGAAAGATCTCGAACACGGATCTAAAATTTGTCTTTCCAAGATTTGTGGACCTTTATTCCACTGTAAGAAATAGTGTAATTATGCCGGTCCGATTTTACTCTCTCAAAGATGTTGCGAGGAGTTTTGGATTTAACTGGAGGAATAAAGATTTTAACGGCTACAATGCGATGATGGCACTTTCAAAATGGAGAGAAGAGGGAGATTATTCGGTAATGGAAGAACTTTTAAATTACAATGAAGATGATTGCAGGGCATTGAAGGTTTTAAAAGAAGCGCTTGTCAGCATGAAAAATGGATGAAAGAATAAAAGAATTCGATCTCTTAAAGGGGTGGGGAATATTAACGGTCGTCTTTTTTCATGCCATCTTTTACAATTTTCAAACTTACGATGAAAAAATAAAGCATGCGCTCTACTTTTTTGGTCCTTTAGGAACGCCTGTGGTGGTGATCTTTTTCTTTGTTTCAGGATTTCTGGCTTACAGAAGTTATAAAAGATCGCCATTTCATTTTATCTCAAAGAAACTTAAAATCTTTCTCCCTCCTTACCTTTTGTGGTCTACTATTTATCTTTTAATTCAAGTTGGATTTGCCAGCCATCTTTCTGGACCTTACGATTTAAGTATTTCAAATGTGATTTACGGATATCTTTTTGCAACTATATACCTTCCATTTTATTTTATCTTTGTTCTTTTGATCTTTTACGCTTTAACTCCTCTCATCTTCAAGACGAATTTGAAATATCTTATGATACTCTCACTGGCATCTGGACTTTTCTTCACGGCTTTGTATTACATGCCTCAATACTGGAATCATTCTATAATTAATTCAACGATAACTTACCGGAATCCGTTGATATGGGCATTTTTTTATCTTTGGGGAATGTATATCGCACAAAAAAGAGATTTTTTATGGCTGAAAAAGCCTTCTTTTTTGGTATGGATAGGCTTTTTCTTTTCATATGCCGGCTCCGTTGCAATGATAATAACCGTTCCAAAACTTTTTCATGACTATGAGGCATACTCGGCCCTCGGTCCTTTTGAATACCTTTTTTATTGCTTTTCACTTCCTATTTTTTTGTGGATATCACACCTTATAAAAGAGAAAAAATATTCTAACGTGCTATCACTTTTTGGCAATCATTCTTTTGACATATACGCGGATCATATTTTGATAATAGGTCTAACTCTTGCACCATTTTCTCTCTTTGTGAATATCTCAACGAGCGCGAATCTTTACATCCAGATCTTTTCTGGATTTGCTTCATCCATTATAGCGCTCATGTTAGGTATCTTTCTAAAGCGTTTTCCCAAAATCTATAACGTGATCTTTTAGCATCAGACTTTGATTTCTGAAAAATTACGATTTGGTATATAATTTTTAATAGGAGTTGATCTTCAAAGGAAGAGGTGAGAACGATGGAATTAAAGATTCCTCTTGATGTTCCAAAGGATAAGCGTTCCGAATATTCAAAAAATTACGAAGAAATGACTCACGGTGTCGGAAGGCTTATGCTATTTGCAGGCGATCAGAAAGTAGAGCATCTTAACAAGGACTTTTACGGCAAAGGTATTGCCCCCGACGACGCGGATCCAGAACATCTTTTTAAAATCGCGAGTAAGGCTAAGATTGGTATTTTTGCAACTCAACTTGGGTTGATATCAAGGTATGGCATGGACTACAGAGAGGTTCCTTACCTTGTTAAATTGAACTCCAAGACGAATTTGATCAAGACCGATCAGATGGATCCATTCAGTAACCAGTGGATCGACGTCGAACAGGTCATCAAATTCAAAAAAGAAAGCGGTCTTAAGATACTTGCAGTTGGTTATACGATATATCCTGGAAGTAAATACGAGGCGGAAATGTTCAGACAGGCAGCTCAGATCGTGTACAAAGCCCACGAAAATGGCCTTGTGACGGTTATATGGGCATATCCGCGCGGTATTTCCATCGCAGATGAACTTGATCCGCACCTTATAGCAGGAGTAACGGGCATCGTGGCAGCGTTAGGAAGCGATTTTGTTAAAGTCAATTATCCTGAGGTCAAAGAAGGAAATGTCGCCGAGATGTTCAAGGAGGCCGTTATGGCGGCCGGAAGGACAAAGGTGCTGTGCGCTGGAGGTCCAAGCATAGATGTAAGGGCTTTCCTTCAAAGACTCCATGATCAGATCTTCATAAGCGGTGCGGCCGGGAATGCAACGGGAAGGAATATACATCAAAAACCTCTCGATGAAGCGATAAAGATGTGCAATGCGATATACGATATAACCGTTGAGGGGAAAAGTGTGGATGACGCAATGAAGGTCTTTGAAGGATAAATGACGATCTAAATATTTATTGCATGGAGGAATTCAAATGGCAGAAGAGGAAAAACAAAAAAATTATCTTTCTCCGGAGGAAATCGTCTCTTTTGTCTTTGGAATCCTTGAAGAAAAGGCATGGATATCCCTTGGCCTTATCAAAGACACAGACGGAGAATTTCACAAATCAAAAGAAGATGCACGATTCTTAATAGATTTGCTTGATAAGATGTCAGAAGTGATCGATAAAAGGTTAGATGAAAATGAGGTAAAAGAGATAAAAAATCACATTGCCAATCTTCAACTCAACTTTGTAAATCAATTCAAATAAAGGCCTTATGGCCTTTATTTTTTTACGCTTAGAGATTTTATAAATGAATACTGAATTACCGATACGGCAATTAGAATTGTTGCAGACATCATTCCAAGACCTGTTAAATTAAACATCTGAATCGCAAATCCTCCTATCAAAGGCCCTATTCCAAATATCATGCCTATTATCGCCTCGTGAAAGCCACCCTGTTTTCCTTCGTCCTCATCCTGAGAGTTAAGTCCATAAAAGATGGCGTAGGTGTAGGGGACGGCATAACTCATTCCGGCAAAGAGAGAGATCAAAAAAAACAGCAGGGGAGAGGTTGGCAGGAAGAGTAGAATAGTTTCAACCGGAATGACTGCAAGGAAGATCGTCGACAAGATCGGATTTCCAACCCATATCTTTATTCTTCCGAGCGTTAAAAAGACGATCAGGACTCCTATGTTGGCGCCGACTATCAGAAATCCGCTTATTCTTACAGGTAATCCGCTCATGCCTATAACTTTTGGAAATAAGGAAAGGACGGCAGAATAAACAAGACCTGAAAGAAAAAGAGTAGTTCTATACACAAGCCTGTAAAGTTTTATGCGCGGGAAGTCGATGGTTTTTGGCGAAACGGTGAGTTTGTAAGAAGGGTTAAACTTTATAGCCTCGCCATTTTTTGAAAGATCCTTTCTTATCATATATGAAGCAATGAGGTTAAGCGCTATTCCGTATCCGAAGGTTATGTAGGGGTATTTGATTATCAAAAAAGGCCCGAGAGCCATGCCTATTATATTGCCAGTACTCCACGAAAGAGTGAATCTATTGATTGTGCTTGCTGGATCGATCCTTAAAGCCTTTTCTCTTTTTGAGAGTAAACCTTCTATTTGTGGGAAAAATGTTCCAAAGAAAAGATTTACTCCTATTGCGAATACGAAAAGTTCAAAAACATTCGACCAGAAAAAACCAAGTACGTTAAAGAATGCAAAGATAATGGTTATAAAGGTTAAAATCCTTTTCTGACCGAAAAGATCGCCGAGTCTTCCAAAAAACAAACTTGCCATCACGTAAGAAAAGGCACCCGCGAAATTTATCAGGCCTATCATGAAAAATGGCAAATTCCATTCGGCGGCGACGGAATTTATGGCCGAAGTCAAAAGATAGGAGAGAATCGAGAAATTATTCGAAAAAAGGTGGTAGAGATGAAAATATCTTTTCAATTTATTCTAAGTGAGATGTCAAAATCTCTCTTATCTTTTCAACTTCATTCGTTATCACGATGTAGGCTTCTTTTTCTATTGCGTATTCCATATCTTCTTTATCATCAACTGTCCAGAAGACTATCTTTATACCCTGATCTTTTGCAAAATCGATCAATTCGTCCATTTCGGCCATTCCTTTGGCGTAAACGGGCAGGTTATAGGAAAAAATTCCAGCCTCGACGCTCTGTTTTTCTATTTCTTTTATCTTTCCTATATGCTGTTCTCCGAATAGAAAAGCCAGTTTTAAATTCTTATCTAATTCTCTTGCGTAAAGTATGCTTTTGTGGTTGAATGAAGATATTATTACCCTGTCGGGATTCCTCTCTTTGATGAGTTTTACAGTTCTAAAGACTAATTCGTCCGATTCTATGACGTCGGTTTTAAGTTCTACGTTTATCTTAAATAATGGGCCTATAAGATCAAACACCTCCTCGAGTGTGGGAATCTTCTGACCTTGAGAATCATACCTTCTAAGTTCTTCGAGTGTCATCTCTGAAATAAGGCCGGAACCGTTAAAGGTTCTGTCTATCGTTTCATCGTGGCATACGACTATCTTTTTGTCCTTTGTCAGATGGACATCCAGTTCTATTCCATCTGCACCGTATTCTATCGCCTTCTGGAAAGACAAAAGCGTATTCTCCGGATATTTTGCGCTGTATCCTCTATGACCGTAAACTAACATAATATCACCTCGGCAAAAAAGCCCCGTTAGGGGCTTTAGAAAGTGATCTGTGGAACCTGAAAACTTTGAAATTCCTCTTTTGTTTGTGGAATATTCAACTTGCCGTCGATTATCATTTGCTCGAGGACCTTTATCTCTTTCATAACGGATTGTGGAACAAGTTTCTTCGTGTATGTCATAGGACTTATCCCTATTCCTCCGTTATTCAAAGAAAGTAAGATCGTTCCGCCCTTAAAGGTTCCATCGATGACGGATTTTATTCCGTCGTAGACGCCTATGTCAACCCTCTTTAAAGAACTCACAAGGACGTGACCCGGTGCGAGGTAATCTTGATCCATGTCTGCTCCTATCGCGTAATATCCGGCTGGCTGGTTCTTCATCGCATCTATTACACCGAGCCCGCTAAGACCCGCAAGTTGATATACTATGTCGGCCCCTGCCGCGATCTGGCTTTCCGTCATCGCCTTTCCGGCTGCAGGATCATCAAAACTTCCAACGTAACCTGAAATAACCTGCACATTTGTTCCATGAAGCACGTTGTAAGTTTCAACTCCTGCCTCATATCCGTACATGTAACTGTCAACTGGCGGAATTGGCATTCCGGCGACTACCCCTACCTTTCCGGTTTTTGTCATTGCGGCCGCTATGTAGCCAACCAAAAATCCTCCTTGCTGCTGGGCAAAGATATAGCTTTCAACATTCGGTATCCCGTTTATCGATCCGTCTATGAAGATGAATTTCGTGTTTGGAAATTGCGGCGCCACTTTTATAACCGCGTCCTGGATCAAAAATCCCACCGCAACAACCACGTCCGAGACCTGCGCCGCTGCCGAGAGGTTTGGAATGTAATCGGCCTGCTCATAGGATTGGATGAGATTTGCGGTAACACCGAGATTTTTAACCGCCATCTCGACTCCATTCCATGCACTGTCGTTGAAGGATTTGTCTCCTATTCCACCCGTATCGGTGACGAATGTGACGGTCAGCGATAACCCTATGCCCGCTATTAGAATCAGAACAAAAAAGACAAAAAATCTTTTCACCTTTGCACCTCCCCATCTTTATGTGGATCACACTATCATTTGATTGACCACTTCTAAATTCATCGATTTTATCTGTTGTTTTATGGATTCATAACTTCTTCTGAAGAAATCTGTTTGCATTCCATTTACTATTTCCATCTTACATTCGACAAGACTGCCCATAAGATCGGATGCGCGCGCAATTTTCCCTTCCATTCCTCCATCAAAGGGCTTTAACATCAACGGTGAATAATATCTTGCTATTTCCGTAGGAAGAAGAGGAAGCAATATTTCATTTACCATTTTTGATTCTACCTCTTCGACAACGGTCTCAAACCCTTCTACCCTTCTTTTTGTCGGTGAGATTATGTCTCCAGTTAATGCTTCCGGCACATCGTGAAAGATCGATCTTTCGAGGACATTAACCATGTCGATTTTCTGCATTTCAAGGGCAATGAGATAAGAGGTGAAAGTAACGAAAAATGTGTGACCTGCCACCGTTGTTGGAACGGTTCTCGGGTGCTGGTTCCACCTTACGGCATACATCAAAGCCGCTATCTGGGTAAGATAATTTTTAAGTTTCTCATCTTCGAGTATTTTATGAAAGGATTTAAGATCGATTTGTTGCATTGCTTTTTTGATCGATTCAAAAGGCTCCTTAAAATATTCTGGAAAGAATCTCACATTTGTTTCGGCCTCTTTGAAGGCGGCGTAAAGATCTGCGGCGTTAACTATTTTTCCCTCAATTGATTCATCTCTCGAATTGATCATCGCGTCTTCGAATTGTGCTTTGAACTCGTCAGGTACGTTCTTGAGAACCTCATCTATTGAACTTTTGTACATTCTGTTCCATGCCGAAGGTGAAAGTGTCTGAATCATTCTCTTTGTCGAAAGCGATATATCGGATATTATGCACTTTGGCATGTCTTTCAATATAATTCTGGTTATTACCTTTGACATATCGACCTTTTTGCCATTTGAAATCTCAATCATGCCCATCAGGTGTGCTACATGAAGGATAAAGCCACTATTTGAGGCTTCACTTATGGATTCAAATGTTGGTCTGTTGTTCCACCTTCTCATAGAAAACATCACAGTTGCAAGATCGATTAAATCTTTAATCATCTTTTTTCCTCCTGACGCTCTTTTTTATACTTAAGAATTTTTCCAGATAAAAGCGTCTATTTCCTTTTCCATATCGCTGTACATCGATCTCACACGGGAATTAAAATTTTTAACGGAATCGAAATCAAATTCGTTTAACCTTGAAAAGGCGAGTCCAAGTTCTGTCATATCGGGATCGCACACGTAATTTGAAAAATCTTTTCCTATGTACCTTAATATCTTTTTACCTACGTGAATGAAGGGTGTTTCAAAGGAAATTGCCGTAAGGGTTGTGTAAAATTTTTCAGATATGACAAATCTCGCGTTTTTTACCGCATTCATAATATCGTTTATTTTAAAGATCAAAGAGACATCATCGACTTTAAGTTTTGAGGCAAATTGAACGGCAGTCTTTGAATCCTGCGGATCTTCAACTATTACCCTTGCATCCATTATCGGAAACCACTTCTCTTCGATGCATTTGCTTAAAATGCCGTCTTTTGAAGGTGCTATCACAACGAACTTGCCTCTTTCGTATTCGGATCTTTCAAGAAGATAAAGATTTGCAATGTCTATCCCGGCCTTTATTTCTGATCCGGCCCATAAAGAGGCCCATCTCTGTTCTACCGGATCAGTTACAAATCCCTTTACAAGAGGACTCATTATCTGTGTTCTCAGATGCTTTACCATTCTTCTTTCGGACTCTTCAAGGTTGAGTCCAAATAGAAAAACTTCTTTGCCGAATTCAAGTGCGAGATCTATCATCACAGAACTTTCGAAGTATCCCTTTAATTTTCCGCTGACAATCAATCCATCGTAAAATGGCATCATTGCCATGGTGTGAATGGAAAATTTTGGGTATACACTTTCGACATTTTTGGATCTCAATAATTCTCTTACTTTCACATAAGTCAAACGCTGGCCATAATCTTCATCATTCTGGCCAACCATTACCATAACCCTTTTCATATTGTCTTATTGGCAATGTAGATCAAAATTCATTACCCCCATTTCTTGCGAAAAAGACAAGTTCTGCGTAGATAAAATCATCTATTTCCCCATCCATGACTGCTTGAATATTTCCGGTTTCGTAATTTGTCCTGTGATCCTTGACCATGGTATATGGTTGAAAGACGTAGGATCTTATCTGGCTTCCCCATCCAATTTCTTTCAATGTGCCCTGTATCTTTTGAAGTTCGGCCTGTCTCTTTTCAACCTCTAATTGATAAAGTCTTGCCTTTAAAATTCTCATAGCCGTCTCTTTATTTTGAAACTGTGACCTTTCATTCTGACATTCTACCACTATCCCGGTTGGAATATGCGTTATTCTTACGGCCGAATCTGTTCTGTTGACATGTTGTCCTCCGGCGCCCGAGGCTCTATAGGTGTCTATTCTTAAATCTTCGTCCTTTATCTCAATCTCTATATCTTCCTTTAACTCCGGTAGAACATTGACAGAGGCAAAAGATGTATGTCTTCTTTTTGCCGCGTCAAATGGAGAGATTCTTACAAGCCTGTGAACACCCCTTTCATATTTCAAAAATCCATAAGCGTATTCACCCTTTATAAGCAATGTTGCGCTGTTTATTCCGGCCTCTTCGCCTGGCTGGATGTCTATCTCTTCTATTTCAAAATGTTTCCTTTCGGCCCATCTCGTGTACATTCTCAAAAGCATCTGTGCCCAGTCGTGAGATTCCGTTCCTCCTGCTCCGGGATGAATTGAAAGGTAGCAATTGAGATCGTCAAATCTGCCATTAAGCATCATTATGAGTTCAAATCTTTCTATGATTTCTTTTGCGTCTTCGACAACCTCTTCAAGATTCTGCGCGAATTCTTCATCCTCATCTGCAAGTTCAAGACCTACATCTACCTCTTCCATCTTTGACTTCATCTTTTGAAATAAATCGTACTTTTCCTTGAGATCTTTTAACTTTTTAAGAGTCTCCTGGGCCGATTGCGAATCGTCCCAGAAACCATTTGCCGTCGTTTTACTCTCTAAATTCTCTATCTCACCTTTTACGGCTTTTTCATCGAAGACCTTTACAAGTTCACCGAATCTTTTTTGAATGTCCTCTACTTTAACTTTTAGATCGTAATTTATCACCTAATCACCCTTTCATCTTTTAACGCGCATTCTCTTCTTTTTTGCCTCTTCGGCTTTTTCATCTTTTTTTCCGTTGGAAAGAGTAAAATCGGAATGCTGCGTTTGAAGAACTGAGAATCTCTTTCTTGCGCGTTCTTTCTCTTTTTGCTCATCTATCATGACGATTCTAAAGACTATCGAAGAGATATCGTCGTACATTCCATCGACCATCTCTTCAAACCTTTGATAACTTTCCTTTTTGAATTCTATGACCGGATCCTTTTGACCGTAGGCGCGCAGATTTATCGATTCTTTCAGCATATCAACTTCCTGTAGATGCAATCTCCATCTCTCATCTATGACCTTGAGCATGACATATTTGAGAATTTGTGGGAATCTCTCCTCCCCGATTTCTGAGACCTTTGCATCGTAATTCTTTTTCAGATCTTCCATTATTTGTGATTTCAATTCCTCGATGTCATCTTTTGATTTGCCGTCCAAAGAGAAGAATGGAAAGATTGAGGAAAGTTCATTGGAGAAACTCTCCCAGTCCCATTCGTCTGGATCTTTAGAGGAGAGATAATTTTGAATTCTTCTGTCCACGACGTCTTCAAAGATTTCCGTAAGATGTTCTCTAACATCTGTGCCATCAAGAATCCAGTTTCTGTGAGAATAAACGGCATTTCTTTGTCTGTCAAGGACTGAATCGAGTTCGAGCAAATGCTTTCTTATGGAAAAATGCATTCCCTCGACTTTCTTTTGTGCCTGCTCTATTAACCTTGAAAGCATAGGATGCTCTATAGGCTGACCGGGAGCGATCTTTAGCGTATTCATCAAGGACTTCATTCTGTCTCCACCAAAGATTCTCAAGAGATTGTCCTCTGTTGATATGTAAAACCTCGATTCCCCAGGATCTCCCTGACGTCCGGAACGGCCACGCAACTGATTGTCTATACGGCGCGATTCGTGCCTTTCCGTGCCGAGTACGAAAAGACCTCCAAGTTCAACGACGCCTTCTCCAAGTTTTATATCAACACCACGGCCGGCCATGTTAGTCGCAACTGTCACAGATCCCTTCTGGCCTGCCTTTGCTATTATCTCTGCTTCTTTTTCGTGATTTTTAGCGTTTAGAACCTCGTGCGGTATGCCCTTTCTTTTGAGCATAGCGCTGAGTTTTTCATTCTTTTCTATTGAAGTTGTTCCTATAAGCACAGGCTGACCCTTTTGATACCTTTTTGTGACTTCTTCTATTATGGCATTGTATTTTTCTTCTTCTGTCCTGTAGATAAGGTCATCCATGTCCTTTCTTATCATTGGCTTATTCGTTGGTATCACAACGACCTTCATTTTATAAATCTGATCGAACTCTTCACGTTCCGTGTAAGCCGTTCCCGTCATGCCGGCTATCTTTTTGTACATGAGAAAGTAATTCTGAAGGGTTATAGTAGCGTATGTTATCGATTCTTCCTTTATTTGGACATTTTCCTTTGCCTCTATTGCCTGGTGAAGGCCTTCGCTGTATCTTCTGCCTTCGAGTATTCTACCGGTGAATTCATCGACTATGACGACCTCATTCCCGCGCACTATGTAATCGACATCTTTTTTGTAAAGATGGAGCGCTCTGAGAGCATTCAATATGTGAAAATTGTATTCTATATTTGATGGGTCGTAAAGATTTTGAATTCCAAGCAAGTCTTCTATCTTTTTTATGCCCGCTTCTGTCAAAGAGACCGTTCTTTGCTTTTCGTCTATTTTGAAATCCTCATCTTTTTTCAATTTTTTAGCGAGAGAGGCGAATTGTTTGTAAAGCCTTGAGGAATTCTCGGCCGGTCCTGAAATTATCAAAGGCGTTCTTGCCTCATCTATCAAAATGCTGTCGACTTCGTCTATGATCGCGTAATTGTGGCCTCTTTGAACTCTTTGTTCGGGTAGGTAGGCGAGATTGTCTCTAAGATAATCAAACCCCATCTCGGTATTGGTACCGTAGGTTATATCGCAATTGTACTGGGCCCTTCTTTGATCCTGATCCATCTCGGACTGCAAAAACCCGACGCTAAGACCAAGCAGTTCGTAAGCTGGTTTCATCCAGTTAGCGTCTCTTTTTGCGAGATAATCGTTGACCGTTACAACATGGACGCCCTTTCCCTCGAGTGCGTTAAGGTAGGCTGGCATAACCGCAACGAGAGTTTTTCCTTCTCCCGTTTTCATCTCGGCCACCTTACCCTCATGAAGGGCTATCGCTCCTATAATCTGAACATCAAATGGCCTCATGCCTATTGCCCTTCTTGATGCTTCTCTAACAAGCGCAAAGGCCTCGGGTAAAAGATCGTCTAAAGTCTCTCCCTTAGAAAGCCTTTCCTTGAATTCCCGCGTCTTATTTGTAAAATCCGAATCATTAAGTTTCTTGACATCTTCTTCAAGTTCATTTATATGTTCAACGATCTTTGATGCCCTTTTTAAAAATCTTCTGTTTGGATCGAAAATCTTATCAACAATGGACATCCTGACTTCCCTCCATTTTCCACGCAAATTCAACTACCCTTTCAATATCGAAAGGTTTATCCTTTCCGTTCAATTCGATCAAGAATTCTATGTTACCACTTCCTCCTTTAATCGGCGAAAATGTCAATCCGCTGACTTTAAAGTTCAAATCATTTGCAAAGTTCAAAATATCCCTTATCGTCTCTAAATGCAAATCTTTTGACTTAACGATTCCATCCCGAACCCTTCCAGGCCCGACTTCAAACTGTGGTTTTAAAAGACAGACGGCCATTCCGTCTTCTTTCAATATTTCCCTTATCACGGGTAGGATTTTTTTCAAAGATATAAAGGATAAATCACAGGCTATAAAATCGGGCAGTAGATCGAAATCTTCTTTCTTTAGAAAACGTGCATTTGTCTTTTCCATAAGCACTATTTTAGGATCTTTGAGTCTAAATTCACCGCTTGCGACGTCTATAGCGTAAACTCTTTTCGCACCACGTTCTAACATCACCTGCGTGAATCCTCCGGTTGATGCTCCTATATCGCAGCATACCTTTCCATCAAGCGTTATTTTGAATTCGTCGAGTGCTTTTATGAGTTTGTAAGCGCCGCGGGAAACGTAGATTTTATCTTCAATTGTGATTATCGCATCTTCTTCTACCATCTTCCCGCCCTTTAAGATCTGGACACCATTTACGTAAACCTTCCCGCGCAATATCTCATCCTTCGCCTTGCTTCTTGTCTCGCACAGACCGCGCAAAAGCAACAATTCATCGAGTCTCTTTTTCATAGACCCGTCCTTTTTCATTTTGTTCAAAACACACTTTATAAAGGTAAAGGCCGTGTGGTGGAGCCGTGGCGGCTGCCTTACTTCTGTCTTTCAATTCGAGTAGTTCTTTGACCTTTTCAGGTGGCCAGTCTCCGGTTCCAACCCTGACAAGGGTTCCCACCATGTTCCTTACCATTCTTCTAAGAAAAGACTTTCCCTCAAATCTTAAAAGTATGTAATCATGTTTTTTCAAGATCCTAATTCTGTATATCGTCCTGACAGGGCTTCTGTCATCATCTTTGTCTATCGATGCAAATGAGGTAAAGTCATGTACTCCCTCAAGGTAGGTTGCCGCCTGACGCATCTTTTCAACGTCTAAAGGATAGGGAAACCACCATATTCTGTCTCTTAAGAAAACACTTCTTTCCTTCGAATTGTGTATGAAATAATGGTATATTCTTTTGACGGCGCTGTTTCTTGGGTTGAAATCGTCCGGCGCAAACCAAACCTCTTTAACCCGCATATCGGAAGGAAGCAACGAATTAAAGGCTTCTTTGAAATTCTTCTCATTCATTCTTCTGTTTATGTAATCGAATGAAAATACCTGGTAATTGGCATGGACTCCGGTATCCGTTCTTCCCGCAAGATCCGTTCTTAAACGCATCTTCAATATCTTTTCAAGGGCATCGTCGAATTCCCCCTGAACGGTTCTGACATTTGGATGGAACTGAGAACCGTGAAAATTCGTTCCATCGTATTCGACGACGCAAACAACTTTCAAGAATCTATCCCCCTCAAAAGCGTAAATGCAACGACCTTGTCTTCGGGATCGAGATCAACGCATCTGAATCCCTGCGTGTTTCTGCTCGTTATGGACAGATCCGAGACTTTGAACCTTATTGCCTTTCCATTTGCAGTTACGGCTATTATCTCATCATTTTCTAAAACTTTGGCAGTTGATACGACAAGTCCATTTTTTGCCGTTAACCTGAGATTTCTTACGCCATGCGATCCTCTTTTATGAATAGGATAATCAGAGAATGGACTTCTCTTTCCAAGTCCCTTTTCAGTTATAGTTAATAACTGGACCTTGTTCACCTCATCTTCTTTTAAAACTATCATGGAAACTACTTCGTCTCCTTCGCGCAATTTTATTCCCCTGATTCCCATGGCCATTCTTCCCATCTTTCTTACATCTTCATCTTTGAATGCGTTTACGAAGCCTTTCAGGGTTGAAAGCGCGATTATATTCTTTTCATTCGTGTCCGTAAGTGCGCTATCTACAACTTCATCTCCATCTTCTAACTTTATCGCAAGCACACCATTTGCCCTGAACGAAAATTCACTTAGAGAAATTCTCTTTATCTTTCCCGATTTCGTCGCTATCCACATGTCCCTTGAAGGATCGAGAGTGTGACCTATCGAAATTATCGATTTGACCTTTTCGTTGGGAGAAAGGTTGAAATAATTCAATATGAGTTTTCCCTTTGAACCTTTCTCATTTTCCTGAAAATTGTAATTCTTTATGAAGTAGAATTTCCCAAGATTGGTTATGAAGCCAGTATAACTCAACTTGGTCGTTACAAATGTGTGCTCGACGTAATCGTCCTCCCGGGTACGGATCGAGATATTTCCTTTTCCACCTCTTGACTGCATCTTGTAACTTTCGAGTTTTGTGGCCGATACGTAACCGTTATGGGTTATTGTGACGACTATTTCATCGTCCGGGATAAGATCTTCTATGTTTATATTTTCCGTATTTTGTGAGATTTCACTTCTTCTTGGATCACCGTATTTTGACTTTATGTACTCCATATCCTTCTTTATTTCTTCCATTATCATCCTGTCAGAGCCTAACAATGTGTGGAGTTTCCCCATATTCTCTATGAGATTTTTATATTCTTCGTCTAATTTCGCATGCTCAAGTGTGGTAAGCCTTTGAAGTTTCATGTCCATTATCGCCTCGGCCTGCTCTTTTGAAACTTCGAGTATCTTCATAAGGCTATCTATCGCGCTCTCAAGATCGCGTGAATTTTTGACTATGTCAACGACCGTTCCAATCGCCCTCGATGCCTTTATCAGTCCTTCGACTATATGGGCCCTTTTCGAAAATTTTTCGAATTCGTATTCACTTCTTCTTTTTATTACCTCGTACCTGTGATCTGTGAAAGCCTTTATTATCTGCTTTAAATTCATCAGTCTTGGCTTTCCGTGATCTATGACAAGCATCTGAACTGCGAAATGGGTCTCAAGAGCGGTATGTTTTAATAATCTGTTTAGTACTATATTCGCATCGGCATTTCTCGCTATTTCTATGACAATTCTAAGCCCTTCTTTGTCAGATTCGTCGCGTATATCTGAAATGATGTTTTCCTTTGAATTTTTGGCATATTCGGCGATTTGCTCTATTAAGGAAGCCTTTGATACACCATAAGGAATCTCTGTCACGATGATTCTGCTTCTGTTTTTGTATTCTTCTATCGATGTTCTCGATCTAATAACGATCGATCCGCGTCCGGTTCTGTATATATTTCTTATCGCTTCGGAATCCATTAAGATCCCGCCTGTCGGAAAATCCGGTCCCTTTAAAAGAGATGCGACCTCATCATCTGTCATCTCGGGATTGTCTATGAATTTCGAAATAAGATCTGCCACCTCTCCTATGTTGTGGGGAGGTATGGAAGTTGCCATTCCGACAGCGATTCCGGACGCTCCGTTAAGCAATAACTGTGGGATCTTTGACGGGAGGACGACCGGCTCTTTAAGAGTTTCATCAAAATTTGGTACCATGTCAACTGTATTTTCTTCTATGTCTTCGAGCATTTCTTCGGCGATCTTTGAAAGTTTTGCCTCAGTATACCTCGAGGCCGCAGGCGGATCCCTGTCTATCGATCCAAAATTTCCCTGACCGTGGACAAGCGGATATCTCATCGTGAAGTCCTGGGCCATTCTCACAAGCGCGTCGTATATAGCCATATCACCGTGTGGATGGTACTTTCCCATGACCTCTCCAACTATTCTCGCGCTTTTTTTGGTTGGTCCATTATTTTTAAGGTTTAATTCATTCATCGAGAAGAGAATTCTTCTCTGGACAGGTTTTAGGCCATCTCTCACGTCAGGAATAGCCCTTCCTATTATTACGCTCATCGAGTAATTCATGTAAGACTCGACGAGTTCTTCAGAAATAGATCTTTTTATTTCCTCCATTATTTACACCTCAAGATATTTTTGCTCCGGTCTCGACAAAGCCATCGACGGTTAAAATTCTCAACTTTTCTCCATCCTTTGCCGCCAGAAGCATCCCATTCGATTCAACGCCCATCAACTTTGTAGGTTTAAGATTGTAGATGATGATTATTTCTCTTCCTATCAAAGATTCTGGGGTATAGACAAGTCCTATGCCGGCAACGATCTGTCTTTCTTCTCCACCAACGTCGAGAAGCAACTTTACGAGTTTTTCGGATTTTGGAATTCTTTCTGCTTTCTTTATCCTTGCAACCCTCAGATCGATCTTTGCAAAATCCTCTATGCTTATTTCTTCCTTTCTTTGACTTTCTTCCGTTTCTGCCATTTTTATCACCTTTTTCCATACTTTTGTGTCTATTCTCGGAAACAAAGGCTCGCCGACCTCTATCTTTGCCTTTTTTGTTTTGTGCCATCCAAGCATTTCTACATCCAAGTCCTGATTTATTCTATCGATCAGCGATTTAGATGTCTTTACCATGATCGGGGAGATCATTATCGATATGTTTCTTATAACATCTACAAGATTGTAAAGCACGGTCCCGAGTCTCTCTTTTTTTGCAGGATCTCTTGCGAGAAGCCATGGTTCAGTCATGTCTATGTATTTGTTAGAGAACTTAACAAGGTTCCATATCGAAATCAGTGCTTCGGTGAATTTAAAACTATCCATGTAAGAAAAATAATCGTCTATCGTTTTCAAAAGTAGATCTTTTAAATCAACGTCTATTTTCTCTTCTTCGGAAGGATCTGGAATTTCTGCGAAATTTTGCTTTACCATCGATAATGTTCTGTGGACAAGATTCCCAAGATCATTTGCCAGATCGGCATTTATTCTAACTATCAAATTATCCTCGGAAAAATCCCCATCATTTCCAAAGGTTATGTCCCTCAGAAGGTAATACTTGACCGCATCAAGCCCATAGGCATTAACAAGCAGACGGGGATCGACCGCATTTCCCTTGGATTTTGAAATCTTTTCTCCATTGACCGTTAACCATCCATGGGCAAAGATCTTTTTGGGAAGTGGAAGTCCAACACTCATAAGCATGGCAGGCCATATAAGGGAATGAAAGCGATTTATCTCCTTTCCGACGAAATGCACATCGGCAGGCCAGTACCTGTTGAACTTCTCGTTATCTCTTCCGTAACCTATGGCCGACACGTAATTTATAAGGGCATCAAACCATACGTATATGACATGTTTTTTATCGAAAGGCAGAGGAATTCCCCAGTCGAAGGAGGTGCGGGAAACGCTTATATCCTCAAGCCCTTCTTCGAGAATCCTCAACATCTCGTTTCTTCTGAAATCAGGCTCTACGAAATCCGGATGATCTTTGAAATGATCGAGGAGAGGTTTTGTGTACTTTGAGAGTCTGAAAAAATAATTTTCCTCCTCAACGTGCTCTAACGGTCTGTGGCAGACAGGACACAATTTATCGGGTCCTATATCCTTCTCAGTCCAGAAAGTTTCATCGTGAACGCAATACCATCCTTCGTACTTCCCAGGGTATATGTCTCCATTGTCATACATCTTTTGAAAGAAATCTTGAACAGTCTTTACGTGATAATCGTCTGTCGTCCTTATAAAGAGATCATTGGAAATTTCAAGATCTTTCCAAAGTTGAATGAACCTCTGGGCAAGATCGTCCACGAATTTTTTCGTGTCCATCCCCTTCTCTTTTGCCGCTCTCATTATCTTTTGACCATGTTCATCAGTTCCGGTAAGAAAGAAGGTATCATATCCCATCATGCGTTTGTAACGCGCGACAACGTCTGCTACTATGGTCGTGTAAGCGGATCCTATGTGTGGATCTGAATTAACGTAATATATGGGAGTTGTGACGTAAAAAGTCTTCGACAAATTCTTCACCTCTTCGATTAAATACATAACCTTTGCGCACAAAGCGCATATCCCGGACACATATTCACTTTCGATTATTATTATACCAAAGAAAATTCAAATTTCGAATTATGGAGATGAAAGAATGGCACGTAGCGGATGACATGTAGAATTGAAAATTGACAAATTTTAATTCTCAATTAGATCTATTGACTTCTCTCTTTTTACAACGCCATTGGTTATAGGTCATGGCCAAATTTAGTCGGCAGACATGCGCTTTGTGACAGTGATGGCATTCATGACCTGTGTAATCAACAGGGGTTCGAAAGATCTTTCCACCCTGTATTTTTTAGGCCTTACTATTTTTAACATCTCTTTTTGCGTTGAGATATATCAAAAGGAAAAGCCCGGTGTAGACGAAGAGATCACCTATGCTGCAGGCATAATGAAGGCCCAAAAAATTCACCGGGATTATGTCTCCCATGAATGGTAAAATGGTAGCAGGTCCTATCAAAACGTGTTTTGGATCCATTGTATCTGGCGGAAGGCCCGCAAGCACAAGGGTTTTTTTCGATAGAGGCATTCTTCCTCCGTTCAAAAGTATTACGACCGTATTTGAGATTGCGCCTATAGTTATGAAAGGGAACCCTTTTATGTGCCAATTTGCCAGGCAAAAGATTATCAAGATCACGTAAGCGGTCGAGGTAAGGTAATTGGAAAAATCAAAATTTCCAAAAACTGCTATCAGTTCAAGGATAAATGGAATAAATACAAGATAAAACCATTTGAAATTGGTATTGAGAGGATTCCAGATATTTCTTTTGAAGATCAAAGAAGTTACAATCGCTGCAACAATCACGTATATGTATATCATTTCTCCACACCGGGATAGACTGGCGCGTGTTCTATTCTTATCTTATCAAATTCATCAGCGCTTTCGATGAGTACATCTACGAGTTTTGGATCAAAGGCCTTCCCTTTTTCTGAAAGTATCATCTTCAAAGCCTCATCATGGGAGAACTCTTCTCGGTAAGATCTTTTGGTAGTCAGAGCATCGTAGACATCACATATTCCTATTATTCTCGCTTCTAAAGGGATATCCTCCCCCTTTAATCCTTCCGGATAACCTGTACCATCCCATCTTTCATGGTGGTACCTTACCCATCCGACGATCCTTTCAAAAGCGGGTATCTGGGAAATTATATTTGCACCGTCTATAGGATGTCTCTTTACCTCCTCGTATTCTATAAGCGTAAGCCTTTCTGGTTTATTGAGGACGAGATCTCTTACGCCGATCTTGCCAACATCATGCAATTGGGCCGCGATCTTCAAATCGTCGAGATGCTTTCCGTATATTCCGACCTTCTCAGCTATGACCTCGCAATACAAACTCACGCGCTCGCTATGGCCGGCCGTGTACGGATCTTTTTCCTCGAGTGCCTTCGTCAGGGCATACATGGCCTCTAATTTTGTGTTGAGAAATTTTCTGTAAAGATCTATTACAAATCTTATTCCTAACAAAGGACCGAGTATGACAAAGACGACATAAAAATGAACGTAGGGATATAAATATATTGCAAGGTACGAAATTGCCAGAGAAATGAAGATGCTAAGTCCAAAAAAGTCTATGAGAACGTCCTTTAGAATCCATTTGAACTTCTTCTTTGTTGCAAGGCTTATGGCGCCGGCGACAAATGAGTTGTTAACGATAGCATAAATAGCTATTGCTATTGCGATGGCGAAGATCTTAACTATTGCCAAATTGACGGGAAAGCATCTGTATATAAAGGCTGCCGCGAAGGTTGCTATCGAGATTTGTGAGACATTAAAAAGTATTTTGTACCATTGTGTAATTTTCATTTCATTTAGAGATGTTGCTGCAATGGCGCCTATTATCATTGCACTTATCGGAGAAAAGAGGACTGCCGCAGAAAGATTAAAGGTCATGCTCAATCCTATGATCCATATGTTTCCGTTTATCTTTCTGACCTCAACGGGGAAGGCGTCGGCAACCCATCCGCTTAGGCCCCATAAGACGATGATCCACCACGGCTCGATAGGTTCAAAGAAGAGGAGGGTGCCTATTAGCACCCCAGCAATAATTGCGATAATTGCTATGTAAAACTTCAGCGATAATGACACGTCTTCACCTCTTCAACTTACCACCATTTTGAACTTCCGACGGCGGCAAGGATTAAACTGAGAAGTCCACCGGCAACGATAGCGAGTTTGAATATTTTTTCTTTCATGAGACTTACCCCCTTTCATTTGGTTTTTAACTTACATCTTACAAGGGTTAAGCCTCCGCTTTGATCTGGGATCCTTCTCTTTTTATCGCTGAGATAATCATATCATATTTTTCATAAATTCAAAACGGATCGAAGTAACAGTATTTCATAGCGATATGATCTTAAGACGTGAGCGTAAGATAAAACTGAAATTGTCATTTAAGCCACTTCTACGTTTTACAAATGACGTTTGGAGGCGCAAATTATCTCCGTATTCACATATCAACGTACCATATCGTATGTGTTATAATTTCACGGAAATGGAGTGATTGTATGATAGCGGTTCTTGGAAGCATCAATGTAGATCTTGTGAGTTTTACGAAAAGATTTCCCGGTCCTGGAGAGACTATAAGAGGAAAGGGATTTGAGATTCACCAGGGAGGAAAGGGTGCAAATCAGGCTGTGGCCGCCGGAAAGAGCGGCGGAGAGGTTTTTATGATAGGCGCTGTCGGAGACGACATATTTGGAGATTTCCTGGTCGATTCTCTCAAAAAATCAGGTGTCAGAACAGAAAGAATTTTGAAGATTAAAGGGTCATCAGGCGTTGCAAGCATATGGGTAGATGGAAATGGTGAAAATTCAATAATCCTTGATGGCGGGGCGAATGACAGGATAGACAAAGACTTTGTCGATAAAAATTTAGATATCATAAAAAAGGCCAGTTTTCTTTTGATCCAGTTTGAAATTTCAAAAGATGTCGTCGAATATGCGGCCCATCTCGCCCATGATGCTAATGTAAAGGTCATACTCGATCCGGCGCCGGCCTCTCACCTCTCGGGCGGGATCCTAAAGTATGTCGATTACATAACCCCGAATGAAATAGAGATCTCGCAAATAGCAAATGGCAAAGATTTAAAAGAGAAGATCATCGCGATCGAACAGGCGGGGCCTAAGGTAATAGTTAAGGCCGGTGGAAAGGGCGTCTATATTTTAAGGGATGAAGAGATCCTCAATCTTAAAGCCTTCAAAGTTGATGCTGTTGACACCACGGGAGCGGGAGATTGTTTTAACGGAACATTGGCAGTCGGCCTTTCGGAAGGGAAGGATCTTGAAGCTGCCTGTTATTTCGCGATGGCGGCCTCTGCCATTTCAGTAACGAGAAGGGGAGCCGGCTCATCATTTCCATCGAGAAAAGAAATAGAGGAGTTTTTAAAAATATATGAGACTTGATAAATTTTTGAAAGTTTGCGGGATCATAAAGAGAAGAACCATTTCTCAGGAAGTAATAGAACTTGGCGGCGTCACAAAAAATGGAAGGACGCTAAAGCCTTCTTACGATGTGAAAGTGGGCGATATTCTTACGATAAAGATGAAGAATGAGACCGTTACGATAAAAGTGACGGCTCTTCCCGAAAAGAATGAAAAGGGAAATTACTTTGAGATATACCGGGGTGATAAGAATTGAAAGTTGGAATATACGGTGCTCCCTATTCCGGAAAGACAACTGTTTTCAGGTTGCTTGCCGGAAATCAGACAGAGAATCTTGGCGTTGCGAAGATTCACGATGAAAGGATAGATTTTCTCTCTAAGATGTTCAATCCAAAAAAGACGACCTACGCGACCATTGAACTTGTAGATCTGCCTGGCCTTTCTCCGGAGTTATCGAGAAAGGATAAGAACCAGATATTGATGAAGATCCAAAATGTGGACGCAATTTTATGGGTCATAAGGGCCTTTGAAGATGAATCTGTGCCATCTTATTTCAGCGATCCGGCAAAGGAAGGTCAGTATTTAAGAGACGAATTACTCGTGAGAGACCTTGAAATAGCCGAATCTAACGTTGAAAAATTGAAAAACGCCAAGAGAAAATTGTCTCCAAATGAAGAACTTCAACTCAAAGCGCTTGAAAAATCTTTAAGTGTTTTAAATGAAGGGAAGTTCGTAAAATTAGCAGATTTAAATGAGGAAGAGAAGAAAATTTTGAATTCCTTCTCCTTTTTTACCTTATTGGAATCCGTTATCGTGGTTAATCTTGATGAGAAATCCTTTAGATCGCACGATTACAGGGGAAAGGAAGGAATTCAAAGGATAGCGAATGAAAATAACTTTTCCGTGATCGAAGTCTGCGGAAAACTCGAAATGGAGATAAACGAACTTGAGGAAGATGAAAAGTATGAGTTTTTAAAGGATCTTGGTCTTACGGAAAGCGGGATCGAAAGGCTTTCAAAGGTACTTTACTCAAGCCTTGGACTTATTTCATTCTTTACGGCCGGAGAAGATGAGGTAAAAGCGTGGACTATAAAGCGAGGCACGACATTCAAAGAGGCGGCCGGAAAGATCCATACCGACCTTGAGAGAGGATTCATAAGGGCCGAGGTTGTGAAATTCGAAGATCTTAAAAGACTCGGATCAATGAAAGAGATAAAGGCAAATGGGCTTATGAGACTTGAAGGAAAAGATTCTATAGTCGAGGATGGAGATATAGTGAATGTGAGGTTTAGCGTGTGATCCTTTCTGGAGTTCTTGCCGGATTTTTTTTGTATTTTGCCATATCCTTTTTTCATTTTGAATGGACTGTATGGATAGTCTTTGTCATTGCCGAGATACTGTCTCTCATATTTCATAAAGGAATTCATTTCAGAACTTCCCAGATAACATTTATCTTCCTTTACCTCATAATCTTTTTACTTTGGGCAAAAGAAGGCATTTCTCTTGCGCCTCAGTTTATCTATCTTTTGAGTTTTGCCGTTATATCCTTTGTGCTTTCCGATCTTTTTTTGAAGTTGTTTTTTAAAATATCTGGCTGGACTTTGGTCGGAATCACGATATTCTTGCTCATGTACGAAAGGTTTGGCTCTATGATTTTGGCCATTATCATTGGCCTCATCGTGATTCCAATAGCCTTAAGGGATCGAGAACATGCCGGAAATAAGAATAGATCAGTCTAAATTCAAAAGATTCGTAAGGATTTTCGACAGGGTAAGCGGTACGATAGAGCCTTCGATGAGAAGGGTATATTTTTACACGAACCTTTCAACGCTTATGGCCTACGGTACAGATGGATGCCTCTCAGTTGATCTTGAAATCGCCCCAATCGAGCCTTTTGATGGATTTTACACTGTTCCTCTCGACGATCTGAAATTGTTACTCAGAGAAAAAAGCGAAGAGGTAAGAATGAATTTTGGATCCAATCTCCAGATTTCAAGTGGAACGGAGATAATATCCATTCTCCATCCGTTAGTTTCAAATCCGCGAAAGTCCGATCACATCGAAACTCAGGATAAAATATACACGTCACAGTTTAAAAAAGTACTCGATCTTGGAAGTATAATATCGAGAGAAGGCCAGATGATCTTTATTGGTACCGGATTTGGGAAATTTCTCTGTGCTTCCGAAGATTATGGCCACACAGGCATAGGCTTTATGGAATTCAAAGGTGACCCTTTTTCGGCAGAAATTCCTTACGAAAGCGTAAGACATCTTGTAAAAACTCTTGATGCCATAAGAGAAGATAAAATCGAGATTGGCTATTCAAGTAAGATCGGGATAAGATTTTCAGATGGGATAATGTCGATCTGTTCTACACCTTCGGATACAGGCAAAATAAATGAATTTCTTAACTTCGATGTTTCTGATTTTGAAGTCCCTGTGAAAGCGCTTAAGGAAGGATCAACACTTGCGGCAAGATTTCAAAGAAGAAATGGAGGAAGAGGATATTTAGAACTTTCAGACATGATAAAGTTCATCGTTATCTCGGCAATCTCAGCGTACGAGTACAATTACCCCATCGAGTGGGGTAAGACATTAAAAGTAGCCATAAGTCCTATGAAATTTCAAAGGTTTTTCTCGCGTTTGAATGAAAAATATGTAAATGTTGGTCTCAATCATGAATATCTTGTTTTTAAAGGGCTTCAGTCTCTCCTTATCGTCAAAATCGAGAAGTGATTCACTCTTCGTATTTTCTTACCTCTTCAAGGGTTTCAACGGCCCTTCTTAAATGCGGAATGACTATCGATCCCCCCACAATAAGACCAACATCGAAGGCCTCAAAGATCTCGGCATCGCTCAATCCTTCTTTTACACATTCGATTATATGGTATGTTATGCAATCGTCGCATCTTAAAACCATTGAAGCGACAAGACCTAAAAGTTCTTTTGTTTTTTTAGAAAGAGCGCCGTTTTCATACACTGCGGAATCGAGATTGAAAAATCTTTTGGTAGAGATGGTTCCCTGATTTAAAATCTTTTCATTCATTTTCTGACGATAAACTTTGAACTCTTCAAGTTTTGACATGTATATCACCCCCGTTGAAAATTTAGCAGAGAGGACAGGGTACCTGTCCTCTTTTCAATTATTTCTCGTTAACTTTTTCATTCTGCGGTGTTGGTTGAGGTGCCGACATTATCTCTTTTATTTTATCGGCCACACCGGCCTTTCTTCCCGGTACGCAAAGATCAAAGGATGCATTTTGTTCAACAATTGCGTGAGCGTAAGCCGCACATCCAGCGTAGCCGCACATTCCACAATTAGCACCCGGGAGGACGTTGATTATCTCTTCAACTTTTGGATCTTCTTTAACTTCGAATTTTTTCGCAGCCACAGAAAGTGCTAAACCTATTCCAAAACCCATTATTCCAAGTATCAAAATAGAATAAACAAATGTCATCATGTCACTCACGCCTTTATCATACCGTTAAATGCCATGAAACCCATCGAAAGAACAAAGGCCGTTATGAAAGCGGCAGGCATTCCTTCAAAGACAGGAGGAAGTTCGTCTATGCTCAATCTTTCTCTTATCGACGCAAAGAGAATAATTGCAAGCGCATATCCCAAAGCAGATCCAACCGTGTTAAAAATCGTTTGGAGAAAATCGTAATTCTGGTTCAAATTCAAAAACACGACTCCGAGAACGGCGCAGTTTGTGGTTATGAGAGGAAGATATATTCCGAGCGCATTGTAAAGTACGGGATTCGTCTTTTTAACGAAGATCTCTATGAACTGGACAAGAGCAGCTATTACAAGCACGAAAACGAGGATTTGCAAAAATTCGATGTGCCATGCCACAAGTAAAAGGTTAAGTACCCATGCAGATATGCCCGAAACGACCATGACGAATATAACGGCTATCGACATTCCAACTGCCGTGTCTATCTTTTGAGAAACCCCAAAGAAAGAACACATACCAAGGAATCTTGAAAGTAAAAAGTTGTAAACAAGCATTGCAGAAAACATCAAAGCAAAAAGTTCACCAAAATTTGCATTCATTTGCTTTCATCTCCTTGAACTTTCTTCTGGCTTCTCATCTTTCCTATGTATCTGAAAAGCCCCATGTAAAGCCCTATGACCAAAAATGCTCCAGGAGGAAGTGCCACGACAAAGACGTTGTAAGCCGAAGACCAGATATGATATCCAAAGATCGTACCGGCATCGAAAAGTTCTCTTGTTATTCCTATTAACATTATGGCTCCAAGAAAACCTATGCCCATACCAAGGCCATCAAGAAAAGATTTCCACGGGCCATGTTTGGAGGCAAATGCTTCGGCACGCCCAAGCGGAACGCAGTTGACGACTATCAAAGGTATGTATATTCCAAGGCTTACCCACAAACTATATGTATAACCGTGCATTAAGAGATTTACCATCGTAACAAATGCCGCTATTATTGATATGTAGACGGGAATTCTTATTTCATTCGGGATTATATTTCTTACAAATGAGATGAACAAATTCGAAATTGCAAGGACTCCTAAAGTCGCGAGACCCATTCCAAGGGCATTTTCGGCGCTTGTTGAAACGGCGAGTACCGGACACATTCCTAAAACTTGAACAAATGTCGGATTTTGTTTTATCCATCCAGCCGTTAATACGGCCAAATTAGTTTCGCCATTTTGATTAGCCATCACTTTACCTCCTTTTCAAGGAATTCATACATGGCATTCAATGTGTTTGCAACAGAACGCGGAGTTATCGTCGCTCCGGTCATAACGTCGCTCGTAACGACAATCCCTTCTTTTTTGTAAGTTGGAATTTCAGATTTGTAATTTGAAGGCAGAGGAAAAAGATCTGCGTCTTTGTTTACCCTTATCCCATCTTTAAAGCCTGAATTTGGTATATCGAAAAATCTGCTTCTGACATCCGGATCGTTTATCTTTGCACCAAGCCCCGGTGTTTCATTTGCGAAATCTATAACATCTATGGCATTTTCGAAAAATTTCCCGTCTGATTGCTGGATAAAAGACGCAACGGTTACAACTCTCCCACCAAAGCCTATACCGTAACCCGTTAAGACGTAGATGTTGCTTCCGTCCTTTCCCTTGAAAAGGTAAGCGGGAGAAAGTACATATCCGGGCAGTTTGGGGTTAGAGTAAAGCACGCCGGAAGAATTTGATTTCCATATTTTAGCGTTAAGTTGATCAATTGTTTTAGGAATCTCATCCTGATTTACAAGCAGTTGTCCTGTCGTTTGATCTGTAAGCACAAACTTTATAGCCTCAAACTTGGCGTTCAAGTCAGCCTTGACAATGGGAGTGTACGTCATAAGATAAACACCGGCAAGTATAACTCCTATTACGACCATCACAGTCGTTAAAATTAAAGCAATCTTGACATGATTAGCCATTTTCTTTCACCGTCCCGAAGACCCTTCTTTTTGTGAACTGGTTTATGAATGGTACAAGCGCATTCATTAGAATTATGGCAAAGTTAACGCCTTCAGGGTATGCACCTATATACCTTATAAGTACAGTTATAACGCCAGCCCCTATTCCAAAGATCCATTTTCCAAGAGGTGTAACAGGACTTGTGACCGGATCTGTCGCCATAAAGAGGGCACCTAACATTAAACCACCAACCATTATCGAAGTTAAAGGATCGTAATAAGCGGAAGGATTGGCAAACCAGAAAAGAGCAGAAAGTACAAATGTTGTTCCTATATAGGCCACAGGTATTTCGTATGATACTATCTTTCTCCACCACAGATAAAGGAAACCTATTATCAAAAGCAAAGCGCTTGTCTCACCAGCGGATCCCGGGATTAGTCCGAGAAATGAATTCCACGTTAAACCATGGAACAATTGCGTTGCCGCTGCAACTCCGTGCAGTTTGGCCTCTCCAAGTGGCGTTGCGGTAGTGGCCACATCGTATGCGGGAGTCCAAAAGTGAAGCCAGTTAACCTGGGGCCATGTTATCATAGCGACAGGAAATGATATGTACATGAAAAGACGACCAACTAATGCAGGATTGAAAGGATTGTTACCTATGCCTCCGAATATTTCCTTTCCTATTATTATGGCAACCAAAATGCCTGAAGCCATTGTCCACCACGATATACCGGCAGGAACATTGAATACAAGCAAAAGCGCTGTAACGGAAGCCGAAAGATCCGGGACAAAATCTTTCTTCTTTCTGAAGACTCTCATGACGAAAAATTCAAGAAATTCCGCAAAAGCCATCGATCCGATTTCCAAAAGCAGCATATACCATCCCCACATCAAAACGGCAAGAATGGCCGAAGGAGTTAGGGCTATGAGAACATCTAACATTATCCTTCTTGTTGATATATTTTCATGAATGTGAGGAGCTGGACCTGTCAGTAATTTCATAAGATCATCTCCTACCGAGAGTTCTAACCACAAGTTTAGCGGTCTTAAAGGCTTTGACGTGATCTATATTTGCAGGGCACACATAAGCGCAAGAGCCGCACTCTATACAATCCATAAGATGTTCTTCTTTCATCTCGTTGAACATCTTTTTCTTAAACATCTTGTAAAGCAAATAAGGTTCGAGATTTGTCGGGCACGCTTCAACGCACCTGTAACATCTTATGCAATTTGTCTCTGCGGGTTTTTTCACTATTCCTTCGGGCAAAACTGTTATTCCAGATGTGCCCTTCGAAATTCCTATCTCAAGAGATTCTAAGGCAATTCCCGTCATAGGACCACCGAGTATGACACGAGCACTTTCAACGCTTACTTCTGCGTAATCCAAAAGATCGGAGACCGGTGTTCCTATTCTTGCAATGACATTCTTTTGGTTTTTTACGCCTTCTCCCGTTAAGGTTAGACCTCTTTCTATAAGTGGTTCTCCAAATTCAAGCGCTCGATAAATTGCCCTCGCTGTTGAGACATTGTCGACCACAACGCCGACATCCATTGGAAGGCCACCGGATGGTACCTGCTTTTTGGTTATTGCATAAATAAGATGTTTTTCTGATCCCTGTGGATATTTCGTCGGAAGCGCAACAACTTCGATCCCAAAAGCGCTACCTGCTTTTTTCATACTTTCAATCGCATCGGGTTTATTCTCTTCTATTCCAACAAAGATCTTCGCCGCGCCCACGGCTTTTGCAATGGCAACGCCGCCTTTACATATCTCATCTGGATGTTCGACCATCATACGCTGGTCTATTGTTAAATATGGCTCGCATTCGGCACCATTTAATATAACTGTATCTACCTTTTTTGAAGGAGAAAGTTTAACATGTGTCGGGAAGGTCGCCCCTCCTAGCCCAACAATTCCGGCTTCTGCAACCCTTTTTTTTATCTCATCAGGAGTGTATTCTGTGTAAGGCTTTGCACTCAATTTTACCCATTCGTCTTCTCCCGTTCTTTCGATGACGACAACATCTGCCGGCCTTCCTGTAACAGGATGCTTTTCTTTTTTTATCTCGACCACCTTCCCTGTTACGGGCGAATGAAGAGGAACGGAAACAAAACCGTCTGCCTCTGCTATTTTTTGACCGGTCTTTACCTCACTTCCGGCCTGAACCAGTAATTTAGGAGGATTGCCAGAGTTTTGAGCGACAAAAAGAGAATATCTCTTTGATGCCTTTAGATTCTCGATACTGGAATCCTTTGCCAGTTTTTTGGTGGGAGGATGGACTCCTCCTTTAAACCTCCAGACCAACAAGGTCTCTCATCTCCTTAGATTTTAAAGGTTTTTAGGTTTTTCTTTAAATCTTCAATGTGTGCCTTCTGACTTTCGTATCCCTTTCTGTTCATCAAGGCGTAGGTATTTTTCTTTCCGAGTTCAACGCCGGGCTGATCAAAGGTATTTATGTTGTACAAAAATCCCATGGCGGTAACGAGAATCTCGTAATACCCGAAGAATCTCCCGATTTCAACTTCATCTATGGACTCAAAGGAAATTGTCAGATTTGGCCTTCCATGTTCGAGAAGGGCAAGACCGGTAGCTTCCTGTTCGTAATTTATGAGTTCTTCAAGGTCATGACCGCAAAGATAAGAAAGTTCTTTCCTGTCCTGATGAATTACGGGTATTTTTAATTTCCTTCTGAAATTTTCGACTCTAAGAAATGTTATTACCTTGTCATTTGGTCCTTCCATGTAAAGTTGAACCTGAGAGTGCTGATCTATTGTTCCAAGAGACTTTATGGGTGTTTGTCCGGCATGTACAGTCTCGCCTGTAAGAGATTTTTCCTTTCCCAACGATTCAGCCCACAATTGTCTGTACCAGTCCGCAAGCGTGTAAAGGGCATTTGAATATGGCATCATAACGGATATAGACTTACCTTTCTGGGAATAAAGGTAATGAATAGCGGCATTCAAGAGTACTGGATTTTTGAAGGTATCGTCTTCTTCTTTGAACCTGTCTAATTCTTCCTGAGCACCGTCTAACATCTTCTTTATATCGACACCTAACGATGCCGCGCTTAAGAGGCCGACAGACGTAAGGACGCTGAATCTCCCACCAACATTTGATGGGATGTCTAAAACAGGAATATCTTCATCTATGGCGATCTTTCTTAAGACCCCTTCGACTGGATCAGTTGTGAAAATAATGTGATCTTTGGGGTTGAGACCACGCGTTTCGAGAAGGCCTCTTACGATCAGATAATTGCTCATAGTTTCGGCGGTTGAACCCGACTTACTTACCACGTTGAAGACGCTTTCGGCCGGATCGATGACATCGAGGATCGATCCGATTTGCTCTGGATCAACGTTGTCCATCACGAAGAATCTTGGAAGATTATTTCTTTTTTCTCGTGGCAAACTGTTCCACATGGGATGACGGAGGGCTCCCTGAATGGCCTGATTTCCAAGGGCAGATCCGCCTATACCTACAAGCACGAAATTCTCAAAATTTTTGCATCTTTCCGCCATCTTAAGAATGCTGTCTACGTGAGATAGATCGCTGAATACTTTGGAAAATCCTGGAGGATTTTGCCTGAAATTTTCGAGAAAAGAATGTAATCTTCCGGTTATTCCTTTTATATCTTCATATCTGACACCATCAGACAAATTCTCACCAAAAGCATTGGTGAAATCGAATTTCAAAATGAATTCCTCCCTTCGGAACAACTAATATGTCAAAAGTGTTTTGACCTCATAATTTCTGAGATTCTTTCTCGGTTCAAGAAAAGAAAGTTCACCAAGGAAAACCATTCCACTGACTATTCCACCTAATTTTTCAACGAGATGAGCCATGGCGAGAGAAGTTCCACCCGTTGCAAGTATATCATCGACTATTACAACCCTTTCATTTGGATCGATCGCATCAACGTGCATTTCAATTTTTGATTTGGCATACTCAAGGTAATATTCTTCATTTATGGTGAAATAAGGTAACTTGCCTGGTTTCCTTATTGGAACAAAACCAGCTTTTAAATTGTAAGCGATAGGAGCCGCGAAGATAAAACCGCGTGCCTCTGCCGCGACGATCTTTTGAGGATTGAACTGCGCGGCCAATTTAGACATTTCTTCTATGGCAAATGCAAAAGCTTTCGGATCTTTCAAAAGAGGAGTTATATCTTTAAAAACAACCCCTTCCTTTGGAAAGTTCTGGATATCACGTATGTATGATTTAAGTTCTACCAAAGTTTACACTTCCTCCCGATCGAATTTACACATAAAGTATGATATCACAAAAAATGTTTTGTGATATAAACCAGTTAATTATATCAGTTTAATTTTACACTTTAGCCCTATTTTGTTGGCTTTATTTTAAAATTTTTGAAGTTCGAAATGGAACAATCTATCACGTCAAATAAAATTACAAGGGCAAACTGATTTGATTTTAAATACCAATTTAATATAAAATTAAATAATTCAAAAGCAAAAAGTTCAAAAATGAATTATATGATATTGAAGTGGGGGTGAAAAGAATGAAGCGTGAAGTCCCGGAAGACCTTTTAATGGCTTATTCGGCTTTTTCAAAGATAGTCTTTAAGAGTTTTGATTATTCAAAGACAAAACTACCTAAGACATCTGCGTCAATTCTTATTTTTATGAAAAGACATTCTCAAAACCGTGCCCAGATGTCTGAAATAGAAAACAAATACGGATTTGTCAAAAGTACTATTACAGCCGCAACGGATGCGCTTGTGAAGGCAGGATACGTCAAAAGATATAGAACAGATGAGGATAGAAGGGCTGTTTTCATAGAATTAACGGAAAAGGGGATGGAAAAGGCTATCGAGATAGAAAGAGCAATGAGAGAATATGTCAATGAAAAATTAAGTGCGCTTTCAGATGAACAATTTGAAAAGCTCCTTAATGCTTTTTCAATAATAAAAGAGACTGCCGAAGTTTTAAAGGATTTCGAGAATAAAGGTAAAAAGGAGGAATAATTGTGGAGATAACAAGTGGCATTCACCTTGTAGATGGAACAAATGCAAACGTTTATATCCTCTTCGGAGATAATTTAACAGTGATAGATACCGGCATGCCGGGTCAATTAAACAAGATCCTTGATTATGTAAAATCGATTGGTAAGAATCCATCTGATATTTTAAAGATAGTCCTTACACACTGCCACGTGGATCACATGGGAAATGCTTACGATTTGAAAAGGATCACAGGTGCAAAACTTTACGTTCATGAAAAGGACGAACCATACGTGACAGGAAAGGAAAAGTTTCCATCACCAAAAGGATTTACCGGCGCTGCGATGAAAATGGCGTCAACATTCATGAAGGTAAATTACGTCGAGCCGGATATTCTCCTCAGAGAAGGAGATACTGTTGATGGTTTTACTGTTATTCACAATCCCGGCCACACACCTGGCAGTATCTCACTTTACAGCAAAGAAAGAAAAGTTATCTTTGTTGGAGACGAATTGAGATACATTGACGGAAAACTTCAGGGTCCTCCCGAGCAATTCACGCCAGATATGGTACTTGCGATAAAGTCTATGGAAAAACTTACAAAGATCGAGTACGATATCATGTTAAGCGGCCATGGAATGCCTTTGAAACCCGATGCTTCGGAAAAGGTCAAAGAATTTTACAAAATGCTCATAAAAAGGGGTTGATCGAATGAAAGTTCAGTATAAATGGCTTGCACTTTCGGCCACAAGTTTAGGCCTTTTGCTTGGAATCATGACTGGAACGGCCCTTTTGATAGCACTTCCAAACATCGCAGAGGGTCTTAACGCTCCGATGATAACAATAATCTGGGTTTTGATGAGTTATATGTTGGCGACCACGGTACTTGTTCCGTCAATCGGACGTGTGGCAGACATGATAGGAAGAAAACGTCTATTCGTTCTTGGCGCAGCGATTTTCACCATTGCATCACTTTTTGCCGGCCTTTCTCAAAGCGGAGTTGAACTTCTTGTAATGAGAATTATTCAGGCCATTGGTGGATCTTTAATAATGGCAAACAGTACGGCAATAGTTACAGACGCCTTTCCAAAAGGGGAGCTCGGAATGGCACTCGGAATAAACGGAATGGTCCTTGCCGTTGGATCTGCTTTTGGACCTATAATAGGCGGATTGCTGACAACAGCCATCGGATGGAGATGGATCTTTTACATGAATGTGCCATTCGGTGCGCTTGTAACTATATGGGCATGGATTCAAATAAAAGACATCGCTCCAATACCTAAAGGAGAAAAATTTGACTGGCTTGGCGCTATCTCCTTCACCTCTGGGTTGTTCTTTTTGCTTTATGCCCTGACCGAGGGAGGCTTTGGTGGCTGGACATCTCCCATTGTAATAACCTTCTTTATTCTTGCCGCGATCCTTATACCTTTATTTGTTTACATAGAATCAAAGGTAAAATATCCGATGTTAGATCTAAGGCTTTTTAAGACAAGAGTGCAGGCATTTGCGTACAGTTCCAATCTGATGAATGGAATTTCGAGGGGCGCCTTGATGTTTTTGCTCATCTTTTACCTTCTCGGCATCAAAAACATGGATCCATTTACCGCGAGTATTTATCTGATACCCTTTGCTGTTGCCATGATGATAATGGCACCAATAAGTGGAAGGCTTTCTGACAGATATGGATCGAGAATACTCAGCACTCTTGGGCTTTTGATAACAGGAGTAGGCCTTTTAGGCTTTGCCATCTTTACAAGGGTTGATATGTCGATTGCGGAGGTTATAATATGGGGAACTGTCGTGGGATTCGGATCTGGCATGTTTAACTCTCCGAATACAAACACGATAATGAGTATGGTGCCTCCAGACAGGAGAGGAATAGCGGCAGGGACAAGAACGATGATGAACAATGCAGGTTCTCTTGTAAGTATCGCAATGGCATTCGCGATTCTTTCTTCCGGCCTTACTCCTCAGGCTATGGATGCGCTCTTTATAGGTGCCCAGATCGGTGGAAAGGGCATATTTGTCGATACTTTTATCTCTGATTTGCGTCTCGCATTTTTCATATCCTTTATAATAAGTATCGGCGCCGCCGTCATCTCCTACATGAGGGGACCAACTCCTGTTTGGAAAGATGCAAGTTCGTCCAATCTGTCGAGAGAACACGCAAAATAGGGAAATCTAAAAATGGAGATCAGAATGAGAAAATGGTTGAATAGAAATTTATCCCTGCTTATGATAAGGAGGTTTTTAAGAAGCGTCGCACAGGCGTCATTGACGATTATAGTGCCTATATATCTTTCGAAATTGGGCTTTTCAGGCATTCAAATAGGAGTGACATTTACTCTTTCCGTTATTGTTGGGATAATCTTTTCAGTAGTCGTTGGATTCTTTGCCGACAAACATGGGAGAAAGCCCGTTATTCTTGTCATGACGATTATAAATGCCATAAGTGTAATGGGCTTTTTCTTTACGACTGAACTTTTGCCTTTGATGTTTTTTGTTTCTATAGGCACTATAAGGGGTGGAGGAGGCGGTGGCGCTGCCGGCGCCGCACAGCAGGCACTTATAGCGGAAAGTTCCGATGCGAAATTTCGAAATGACGTCTTTGGGACATTTTCATTCTTTGGTGCGATAGGAAGTACAATAGGTTATGTTCTGGCGATATTCCTTCCGTATATTTCGAGCATTTTCAAAGATGGATGGCGTGGAGGATATTTGCTTTTGATGGGAGTTGCATTTTTTGTCTACATTTCTACGTTCTTTATAACATTATTTGTTCATGAAGACAAAGGAAGGCCAAAACGTCAAAGTACTTTTAAACTCTCATGGAAATTGCTTGGAAAATTTTCCATTACGAATGCCGTAAATGGCCTTGGAACAGGATTTTTCAGTGGGCCGATACTCGTGTACTGGTTTTTTGTAAGGTATGGTGTCGGAGCAGAGCTCATAAGCGTAATTTATGTCTTCTCCAACATTGCACGAGCCATTTCTTCTATATCTTCCGCACGTCTTGCAAGATTCTTTGGCACCGTTAAAACGATTGTCTGGGTCAGGGCGATTGGCGCGATAATGCTTGTGTTTATGGCTTTAATGCCATCATTTTTACTGGCCGGGATCTTTTACCTTTTGAGAATGTTTTTTGTATCTGCAGGGATACCCCTCAGACAATCATTTACAATGGGACAGACCAAAGAAGAAGAAAGAGCCTCAATGGCAGCGCTCAGCAATTTGCCCCAGCAAGTAACCTCTTCAATAGGTCCTGCCGCGAGCGGATATTTTATGGATTACTCTATGATGGAGGCTCCTATATTCATCGCCGCGATTTTTCAATTTGCAAATGCCCTGCTTTACTGGTATTTTTTCAAAAAATCCGAATAAAATCTAAATGGAGATTCGAAATTTGAATCCTTAGGATATTTCATCGATGAGATTGAATTATATTTCAGGAGGGAAATGGATGGCCAAAAAACGTGGTCTTTTGATTTTTTGGGTTTTCCTGATTATTTTTACATTTCTTGTACTTTCGATCGGGATAAGTTATTTCTATTTCGAGATGAATAAACTCCAGTTGTACGGGGTTACACCTTTTGCAGACGTCAAAAGTTATGCCGCCTCAATACTGAAGATGGTACCTTTCATCGGCAACAGTGTAAAGTATGAACCATTAAGAGTCATTCCATACCAGACCCTTTTAGAGTCAAGAATAGATGCATTTCAAAATGTTTTAAATACCAAAGAAGCCTCTTTGGAAGCAAAAGAGATCCAACTTGCAAATATTCAAGCCCAGTTGACATCTTTGGAGGCCTCACTTAAAGCATCGCAGACGGCTTTCGAAAGAAAGGTCCAGCAATTCAATGCACAGGTTGCAGAATATCAAAGTTATCAAAAGAGAATTCAGACACTCGATCAATGGATAACGAACAGCAATCCGTCCCAGATTGGACATGTACTTGCGACTTCAAATGTCCCGATTAATGTTATCGTAGATGCGATGGTAAACCTCTCCCCACAGGTTGCCGGATCTGTTCTTCAGGCCATTTCCCAGACAAATCCTTCCATGGCATCTGCAATTATAGAAAATTTGACAAAGGTGACAAAATGAATCCCGTAAGCATGAATGTCAATCAACCTGTTGAGAGAGGTTGTGAAAAAAACAAAACTGCTTCAAAAGGATCTATCTTCGAGATTCTTTCTAAAATTAATGGATCTGATAAAAAAGACGATGTAAAAGACAAATCAGATATTCTGTTGCTTACCTTATTACCTCAAAAGGATAAATTTGAATTATCAAAAAAGGGTGATTCGAAAAGTACTGAAAAATTAGATGT
The DNA here is from genome assembly GCA_002878315.1 of Mesoaciditoga sp. GTDB lineage: Bacteria > Thermotogota > Thermotogae > Mesoaciditogales > Mesoaciditogaceae > Athalassotoga. The sequence continues at coordinate 36,151 of PNIW01000011.1, read as the reverse complement.
AGAAGATAAAAGTAATCCAGAAAAAGATAAGGCCCAAAAGATATCTCAGGAAGTATCTTTACTTGGTTATATTTTACCGGAAGAGACTTCCAAAACGATAGTTCAAGATTCGAAAGACAAAGAACAAAACACACAAAAGCCAAAAAAAGTTCAAAATGCACCGGTTATAAAAGATGAAATAATAACGAAAAATTTGGAAGCGATAAATCAGAAAGTTATAGACAATGAAAAGATTACCGACAATCAAAAAGTCATTGACAGTCAAAAAATAGACAAACCGAAAATGACAGATAACAACCAAAATTCACTTCAAATTAAAGATAAAGCAAATAGCGATAACTTTGAGAATGAAAAAAGCAAAGATCTCTTCGACATACTTTCAAATTCTGATGCGAAGCCATCCTCAAAAGTCATAGCCAATTCGCCTTATTTAGATAAATCTGACAGTTCATTAAAAAAATCTTTCCCGGGAATTCCCATCAATCCTTCTGTCAAATTTTTGCCGGATTCGAAGAACGATTTGGAAAAGATCAAAGATGAAACAAAGGCAGGTGCTTCCAAAACACATATTCGTATGGGAGTTTCCGATGAGGTGCAGATCAAAGAGGACAAAATAAAAAATCAGGTCAAAACATCTCAAACCCTTAATACAGATCCCAAGATTTATCAAGAAAATGTTAATTTCAGTTCTTCGAATCTTAGTTTCTCGGATCGTATAAGCAATTTGAATTTGGAGAATTTATTTACAGAGGCAAAAAATGCCGGCCAGCCGATCAGAATTCAGACCGATCTTTCAGACATGTCCAATATGTCCAATTTCAATAACACACCGGATCAAAAACTTTTTGATAGCGTAAGCGTTAAGATTCAAAACCTGATCAAAGAGACTTTTTCAATCCGAAATTTTAAGGTAGAAATAGATGAAAAAAATGCAAAGTACAGTCCGATCATCGATGCAAAAGTTTACGAATCTTTGCCACAATCATCAAGAGGAGAGGTACCGACCAGAAGTGTGCCGGATGAAAGTGGCGATCCTGTACCTTTTTCAAGAATAACGGATTTTATCGCCAAATCTTTGAAGGATCAAAAATTGCCAGTTAAAGTAGAGATTCAACTTAATCCCCCTTCTTTAGGAAGGGTTGAGATTTCCCTTACCGAAGACGGTGGAAGGACAATGCTGATAATCAATTCGGCAAATGATAAAACGCAAGAAATGCTGAAAAGCGCTATGCCTGTTATAGTGGACAGACTTTCGAATTTGAATTTCAACATCGTAAATGTCCAGATAAATGGACAGGAATGGTATCAAAACAATTCAAATGAAGACAATCAAAGAAAAGATGAAAGGAACAGGAAGCAGAATCAAGAAAGGGAAAAATTCAGCGAGTTTTTCAAAAAGGAGGTGTGATCTTGTTAAGCGTAAACCCAGTTAATCCGACCATATCTGTGGGCAGCATAAACTCAACTCAAAATGTTAGCGGATCTTCAAATCAACTCGGAGAAAATGCTTTTTTAAAATTGCTCGTTACAGAACTTCAAAATCAGGATCCATTGAATCCAATGGACAATACCCAGTTTGTCGCTCAACTTGCTCAATTTACGGCTCTCGAACAGACAACAAATCTTGCCCACGCTTTTACACAGTTTCAAAATAATTTCTCCAATTTCGTCCAGTTACAGTCTGCATCTCTAATAGGAAAGACGGTCTCGACAAGTAATAATACCGTCGATGTCATCGCAGGCCAGCCCGGCCAGATCGGCTTTAACCTTCCATCAAGCGCTTACGTTACGCTTAAAATAACAGATTCGAATGGAAATACAGTAAATACGATAAATCTTGGACATATGAAGGCCGGAATGCATACCTACCAGTGGAATGGACTTAATTCAAATGGAATTCAGGTTCAGGATGGTACTTATACATATCAGATACAGGCTTTAGAGTCAGATGGAACTAAATTACTTTTAAGCGGTACAAGTTCCGGAGTTGTTCAATCAGTTCAAATAGAAAATGGGCAGGTCTATGTAGTTGTCAATGGAACGGCCTATCCAGTTTCTCAGATAACCCAAATTTCTTCAGGTAGTGCAACATCTAATACGGGAGTGATTTTATGAGAGCACTTTACAGCGGAATAAGCGGCCTTGAAGGCATGCAAACGGAGATGGATGTTATCGGAAATAACATCGCAAACTCCAATACTGTTGGATTTAAAGCGTCTCGCGTCACTTTTTCTACAGCGCTTTCACAACTTCTGAGCGCGGCGAGAGCACCACAGGGAAATTTAGGAGGAGTTAACCCTACACAGGTAGGTCTCGGAACGCAGATAGCATCGATAGATCAATTGATGACGCAGGGAAGTTTCCAAAATACGGGAAAAAGTACGGATCTCGCAATTCAGGGAGATGGATTTTTCATAGTTAACAATGGAAATGGGAATTATTACACGAGGGCCGGAAATTTTAGCCTTGATCAGAATGGAACCCTTGTCCAAGCTGGAACAGGTTACAAAGTTCTTGGGTGGGAATCTGCCGTCAGTCCGACAGGTCAAAGGTATGTTGATACCAACGCGCCTATTGCTCCTATTCAAATAAGTGCTAATACAACGATGAATGCGAAGGCGACATCCCAGATGATAGTCGGCGGGAATATAGATTCTTCATCGGGCATTCAACCGACTACCATAACAGTGACGGATGCCAGCGGGAAACAATACACCGTTCAGTTCACATTTTCCCCGCAAACGAATAATTTCAACCCATTTTCAACGTCGAGAGTTTATAACTGGACGGCCACGATTGTAAATGGGCCGGCAGGTTCTGTGGGAACCAAAATATCCGGAAATATAACTCTTGATCAGTATGGAAATGTTGTAAACGATTCGGCCAAGAATATCTACATCAACAACTCGAATGGAACTTATTCACTTTCTACGACTTCCGCAAGCACGGCAAGCGGAGCCGCCATAACGCTTCCGACGTCCGGGCCCATATCCTTTGCCGAATCTGACAACACGGCAAATACCGTCACGGCAGGATATACAAATCCTGTTTATACGACCTCGACTCAGATATATGATTCTCTTGGAAATCCTTACACCATATACATAGATTTCACCAATCTCGGGACTGTAAGTGGATCCGGCACATCAACTACATGGGGTACAGGCACCAATACGGCGTGGGCATGGGATGCAAGGCTTGCAAATGGTACGCCTGTAAATCTTGTAACGTCGAGCGGATCTGCAACGAGTAGCAATTTTGGAATTTTAGAATTCAACTCTTCCGGTAGAATGGTTGGAAATTTTGCTCTTAACAATGGCCAACTTACAAACGCGAACGCCCCTACAGGTATATCTTTCACTCCTTCAGATGGGGCGGCCACCGTTAAATCTCAGATTGACTTTACCTCTGTGACAGATATGGCCGGTTCTTCTTCGGCAGCCATAACTCAGCAAAATGGAAATGCCCAGGGAACTTTGCAATCTTTTGCCATAAATCAGAATGGACAGATAATAGGAACTTTCTCAAATGGTCTTACCGACACGCTTGGTCAAGTTGCTCTGGCAAATTTCAACAATCCGTCAGGCCTTAATGCGGTGGGAAACTCTCTTTATTCTGAATCGGCAAACAGCGGCGTTCCTCAGGTTGGAACGGCAGGCACTGGAGGACGCGGTACCTTTATACCGGGCGCACTCGAGATGTCCAACGTGGATCTTGCCCAGGAATTTACCAATATGATAATCGCTGAAAGAAGTTTTGATGCCAATGCCAGAGTTATAACAACCGCAGACGCCATGCTATCCCAACTTGACAACTTAAAGCAGACACCATAATATGATATGATAAATCTTACCCATCTTAGCGGTGAAAGTTTTGTTTTAAATGCCGAGTACATAGAAACAGTCGAGGCAAAACCCGATACGGTTATAACACTCTTCAACGGGAAAAAATACCTTGTCAAAGAGCCCGTTGAAGAGGTTGTAAGGTTGGTGATAGAATACAAAAGGAAGATTGGGAGCATCCTCGTTCTTCCGAAAGAAGGTGAGTAAATTTGGATCTTGCGAGTTTTATAGGGGTGGGATTGGCTCTTCTTGCCATTATGATAGGGATCGGAAGCGATTTAAGACTTTTTATGGATATAACCTCTATTGCCATCGTCTTTGGAGGAACGCTTGGATCTCTATTTGTTGCTTATCCAATAGAAAGGGTTATGGATATATTCAAAGTTTTGATGGGAATCTTTTTTTACAAGCCCAATGACATGAACAGCACGATCAGGGAACTTGTGACCTCCTCTGAAAAGGCAAGAAGGGAAGGCTTACTCTCTCTCGAGCAGGATGTCGAAAAGATAGAAGATCCTTTCATGAAGAAAGGCTTACAGATGGTCGTCGATGGAATAGATCCTGAACTTTTAAAATCCATGATGGAAACGGATCTCGATCTCAGAGAAGAAGAGGCCATGATGTACCGAAATATGTTTGCGTACGGAGCGACTGTTGCTCCTTCATTTGGAATGGTTGGAACTATTATAGGTCTTGTCAAAATGCTCGGAAGCCTTAACGATCCATCCGCAGTTGGACCTTCATTTGCCATCGCTTTGACGACTACCTTCATGGGAGCGTTTTTGGCTTACGTCTTTTTCATGCCAATGGGTGAGAAACTCGCACGTCGTTTGCAGATGGAAATGAGATACAGGAGAATGATTTTGGAGGGCATTCTCTCCATTCAGGCCGGAGATAATCCGAGAATTCTCGAAGAAAAGTTAAAAGGATTTTTGAACGAAAAAGAACTTAAATCCTACGAAAGTTCAGTTTCTCCTCAGGTTGCGGAGGGAGGTGTGGCAGGTGGCTCGTAGAAAGCCTGAAGAATTCAAGGAAAGCGCTCCACTTTGGATGATAACCTTTTCAGACATGAATTCCTTGATGATGGGATTTTTTGTGACATTATTTTCAATGGCGACTATAAGTCCCGGAAAGTTCCAGCAAGTGTCTTACGGTTTTCAAACAATAATGAGTTCTCCTCCGGGCATTCTTGTTGGCGGGAAGAGTATGAGCCAGGAACCTCTCATAACCTCTAATCCGGGCATCAGGCAATCTATAATTCAGATTCAGGCAAATCCGGAATATAAAGGAATGATAACCATAGAGCAGACAAATGAAGGCCTGCTCGTTGAACTTCATAATGCCGCTTTTTTTGAACCGGGATCGGCAAACCTTTCATCTTTGGCGAAAGATTTGCTTGCAAAGATAGGAGAGATAATAATAGAACATTCCACGAACCCTTTATGGGTTTACGGTTATACCTCTACCGAACCGCTTCCGAAAGATTCGATATATCCTTCAAAATGGAGTTTGAGCGCCGCTGTTGTCTCATTTTTCCTTAATGATTTGAAGAACAAGAGAGCCAATGAACTTGTTTCTGAAGTAATGAGTGGACAATTCGATCCAAATTACTGGTATAATCCTAATAGATTCATCGCGATTGGAAGGGGAGATGTGCCTGCCGAGCAAGCGATAAAGTCGCAAACATTTTCGATAACTCAGAAATTACAGGCTCTTAGACAGGAATATGCGGCAGGTCAGATCTCTTACGAAGAACTTGCGATGAAGTCTAAAATTCTCAACGATGAGTTGAACAAGATGACAGAACAGATAAATTTATCTTACAACAGGGTTGATATATTGATAAGAAATCAAGGTGATTGAATGGCGGAAGAGAAGAAAAGATCCGGTCTTATGCTTATCCTTATAGCCGTGGTGCTATCGGCAGGTATTTCGATGATTGGCACCTTTATCATCGTCAAATATCTTAATGCCCCTCCTGCCCAGCAAAAGGTGACAAGCCAGTTGTCGAGAACGATGGCCATACTCATAAGATCTGGATCCAATCAAACCTTCCCTTTGCGTGGCGGGAATCAGGTGCTCGTTGTTGATAGTTTGACCTTTTTGGTCGGAAGTGCCCAGTGCAGCCAAGAGATAGGAATAGATACTCCTCAGATAATGGATGGCATTCAGATGCTTATCCTTTCAAAGAGCGCAAATGAGATTTTAAATCCCGATGGTTTTCAAACTTTAAAACAGCAAATAGCCGATTTGGTCGATCAGATAACGGGCTATACTGGAGACAAAGCGCCTTTGGGAGTCTTACAGGTTTACATGTACATAAAGGCAGTTGCATCGACGTGATATTATGGCCGATATCTTAAGTCAGAATGAGGTTGATACTTTACTTAAGGCCCTTGCGGCCGGCGATCTTTCTGCCGAAGAAGTAAAGGTAGAAGAGACAAAAAAAGTAAAACCTTACGATTTCACGAGACCGAGCAAGTTTTCTAAAGAACAGATAAGAACTATTGAAATGGTTCATGAGAATTTTGCGCGTGGAGTGTCAAATTATTTTTCCGCGCGCCTCAGGTCTTTTGTTGATATAACCAAAGCCTCGACGGATCAGATAACGTACAATGAATTCATAAGGTCTATATCTTCGCCAAGTTTTCTCTTTGTCTTTACGGCAGAGGAATTGAATGGGAATGTTGTTATAGAGATAAATTTGAAGGTAATATTTTCAATAATAGATAAACTTCTCGGAGGCGGAGGAGGTCTTTATCAAAAGATAAGGCCTTTGACGGAGATAGAAAATTCTTTGATGAGGAATGAGATCATAAGAATTCTTTCGATACTCAAAGATTCCTGGTCGAGCATTTACTCTTTTACGCCAAACCTTGTTTCGATAGAAAACAATCCACAATTCGTGCAAGTCGTTCCGGCTAATGAGATGGTTGTCGTTGTGACTTTGGACATGAAGATAGGTGAGATAGAAGGATTTATGAATGTGTGCTGGCCATCCTCCCTTCTTGAGATGATAGCCCCAAAATTGTACGCGGAATCTTATTTTAAACAGGAAAAACAGATTAAGCCTGCCCAGTTAAGAGAAGATATAATCTCATTGCTCAACAATGCAAAGCTCGATTTGCGTGTCGTGATAGGGAAGACGATCATAAATCTTTCGGAACTTTTGAACCTTGAGGTTGGAGATGTTATAATGCTCCAAAGGCATATAGATGAACCTGCCTCTCTTTATGTCAATGGAAGGGAAAAATTTCTCTGTTCTCTCGGAACCCATAAAGGCTTTAACGCTGTCCGGATTACAGAGGTTTTGAACAAGGAGATAGATGAAAATGGCGGATAAAATGTCTCAGGAAGAGATAGATTCTTTGCTTAAAGGTTCAACGACAATTCTTACGGAATTGGAAAAGGATGCGATAGGAGAACTTGGCAATATATCGATGGGAGCGGCCGCGACCGCTATTTCGACGATCGTAGGCAAAAGAGTTGAGATAACAACTCCCGAAGTTTATGAAACGACCATGGATGATTTTAGAAAACTTTTCAAAGGAATGAAGATTGCCACAAGCATTGATTATGTAAAAACGCTTCAAGGAACGAATGTTTTTGTTCTCGAGCCACACGTTGTTGCTGTCATCGCGGATATAATGATGGGAGGAACTGGCCAAGACGTAAAAGACGAACTTGACGATATAAAGTTAAGTGCCATTGCCGAAGCGATGAATCAAATGATGGGATCGGCGGCTACATCTCTTTCGGAGATCATGAAAGAATCTGTCGAGATTTCACCTCCAAAGATAGAAAAAATTGATTTCACAGATCCGAATGTGAAATTTCCTCCGGTATACGATGGTCAGGACATCGTTACTGTCAAGTTCAAGATGAAGGTAAACAATCTCGTCGAGGGATCTCTGATTGAATTGATGTCTCCGTCATTTGCAAAGAACTTCTCCAAATTTCTCATTGGAGAAGTTGGTAAAAGTAATATGTCAAGAGTTGAGAATTCGAAGATCGAAAGGTCCGAAGAGACCCCCCAAATGGCAGATAAGTCTGAAAAGCCCGTAAGAAAGGTTGAATTTCAGGAATTCAGCGATGAAAAGGATTTACAGGTTCAGCCTCAAAAGATAGAATTACTTCTTGATATACCTCTTGAACTTTCCGTCGAACTTGGAAGAACTAAAATGAGCCTCAAACAGGTACTCGAACTTGGAGTTGGATCTCTTGTTGAACTTGACAAGCTCACGGGAGAACCTGTGGACATTCTTGTAAACGGGAAACAGATAGCGAAAGGAGAAGTCGTTGTTGTCGGCGAAAACTTTGGCGTTAAGATTACCCAGATACTCAATAAAAAAGAAAGGCTTTATTCACTAAAGTGAAGCGTGTTTTGATCTTTGATCTTGACGGAACTATCTTCGTTAATTCCAAAATCTCGAAAGAATTAAGAGATGCGATAGATGAACTTTCAAAATCAAAGATCGTCATATTTGCTTCGGGAAGAATGCTTTCTTCAATGGAAATTCTTTTGGACAATTACGATCTGTCCGGAATAAAGATCGCTTACAACGGATCCCTTATAAGTTATGATGAACTTTACAAATTTTGCCTCGATTACGAGAATTCAGTAAAGGTAATAGACTTTTTAAGAATGAATGATGTCCACCGTCAAATATATGTTGACGATGTACTCTATGTTGAAGAAGACAACGAATTTGCAAGGGCCTATTCAGATCAATCTGGAATAGGGTACAATGTCATTTCAGATCTTAAAGAGATCACAAAAAAAGGTTGCGTTTACAAGATATTAGCCTTCGGCTTTCCAGAAAAAATCAGATCTTTAAAACAAAAGGCAAAGGATATATCTAACAATGTAGATGTTTTTACGTCTTCAGAACTTTACCTTGAATTTGTGAAAAGAGGCATCAACAAAAAATTCGCGGTCGAATTTTTATCACAAAAGATAGGCTTTTCTCTCGATGAGGCGATTGCCTTCGGAGATGGGGAAAATGATGCCGAACTACTCAAAAGCGTTGGCATAAGTTTTGCCATGAGACCTGGAAATGAAAAAAGTTTGGTAAGTGCAAAATATATAACGGATAATGAGGACGGGAAAGGAGTTTTGAGGGCTATAGATTTTCTTAAAACTATGGGAGAGATATGATAGTATCGAGAATATATATCGTGAAGGGATACGTTCAGGGTGTAGGCTTTAGGTCCTTTGTGCGCGCGCGTGCAAAAACTTTAGGTGTTAAAGGGTACGTTGAAAATCTCGATGATGGCTCTGTGAAGGTCGTGGCAGAGGGCGAGGAGGAAAGTTTGAGAGCGCTTGAAGGATATTTAAGAGATGGAAATGCTTTTTCAAATGTTGAGTCTGTTGAGGTTATAGAAACATCTGTAAAAGGATACAAAGATTTTGAGGTGTTTTGAACTTGAGAACATTTAGAACTTTTGTTAATCTCTTTGCCGGAGAGGTCGAAATCTTTTTGGGGGGGTATATACTCATAATCTTTTTGACTATTATTTCTATGTCCTTCTCGATGAATCAATTCTTCGGGATGAATCTTTATCTTTCAAGATTCTTCGTCGCTATTTTTATCTCGATGATCGTGGGTGGAATAGCGATTCAAATATCCACGGTCAAAAGACTTTCGGATGGATACGGTGGATACCTTTATTCTTCTATTGCGGCCATATCGAATTCCGTTGCGGTTTTTTTTGAAACGATCGAGATGATCATGTATGGAACCAACTGGTTCGAATTTGAGTTCTTGAGGGTTCAAAGTGAGAATCCATTGATGTATTTTATTGGATTTATGGTATTTTTGTATTCCGGATTAATGGCGATCCTATCCATACTCGATCTTATTTTTATAGTGAATAAGTCATGAAAGTACTTGGAATAATCGTTGAATACAATCCATTTCACAATGGCCATCTTTACCATTTGAAAAATGCCATAAGCCTTGTAAAACCGGATTTTGTCGTGGCCGTTATGAGCGGGAATTTTGTCCAAAGGGGAGAGCCTGCCATCATCGATAAATTCGCCCGGGCCGAGATGGCTTTGCGTGCGGGTGTAGACGCTATCTTTGAAATTCCTTCCATTTATGCCTTTCAGGATGCAAGTGGTTTTGCAACGGGAGCAGTCGGACTGCTTAACTCGATGAATGTCGTAGACGATCTCGTCTTCGGATCTGAAAGCAATGACATTGAGAGTATTTCCGAGATTGCCTCTGTGATAGTCGAAGAGCCTGAAGAGTTCAAGAAAAGATTGAAAGAACATTTAAAAAAGGGGCTATCCTTTCCAAATGCTAGAAGATTTGCGATATCGGGTATGCTGGAAGAAAAATCTGATAACATGAGATATTCCAACAATATACTCGGAATAGAGTACATTGTTGCCCTCCAAAAACTTAGATCGCGTATAAAGCCTCACACGATAAAGAGAATAGGTTCTGATTACAACGATGAGAGAATGTCAGAAATTCCAAGCGCTACTGCCATAAGAAAAGCGATATTTCAGGGATCGGGAATTCGCGGCCTTCCCGATTTTTCCTTCGAAATACTCAGGCGTGAATTTGAAGAAGGACGCGGTCCTGTTTTTCCGGAAGACCTTTTTGATTTTTTAAGAAAGAAGGTTTTGATTCTCGAGAGAGAGGGTCTTGAAGGAATCTATGGGTTTAACGAAGGAATTGCCGAAAGATTTTTCATTTCGGCATGTAAAAGTGCAAATCTAAAAGAATTTCTCGAATCTGTCAAGACAAAGAGATTTACCTTTACGAGGATAAAAAGAAGGATGATATACGCGATCTTCGATGTTGATAGAGAATTGGTCCTCAGATCTAACGATCACGGACCGCAATATCTGAGGCTTTTGGGATTCAGACATGGATCAAGGGAGGTATTACGGGCCATATCTGACAGATCATCGATTCCGGTGATTTCAAATATGTCTGGATTTAAAAACGCGCTTAAATCTAAAGGAATAGATGTAGCCCTCGCTCAAGATCAGATGAAATACGATCTTAAAGTCTCCAATTTTTACAGGCTTTACTTTAAATCGCAAAATTGTGAAGATGATTTCAGAAAACCAGTTGTGATATGAAGGATGGTTTTGAGTATTTCATTTCCATTGCAGAAAATAGGATAGAAGAAAAGATCGATAGGTCCCTTTTTATCTCGACAGCATCTTACATAGAGAATGAAGAGATGGCTAAAAATGTCATTTTTAAAGTTTCTCAGGAGTTTAAAGACGCTACCCACAATTGTTGGGCATACAAGATAGGAAATTTGCAGTTTTATTCCGATGCCGGTGAGCCTGCAAACAGCGCCGGCAGGCCTATAATGGATGCGATAAGATCATCGGATGTTGAAAATGTGGCAGTTATCGTTTCGAGATATTTTGGCGGTAAAAAATTAGGAATAAGGGGATTAATAGACGCTTACAATCACATGGCAAAAAAGGTCCTTGAATCTGCGGTGAAAAAACGGTTTTTGATAGGTAAAATTGTAGAGATAAAATGTGCCTACAAGGACTTTGACAGAATAAGGTATTTCATACAAAAGCACGGATACATTATCTCTCCTCCTGATTTTAAGGAATTTGTAGCGATAAAGGCTTTTGTTCCCGAAAATTTATCTGTGAATTTTGATCACAAAGACGTCGGTGAATGGATAATCGAAGAAGGGAGATTGATCGAATTGTAGATAATTATGATAAAATTTGAATATATACCGAACTCACTTTAAAAGCCAAATATTTATTAGGAGGAGGGCAGTATGCCTCCAAGATGGTTCTCGCTTCGCTGCGAGGGCCAGACAGCGAGTGGGACATCTTCCGGAGCAACGGTTCGGAGTTTGAATTTTGTTTAAGTTAAATCTGCACATAAGGAGGATAGAAATGAAAAACTTTAAATTCACTTCAAAATTCATGGTCTTTGTCGTTCTTGTGACCGTTATACCGGTTGCGATTCTTATCATTTATTCGGCATTTTCAATGTATGGCAATGTAAGCAAAGAAATAAGAAATGGAATTTCCACCTCGACAAAGAATTTATCCGATTACGTGAATCTTTACTTTTCAGATTATTCAAACGTTTTGAATTATCTTTCAAATGATCCCAATGTAAAAGGAGTTTACACAGATAAAAATCAGGAAGATGTATGGATGCTAAAGACCTTCGATTCTTTTAGAAATGCATATCCTGAAATAAATAGCATATTCGTGATCTTAAAGAACGGAAAGGTTTATACGTCTCCATCAAACGTTCAGATAACGACCGGAGACTGGTACAATCTAACGCTTAACTCGACAGGAATCTACACTAATCTTGTCACTGATTCCAGTTCACACAAGACACAGATACTTATGACAAAGGCTATAATCGGTGAGGACGGAAACATTACAGGTGTCGTGGGATTTTATCTCAAACCTGCCCAGTTGGAAAGTTACATATCCAATTACAAATACAATGGCAAAAATGTTGAGATATGGGTTGAGAATAAAGGGATCATAAACTTCGCCTCTCAGCCTCAAGATGTGGGGATGAATATCACAAATCAATCATGGTGGTCAAAGATCAATTCCATCAAAAATGGAAATCTTAACTTCGAAGAAGATGGTACCCAGAAAGCCGCCTATTTATTTACAACACATGTCGGTAAGATTATCCTCATGATGCCTCTGGTTGAGATGACAGGTACCGTAGTTGCAGAGATGATAACTCTAATTGTGATTGGATTGATTATAATAGTACTCGCTTTCCTTGCGGGAATTCTCATTTCAAAGTATGCCTTTACAAAGCCTGTGAAAGATCTAATTCCTGTCATTCAGAAAGTATCAAATGGGGATCTTTCTGCCAGTTTCGATGTTAAAGGCAAGGATGAGATAGCCCAGATCCAGAATGAGTTGAATAAGGTATTCAAACTTCTTAAAGATACTTTAAAGAAAATAGAAGAAGCCTCGGGCCGGGTCTCCAGCGGATCCGGGAAACTCTCATCTTCGGCCGAAAATATCTCATCTACCCTTGAAAGTCTTTCTGAAACTGTCAAAGATATGAATTCAGATACCCAAAATCTTTCTGCCTCTGTCGAGGAGACCTCTGCCTCTGTTGAAGAAGTTTCATCTGCGGCCCAGAATACGGCAAAGGCGATTCAGGAGATAGCCGAACAATCCCAACAGATCTCTTCGGGAGCCGAAAGTGGTAGCAGAGCCATAGAAAATATGAAAAAGGATTTCACAGAGATCGTCAACGTCAGCCAGGAAAGTGCCGAAAGCGTCAAGTCTCTTGCAGAGATGAGTGGAAATATAGGTCAGATCGTCAACGAGATAAACAAAATAGCCGAACAGACCAATCTTCTTGCTTTGAATGCCGCAATAGAGGCCGCAAGGGCAGGAGATGCCGGCAAGGGCTTTGCCGTAGTGGCAGACGAAATTAGGAAACTCGCCGAAAGTTCAAAGAGTTCCACACAGAGAATTTCTCAGATTCTTGAAGAGATCATGGCAAAATCTTCCCGCGTTTCAGATGAGACTAACAAGACTCTTGAGTCTGTGGAAAGAACCTCCAAAGGTATAGATGAGGTTTCAGCGGAACTTTCCAAAATACTCAATCAGGTAAAAGGAATCACAGAAAAAATAGAGTCTGTTGCTGCCGCTTCCCAAGAAGAAAGCGCCAGTGCCGAGGAGATGGCCAGCGCTATGGATATGGCGACAAAGGCCGTTTCGAATATAGCATCCAAGATGGAAGGCATAACCAAGAAAATCTCCGCCACATCTTCTGAATCAAGGGAAAATCTCAAACTCGTTGAAGATCTCATAAGTCTTTCAAATGAATTAGAGGAGACTTTAAAGAAGTTCAAAATATGAAGGTATAAATCAAAAAGGCCCCAATCGGGGCCTTTTTAGATCAGGATACTTTTTCGATAATCATCCTTGCTATGGTTACAGAAGGATTAGAGACAGGGCGTAATTTTTTGAGATTGTCCGACACAATTTTGTAAAAATCTTTTTGCGAGAGTTTTTGAATTACAGAAATTATTTGATCGTAATCGATGTTTTCTTCATCGATTACAAAAACTCCTCCCATTTTTTCGAGGTATCTCGCGTTCAGTTCTTGATGGCCGTTGAGAGATCCCTTCCATGGCACTAAAATCGCGGGTCTGGCACTCTGAATTATTTCTGCCATTGTACTCGCTCCGGCACGTGATATTATCACATCGCAATTTCTCATCAAATACGGAATATCCTCGTAATAATCGAAATTTATTACATTTTCATTTTCAATCTTCGAAGGTCCTATGTGAAAAAATGTTATTTCTTTCATTTTTTTGGAGAGATTGTCTACTATTGTGTCGATAACGTTTGATCCTTCGCTCCCTCCGAATGCAAGAACCTTCATAGACGGATATTTTCTTGAAAATTCCGGATCCCTTTCTGATTCAAATCCCTGCCTTACAGGCATTCCAGAAAAGAAAGCATTCTGCAGAAACTTTGTCGTCTCCTCAAAGGCACAAAAAGATATTACCGAGTAGGCAGAGAGTTTTTTGGTCGATATGCCCGGCTGGACATTTGATTCATGAAGAAAAATTGGAATGCCTTTCTTGTGCGCTACATATCCGGTTATTCCTCCTATGTATCCGCCAGTCGTAAAAAGAAAATCCGGAGAGAATTTATTTATCAATCTTGATATCTTCAGAATAGCCATTGTGTTTTTGTAAATATATTTTATTCTCGATGCATCGCTACCAATGGCTGGAATCTGGATGTACTCGTATTTAAAATTTTTGAATATCCTGGATTCCGCCCCGCGTCCCGTTCCAATAAAGAGTGCCTTTAGGTTTACGATCTTTGAAAGTTCATCGGCCACGGCCACGGCCGGATATATGTGACCTCCTGTAACTCCGGCGGCAAAGATCCCTTTAATCTCTGTTCGAGTAGGCAATGTTTATCACGATCCCCAATCCCGCAAGCAACGCTATTATAGAACTTCCTCCATAACTGAAGAATGGCAATGTTACACCTGTGACGGGAAGAATACCAAGAGAGACGCCTGCATTGAACAATACCTGTATGCCGATCAGGAATGCATATCCTGTTATGTAAACCTTTGCGAATATATCGTTGACCCTCAAAGAGATATGGACTATCTCTCTTATCAGCATGTAGTAGAGAATCATTATTAAAATTATTCCGATCAGTCCAAATTCCTCTCCAAAGACGGCGAAGATGAAATCGCTAAACTGGACTGGCAAGAAGAATTTGTAGATAGATCCGCCCGGCCCACTTCCAAACAGTCCACCACTGTTTATCGCCGATAGGGCCATATTTGCCTGATAATTAGAACTACCGGTTATAAGGTACGTGAAAAATGATGTTAGCCTTTCCGCTTGATATGCGTGCAAAAGCCCTGTTGCGTAGGCTCCAAGAATGCCTAACACTCCAAGACCGATTACGCCGAGCACATGGAGCAATTTTGCCCCTGCAATGTAAAGAACTACAAGGGTTATAAGAAAGAGCAGTATCGTAGTCCCTAAGTCGGGCTCAAAAAATACAAGCAAATAAATGGGAAAAAGCCTGATTATAGGATCTACTATTCCTTCTTTGAAGGTACCTATCTCTCCATTCTTTCTATTCACGTAAGCGGCAAGGTACACAAGCAGAAAGATCTTTGCAAACTCGGAACTTTGAATGGAATAAGATCCTATCGAGATCCATCTGTGCGATCCGGCAACACGGCTTGAGAAAAAAACGGCAATAAGCGCCACAATTGTCAGTATGTAATAAATTCCGGTGTACGATTCATGCTTTCTGTAATCAAAAAGGCTGAAAAAGATCATGAACGCCACACCCACAACCATAGCGACTATCTGATGAATAAGATAATAGTCCGGTGGAGGGTATGGATACCTATACGTCATTATGTAACTTGCACTGTAGAGTGTGATAAGTCCTATCGCAGAAATTATCGAAAGCAATATAAGTATTCTACTCGTTGACTTTTCCATAGACGATCCTTTTGAATTCCCTTCCGCGCTCTTCGTAATTTTTAAACATATCAAAAGATGTTGCCGCCGGACTCAAAAGCACAAAGTCACCATCTTCAGCTATTTTCTTTGCCATTGTTACCGCCTCTTCCATCGAACTGACTTTGAAATAGCGCGTTCCATTAAGAAGGGGCTCAATTACTGGAATCATTTCCCCCATAAGTATGACGGATTTTGATCTTTCCTTTAGTCCCTTTGCAAGGTTTGAGTAATCTTTTTCCTTTGGCCTGCCACATATTATGACTATAGGATTTTTAAAATTCTCAAGTGCTTTTAGCGTCGATTCGGAAGTTGTCGATTTTGAATCATTCACGTACGTAACACCGTCTATCTTTGCGAAAACCTCCTGTCTGTGCTCGAGCGGGATAAAGGTTTCAAGTCCTTTCATGATCTGATCCTCGGAAGAGCCAAGTAATTCAGCAATAAAAGTGGCAAAGGCCGCGTTGTAAACGTTATGAATTCCTCTCAATTTAGTCTTGTCGAGAGAAAAATAGGTTTTGCCTATTTTGAATCCATTATCATCTATAACTATATCCCCAGAAATTCTCGATATTCTCATTCCATTAACATTCGGAATCATGCTATCTGCGTTGTAGACGAATGTTTTTGACATGGCGAGTTTCATCTTCGAGTCTACGTACTCTTCAAAACTTTTGTGCCAGTCGAGATGATTCGGAGAGATATTCAACACGGCTCCGATATCTGGTACGAATGTATCGGTACCCATCAACTGGAAACTGCTTATCTCCAACAATGAGATTGGCTCGTCTCTTCTATCGCTTGCCGCCCTTCCTATATTTCCGCCTGTAAAATGCGGAATATTTGAAATTTTTAAAATGTGATCTGTAAGGGAGACTGTCGTGGTTTTTCCGTTTGATCCTGTTATCGCGACTACCTTAGAATTCTTTAGAATGTACCTCCATGCGAATTCTATCTCTCCGATAGCGCGTTTCTCCTTTACTGCCATTTCAATAAGAGGATCGTCCGGTCTTACAGAAGGACTGTATATTATCAAATCGCTTTTTAAAACACGCTCTGTATTTCCATTTTCTTCAAAATCTATCCCGTGTTTTAAGAAGAATGATTTATCTTCATCTGAGAGTGAATTTTTTTCCGAAACAAAGATATTTCCCATCTTTTTTTCCATCAAAAAATTAAGGACCGATCTATTGCTTACACCAAAGCCAATCAAAGCAAAATCCATAATATTCCTCCAACAATGGCAGCCGTGAAGATGGCCTGAGATATCCAAAATCCAGTTGTTACCTCGAGTTCGGAATAACCGGACAGTTCAAAATGGTGGTGAATCGGGCTCATTTTAAAGATGCGTTTTTTTCTTATCTTGTAACTTGTCACCTGCATCAAAACACTTAAGGCTTCAATTACAAAGACTGGAAAGATAAGAATCATCCATAATTCTATACCGTAAAGCATACCTATAATGCCTATATAACCCCCGAGGGCAAGAGAACCAACATCTCCCATGAAGATCTTTGCAGGCTTTACATTATAGAATAAAAATCCAAGGACGGCTCCCATCATGCTCAAAGTCATAGAAATGGGTAAACCTTTGAGCATCGAAAAAACAAGAAGGCCAAGAGAAGATATCAAAAATATACCTCCGGCAAGGCCGTCGAGCCCATCGGTAAGGTTCGAGGCATTGGACATGCCTGCCGCAAAGATTACGGTAAAGATCGGATAAAACCACCCAAAATTCACAGCAAAAGAGGTAAATGGAATTAAAACGTACGTATGAGGATTGATCATCTCGACAAAGACGTAAGCAATTAAAGATACGAAAATCTGAAGCGAGAGTTTTTGGATTCCGCTTAATCCCTTTGCCCTTTTGAAAAAGGTCTGGATGAGTCCATCTGCAAGTCCTATTAACCAGAATCCCATCGTCGACATGGCAAGGATCAAAGAAGGCAAAGAGCTGTCAAAGATAAGGGCTACAAAAACGGCAACCGGTATAAATACAGCACCGGCCATCGTTGGAGTTCCCTCTTTGTAATTGTGCATATTCGGCCCTTCTGGTCTTATGTGCTGACCTATCTTCCTTCTTCTCATGAAAAGCAAAAAAGGATAAAGCGTTAAAAGTGAAAGGATAAAAGAAAGCACAAATTCGATAACATGGCTCAAGATGCTTTCAATGCCTCCCTTATCTGCTTTAATATATCTTCCATATGATAAAACCTTGAACCCTTAACAAGTATAACATCATTTTTCTCCAAGATATTTAAAAACTTATCCAAATTGTAAGGAATTCCAAATGGATAAAAATTCTCATTTTGAAATGTGAAAACATGCTTTGGCTTAAGTTCTTCGTATAAAGAAAGAAACTTATTCTTTAAATTTTCATCTTCTTTAAGTTCTTTCATCGGTGCTATTATCCACACAACTTTTCCAAGATTTGCGCATGTTCTTGCCGTATTTTCAAATGACTCGGGACTTGCGTTGTAAGTGTCATCGACTAACAGATAATCTCCTATTTTTTCTACCTTCATTCGAGAGGAAGGTATCTCTAAATTTTCAAGATCGGAGATGCTAAAAGTTAGGCCTATTCGTGAAAGCAAGGTGAGGGCCATGTTTAGGTCTTTTATCTGTCCATCTCCCCAAATGCCATCGAGGATCAATCTTGATCCGTTTATCTCGACTATCGTTTTAAGAGTGTCATATCCTTTCAGACGCACGAATTGATCGTAAATGACGCCCTTTCCTTCGAGGGCAAGCCGTGGATCTCCATCGTAGATGACGAAATCCTTTGTATGTTTTGCGATCGAGGATTTTTCTTTTACCACGTCTATGAAAGCAGAATGGGCACTTCCGGCAAGGGTTATTATAGAGATGTCCGGATTAAAAGTTGAAGAGAGATATTCTATATCAAATGGCATTTGCGCGCCCATTTCCATAACGCAGAAATCTGGATTTGAGATGCCGTTCAAAATCGATAACGAGATGCCGACGTCGGTATTTAGATTTCCCTCTGTTTTTAACACTCTCCCATGTTTTGAAAGAAGGTGAAAGAGAAATTCTTTGGTCGTTGTCTTTCCATTTGAGCCCGTTATCGCTATTTTTAGCGATCCCTTTATCTTTGATCTTGCAAAATCGATCATACCCTTTTTTACATCTTCGACAAGAATATAGGGAGAAAAATCTATCCTCTTACTTACAACGGCAGTCGATCCTTTTGAGTAAATCTCTTTGACAAAATCATGGCCGTCTGCGTTTTGGCCTTTGAGCGCAAAAAAGAGATCGTCTGCCCCGCACTGGCGGGAATCAGATTTAAAATTTTTTACTTCTCTGTCTTCTCCTATGAGTTCTCCATTGAGAAATCTCGAAATTTCAGACAACCTCAAACAAGCCCCATCCCTTTCAAAATATCGAACGCTACATCTTTATCTTTAAAGGGCACTTCATAGCCGTTGAAGATCTGGACTCTTTCATGACCCTTTCCGGCAATCACCAACTTGTCACCATCTCTCCATTCTTTCAGGGCCATCTCTATTGCCATCCTTCTGTCCGGAATTACCCGAAGTTTTTCCCTTTCCGATATTCCGTTCATAACCTCGTTTATTATCTTCATGGGATCTTCGGATTTTGGATTGTCATTGGTAAGAAAGATAAGATCGGCATATTTCTGTGCCATAGATCCCATCAAAGGCCTTTTTCCTCTGTCAGCGTCTCCACCAGCGCCAAAGACGAGAATAAGACGGCCCTTTGTCAATTTTTTGACAAATTTAAGCACGGCCTCAAGAGCCGCGGGTGTGTGGGCATAATCTATGTAGAAATCGTATCCATTGCCATGGTACCTTTCGAGCCTTCCTTCAACCCCTCTGAATTTTTTGACCACATCTCTTATAAAATCTATGCCAATTCCAAATGACACCGCTGAAAGAATCGAAGGGACGAGATCGTAGACCATAAAATCTCCTATTATCGGGGTATCGAAATCTATATTCTCTCCATCGACATTTAATACGAATTTTGTACCGTTATCGTCTGATTTCTTTATCTTGAAGATCACATCTGCCTTTTTTCCGTAAGTTATTACCTTTATTCCCTTCTCAGAGGCGCGCTGGGCGTACAATTTTGCCCACTTTCCGGCATCTATATTTATAAATGCGATCCCATCGGGTTTTACAAGATCTATGAGATGGGCCTTTGCCTCGAAATAATTTTCAAAATTGAGATGGGTATCAAAATGATCACGTGTAAGGTTTAAAAAGGCTATTCTATCAAATGATAGCCCATCAAGTCGCTTCATTTCAAGGCCTTGAGAAGAAGCCTCGAGGGAGGCGAATTTTGCCCTTTCACTTTTTGCTCTTTGCAAAAGTTTTGCAAAGTATATTGGCGACTGGGTTGTGTGATCTGAAAGTTCAAAGAACTTAGGCGTCGAATTCACAACGGTTGTCATCAGGGCACATCCATCGCCGTAAGCCTTTACTATCTCACTAAAGAGAGTCGCAGATGTTGTTTTTCCCTTTGTGCCCGTGACGGCAAAGAATTTCATGTCATCGAAGGGACCGTAAAAATTATAGGCAATTAAAGATACAGCACGTCTTATATCATTTACAATGATGTAAGGCTTTGAGGTCTTTATTTCATACTGACAGACAAAGGCCGCGGCCTTTGTTTCATTTGCGACAGTATGGGAATCAAATCTTGATCCCTTTATGCAAGCGAAAAGGGAACCTTCGCCGGTCTTTCTTGAATCTTCACAGAATTCATTTATTTCTGGATCATATGACAAAGAATGACCTACGACGAGGTCATTCTTCGAGAGTAATTCTACTATATTCGAGAATTTCATCTTCCGATTGAGTAAAATGCGCCTAATCCTTTGTAAAGGCCTACAGAACCGAGTTTTGACTCTATCTTAAGAAGTCTGTTGTATTTTGCTATTCTTTCGCTTCTTGACAAAGATCCGGTTTTTATAAGGCCGGTATTCATTCCAACCGAGAGATCTGCTATGAATGTATCTTCCGTCTCTCCAGATCTGTGAGAAACAACGCATGTAAATCCGTGAGTTTTCGCATACTCGATTGTATCTAAAGTCTCCGTAACGGTACCTATCTGGTTCAGCTTTATAAGAATAGAATTTGTCGCTTTTTTCTCTACGCCGGTTTTTAATCTGTTGACATTGGTAACGTACAGATCATCACCGATAATCTGGATTTTTTTGCCGAGTTCTTTTGTGATCTTGACAAAACCATCCCAGTCTTCCTCGTAGAATGGATCTTCTATCGAGATTACCGGATACTTATCGACGATCTTCTTGTAAAAATCGAGTAATTCATCAGTTGTTATATCCTTTCCACCAAAATGATACTTTTTCTTTGTTTCATCGTAGAATGAATCTGGTGCGGCATCAATGGCCACATATATGTCTTTTCCGGGTTTGTATCCGGCCTTTTCTATGGCCTGCACGATTACTTCTATCGCCTCTTCATTTGAACCTAACTTCGGCGCGAATCCTCCCTCATCGCCAACGGATGTTGCCATCTTCATAGACTTTAGAATAGATTTCAGCGCCTGGAAGGTCTCAGCCCCGTACCTTAAAGCCTCTTTAAAAGTTGGCGCACCGGCAGGAACTATCAAAAATTCCTGTATATCAAGGCCACTGTCAGCATGTTTTCCGCCATTTATAACGTTCATCATTGGAACTGGTAACGTCTTTGCATTTGGTCCTCCAAGGTACTCGTAAAGATCCATGTAAAGGGCATTTGCAGCGGCACGGGCGACTGCCATTGAAACTCCTAAAATCGCATTTGCCCCGAGAGAAGATTTATTTGGTGTTCCATCGAGTTCTATCATCGTTTTGTCGACGTATGCTTGATCAAAAACGTTTAAACCGACAACTCTTGGGGCTATCTTTTCGTTGACATTCTCGACGGCCTTTTCAACGCCCTTACCATCATACCTCTTTCCACCATCTCTTAATTCAAGGGCTTCATGTTTTCCAGTTGACGCTCCGGACGGAACCATGGCCGTTCCGGTCGTTCCGTCTTCTAAAAGCACATCGACCTCAACTGTCGGATTTCCTCTCGAGTCAAGAATCTCCATTGCCTTTACATCGATTATATCCGTATGCATTTTCAAAACCTCCTTTGAATAATTCGGTATTAATTATAACACTAATTTAGTTACATGCTCCCACCACTTATAAAAATGAGAATGCTTGCTTAAAAAAGCGTTAATTTATTTGATAATTTATACAAAATATATGGAATCTGATATACTTTGTTTAATATCGAATCAAAATAGGGTGTTAAAGACGAACGACGGAAGGATCTCTTCACAGGATATAATAAGCGGTACAGTATGGATAACTCTCTTTGTTGCCGGATCGAAGGTACTTGGCTTTGTAAGGCAGATGCTTGCCGGCATGCTTTTTGGAACAAGTAGAGGGTACGATGCCGTTATCGTGGCTTTGGGACCTACGGATATAGTTGCCGGAATAATAGCTGGCGCATTTGCATCTATAGCCGTGCCAATTTACATAGAGGAGAAAAGGCACAATCATCACATAGAATACGCGAGATCTCTTCTTACCTTCACATCTATCTTTCTTGTCTTATTCGGGATTACCCTTGCAATCTTTCCGTCTTTTTACATCCATATCTTTGCCCCTACCTTTGAAGGAGAAGAATTCAGAATGGCGGAAAATTACCTTAGAATATATTCCCTTCTTCCGCTTTTAAATGGCTGGTCGAACCTTTTCGGATCCTTCTTAAGGGCCGAAAGGATGTTTTTTCAGTATTCTGTCGCCCAGTTTTCGGCAAATCTCTTTCTAATACCCGCGATGCTTGTATTTTACCCGTTTCTCAAAGAGGGATCCTATGCCCTTTCTCTCGAATTTGGAACGGGAGCGATAGGTCTTACGGCGTATCTTTATGGAAGAAAGATATGGGGAAAGATTCCCTTCGGATTTGGGCGCGGAGAAATAAAGCATACCTTTTACCTTGCCATTCCCCTTTTGCTTTCTTCTTCGGTTGCAACGATAAACAGTGTTGTGGACAGAGCCTTTGCAAGCGGCCTTGAGGTTGGAAGTATTTCATCATTGAACTATTCTTTTACGATAGTTGGAATGATAAACGGGATTATAACTTCTGGAATTCTTACAACCTCTTTGACAAGCCTTTCTGAAAACGCGGTCAATTTCAATGGCAAAGCAATCGTTTCTCAAACACGTACGATCTTCGAATCAATGATAAAGATCCTTGCCCCGATAACTGCTTTTACCATTGTCTGTGCCGATTTGATAGTAAAGATAATATACCAACGGGGAGCCTTTACAGCAGAATCGACTCTTATGACCGCCTCAACCCTTGTTGCCTATTCGCCGATGATAATAACCGTTCCTCTTACGGGTATCCTTGGAAATATATACATCTCGAAAAAACAAACCTTAAGATTGACTTTAATAAGCGTTCCCATGATCTTTTTGAATGCATACCTCGATTGGATATTGATGATCCCGCTAAAACAAGAAGGCATAGCGGCTTCTTCGAGTATAGTCTCATTTTTACTTTTGTTTTTGATGATATACGATCTTGGAATATCTGGAATGAGAGGGTTCTTTTCTATCAAGACGATTTTACCGATAATGACATCTATAATTTACGTGATCATCTTTTTATTCATGCTTTCAAAATTAAATACCTTATCAAGGGACCTAATCGCGATCTCTGTATTTTTGACGCTCTTTACGTTCTTCGGAAGAAATGAAATAAGAATGGTGGTAAAAAGATTTATCAAGAAATGAATATTCTTTTAATGGCAGGTATATTCTCTGGACTTATATTTGCAAATTACATTTCAAAGGATGATTTTTCGAATGCTGAGAATTATATTTTTGGACAGTTAACTTTAAAAGCCACTGGTGGTTCTGTTGTCCTTGGGATAGCGGCCAATCCGGTTACTTTGACATTCTTAGGTGAAATGTTAACTTACAACTCTGATAATACCCTTCAACACTTTGCCGATGTTCTGTTTAAGTTGAATTATAATTCTGACATATATGTTGTTTTAGGATTGAAGGTCCAGGAAACGCCTGCGATTATAGTTAAAACCGGAGTTCGCAAATACGTGTCTGTGACAAGTGAAAAGATCGGAAAATACGGTGATTATAATTTATGGTTATGCGTAATTCCAGTATCAGAATCCAATTACTACAAAACGGCTAAGCAGGCTTTTTCTGACGATTCACTTTTGTATTTCATGCCGATGGACGATAGATTAGGTACCCCGCTTTGTCCAAAATTGGGGCCTGTAACTTATCGTCAAATTTTGGAGAACCAACAATAAAAAATTACCGGCGCTAAATTATTTTCGTACCATGTAATGGCATGTGGAATTAATCCTTTTTATGCATATACCTATTGTATTAAGAAAGATCTTGTGGTATACTTTTTAAGTATTCGGGGCGTAGCGCAGAGGTAGCGCACCTGTCTGGGGCACGGGGGGTCGCGGGTTCAAACCCAGTCGCCCCGACCAAAATCCCGGCAATGGCCGGAATTTTTATTTTACTTTAATTATGATATAATAGAATTGATAATTATTATTAGGAGGTTTCTCGTGAAAAAAGAAATTTTGAATGAATTGAATCCTTACGAGGAATTTGTGATAATAAAAAAGGGAACTGAAAGACCTTTTACCGGAAAATACAACGATTTTTATGAACAGGGCTTATATGTCTGTAAAAGATGTGGATTACCACTTTATGAGTCAGACAGCAAGTTTAAATCCGAATGCGGATGGCCGAGTTTTGATGAAGAAATACCGGGTGCTGTAAAAAGACAATTGGATGCCGATGGAAAAAGAATTGAGATAACATGTGCTTACTGTGGTGCCCATCTTGGTCATCTTTTTGAAGGCGAAGGATATACGCCAAAAAATGTAAGGCACTGTGTCAATTCCGTATCAATGGAATTCGTACCCGAAGGCGAAAAGGTGCAAAGAAACAGGGCATTCTTTGCTGCAGGATGTTTTTGGGGATCCGAGTATATGTTCAAAAAGTACAAAGGTGTACTTGATACGCGCGTTGGATATATGGGTGGAAAGGTAAAGAACCCATCGTATGATCGGGTTTGTACAGGGCTAACGGGACATTACGAGACGGTTGAGGTTATATATGACAGTACAGTTGTCAGTTACGAAGAACTTGTCAGATTCTTTTTTGAAATTCATGATTTTTCCCAGTTTGACGGACAGGGGCCTGACATTGGCGAACAGTACAAAAGCGTCATTTTTTACACTAACGAAGAACAGCGACGTGTTGCCGGATCCGTAAAAGAATTCCTCATTCAAAAAGGGAGAATAGTTGCAACACAAATAAAAAGAGCCTCCGACTTCTGGTTAGCCGAGGAGTATCACCAGAATTACTACGAAAAAACTGGCAAAGCTCCTTACTGCCATTTTAGAAGAAAGGTTTTTTAACTTTTTATAACCACGGCATCTTTTATAAAAACTGTCACATTTGAGTTCACGTCTCCAACGTCGTTGACAGACGAAGCAAAGGTTTTTAGTGTGGAATTCTTCCCTATTCTTATTCTGTATTCAAGACTTCCGCCGAGATACAACTTGGATTCTATGGTTCCTTTTATGCCATTTTCGTTTGCTTTTTTTAACTCAACGGCTTCGGGTCTTACAAGTAGAACTTTAGAATCATAATTGCTTACCATGCCTTTTCTTGCCTCTATTAATAAACCATCAATTGATCTGAAAAGCACTCTGTCCTGTGAAATTTCTTTTTCTATTTCTCCTTCTATGAAGTTTGTTCCTCCGACAAAAGAAGCGACGAAGGCATTAACCGGTGTGAAATAAACTTCTTTTGGATTTCCTATCTGAATTATAATTCCCGACTGCATTATCGCGATTCTGTCAGATAACGTCATTGCTTCTGCCTGATCGTGGGTTACGTAAACTGCCGTTATATTTACCTTTTTTTGCAATTCTTTAAGTTCATATCTTACTTCTTCTCTAAGTTTTGCATCTAAATTTGAAAGCGGTTCATCGAAAAGTACTACCGATGGATGGGGTGCTATTGCCCGGGCGACTCCAACCCTTTGTTGCTGTCCGCCGGAGATCTGCTCTATACGTCTGTCTGACAGTTCTTCTATTCGTAACATTTTTAGCATCTCTTTTACCCTGATCTGAATCTCTCTTTCTGGCATATGTCTCATCCTCAATCCAAAGGCGACATTGTCAAAGACATTCATATGTGGAAAGAGTGCAAAATTCTGAAAGACCATCGTTAGATTTCTTTTCTCCGGAGGAAAATTCGTTATATCTTTGTCATCTATCAATATCCTTCCTTCGTCAGGAGAAATCAATCCGGCTAACATTCTTAAAGTTGTTGTTTTCCCACATCCAGAAGGTCCAAGAAGTGTGAAAAACTCTCCATCTTTTATCTCTAATTCTTTTATAGAAGAAGCCAAAACCTTTCCATAATATTTTTTTAGATTCTGAATTAAGATCGTAGACATCTTATCCTCCTTATCCTTTTATGCCCGCTCCGGCCACATATTCACTCTTTATGTATTTTTCCATTAAATACACTATAAATAAAGAAGGAACTATCAAAAAGACGCTTATCGCTGATGCGGGTCCTGGAGATATGTAATAACCTCCAACGTACCTGTAAAGAAAGACCGGAAGTGTAACTATATTCGGAAGACCCAAAAGCAAGGTTAAGAGAAATTCATTCAAAGACCATGAAAAGGCAAAGACCGATCCCGAAAGTAAGCCCGGTGTCACGAGCGGAAGGTATATTCTCAATATCGTTCTCAACCTTGTTGCTCCAAGAACTCTTGCGGCCTCTTCAATGGACGGATCTATCGATTCGAAAGAGGCTTCAACACTTCTGAACATGTAAGGAGTTGCGCCTATCATGTGAACTAAAACTATGGCCATATAATTTCCTATCAGGCCGAGTTGCGTGTAAATCGATAGTATTCCTATTCCACTTACAATTGGGGGAACGATTAAGGGTATGAGAAAAAGATTTTCTATCAATTTTTTGGATTTTATGTCCTTTGTCCCTATTATGTATGCCGCCGGTATACTTATGAGCGCTGAAAAAAGAACGACAAGCGGTGCTATGGTAAAACTCAAAATTAAACTTTTGCCAAGTCCCGCCTGAATAACCTGGATGAATGATCTAAATCCTAACTGGGTTGGGAAGAGTGATGTCCCATACCATATCGTGCTGAAGGCCCATTCGAATATGACAAAGACCGGAAAGAATATTATCAAAACCATCGCCACGCTCACGATGGATATCGATATCCTCTTCATTTTCTTTCACCCTGAATTTTTGCAATTATTTTTGTGTAAAGATAAGTTATTAAAATTGCGCTTATCATGTAAACAACGGACTGAACCGATGCCATTCCATATTGAGAAAATTGCGTTACGTCGTTGTATATGGATATTGACATATACTGTGGCCAACTCGCTCCGAGAATAAAGGCAACTGAGAAGGCACCGAACATGCCTATAAAAGAAAGAATTGATCCGGCTAAAAATCCTGGCATTGACAATGGAAGCACTATTTTAAAAACACTTTTCCAGAAGGTTGATCCTAAAGTTCTTGAGGCCTCTATAAGGGTTGGATCTATCATTTTAAGTGTTCCGATGATCAAAAGCACCATATACGGGAAATTCATCCAAACGTTGGCCACGATAATGCCTATTCCATTAGGATCATTTACAAGCAACATGTTTGGGTTTACAATTCTTGCTGCGGCAAGCAATCTTTGAACGTATCCTCCGGGCGAAAGTAAATTCCACCATGCGAAGGCGGAGATCAAATACGGAATGAATAGAGGTATTTTGTACGTTGCAGAAATAAAAGATTTGCCTTTGAAATTAACGAAGTAGAAAAAAATGGCAAGGAAGAAAGAAATGATGCTTATAATCACCGTTGCAAGAGCGGAATTCCAGAAACTAAACCATAGACTTTCGAGATAAGGCCCTTTCAAATCGAAAAATTTCAAATAATATTCTAAAGTGAATTTTGGGGGCTTTGTTGACCCCAAACTGTAAAGTCCAAAGGATTGAAGAAAAACTAAGATCAACGGTAAAACAAATATAAATGAATAAAAGATGATAACCGGAGAAAGATATAACAATGCAACGGAAAATTTAACTTTTGGCTTCATTTTTCCCTCCTAAAAAGGTCAGGCGTAACGCCTGACCTGACTTTACTCTAAACTCTAAATTACTGCGATTTAGCTATAATCTGTGTCCAATCTTTCATCAATTCATCCATGTATAGACCAGATCTCAGCCAGAGAGGGTTCGTTACACTATCAAGTGGCACCCAGTAAGGCTGCGTTTTTATTGCCTGGATGACCTCCGGCTTGTTCATAACCCCCGTAACGACTGGGAAGGCTCCTCCCCTGTCAAGCACTATACCAGTTTGGACTTCATTTGAAAGCAGGTAATTGGCTAAGACCATTGCTGCGTATTTGTGAGGAGCATTGTAGGGGATAAAGAGACCATCCATTCCACCTGCGTCCATGGTTGGCTTTGGAATATATAGACCGACTATGTTTGGATCTAACAATCCTTGTTTTATCCATGACGCAGTAACGTCAAGCCATTGCGGTTCAAGCCATACCTGACCTTTTGAGAAGAGAGAGATTGCGGCAGAGTTTCCGGCAGGATAAAAGCCAGGCTGGTACATGTATTTTTGTAATTCTTTTAAGTATCCCCAAAGAGAATATCCTTTTGGTCCGACGGTATTCCACAGTTCAGATCCGAGCGCTTTGTTGTATGGCAGGCCCATAGAATTGTAATACCTGTCATAACCGTAAAGCCACTGTGAAAGCGTTATCAAGAATGTATGACCGCTACCGCCAGTATTTGGATCGCAGTAGGTGAATTTTCCGGGATTCGCTTTCACCCATGCCATTAGATCATCCCATGATTGAGGTGGATTCTTGACCATCTGCTTGTTGTAAAGGAAAGCCACCTGCCACCATATAAATGGCACAAAGGCGCCATTAGTCGGGATCATGTCCGTGTACTGAAGAAGGTAGGCATCGACGATATTCCTCGCGTTGGGTATAACGTAACTCCACGGATATTTCCAGACAACGCCAGCATTCCATGCGTCGTTGAAAGGTATTGACCATGTGAAAACAAGATCCATGTCTCCAACACTCTGCCCGGCCTTTTTTTCGGTAAGAAGTTTTTGCAAAAATGCGTACCAGTCTCCGAATATGAAGTTCACCTTTATTCCGTATTGCTTTTCGAATTTTGGTATCAAACTCTCAAAGTAAAGTTTGTCATATTCGGCACCGTACGCATACCACGATACGGAACCTTCCTGTTTTGCCATCTGAACAACGGTATCCCAGGATGGTATTGGACCCTGAGGACCCGTTAAACCCGAAGAAGTATCAGCCATAGCGGTTATAACCGCCAACAAAACGATCAGCGCAACAAAGATAATTACTTTACCCCTCATTATCACACCTCCTTTGAAGTCTATTCATTTTTAACATTAAAAATTTCTCCCAGTTTTATCCTTAAATTAATTGAATTTAAAATCCTCTCAATGTTCTTAAAATTTCTCCGTGTATTTCTGGCAGGGCAGAAACGATTTCGCGGTCTTTTAGTTCGTAAAGATTTCCTTCAAAATTTGTGATTTTCACACCCACCTCTGCGGATATCGCTATTCCCGCCGCAACATCCCATGGATATATCTCGTCTTCCCAGTATCCGTCTATACGTCCGGCTGCCAGATAGGACAAAGATAATGCCGCGCTTCCTAAAATCCTAACTTCCTGCACCAAAGGAAGGATATTTTTTGTCTCTTCGATGGTTCGCATTGCCTTTTGGCGATCGTAAGGAAGACCAGTTGAAAGAATCGAATTCTTAAGTTCCTTTTTTCTTACTGAAAGTCTCCTGTCATTTAGATATGCGCCTTTGCCTTTTATCCCGTAAAATAATTCATCTCTTAGAGGATCATAAACGACCCCTACCGTGGGCGTTCCATCTTCCCAGTATCCTATTGAAACTGCAAAGAAAGGTATTCCATGCACAAAATTAAGTGTGCCATCGAGAGGATCCACGTAAAAAACATTTTTTCCCGTAATTTCCTGCGCGGATTCCTCGGCCACAATCTCGATATCTGGAACGTTCTTCAATACTTCAATGATCGCGGTTTGTGAATCAAGATCAACTGAAGTTACGAGATCTGCCAGTGAACTTTTGACCTTGATATTGTAAGAACCTTCGTATCCATTTTTCAAAATATTTCCGGCTTTTCTTGCGGCCTCAATCATCACTTCTATTATTTCCACGTCTCCTCCTTCAATGCATGCACACGCCACCGGTCACATTTATCGCCTGACCAGTCATGAAGTTCGCATCTTCTGATGCGAGAAACAATACAACTTTCGCAACATCTTCGGGATAGCACAATCTTCCAAGCGGCGTCTGCTTTATGTACCCTCTTCTTATCTCTTCCGGATCGTCGACGCCTCTTAATTTCGCCTCCCAGACGATCTCTCTGTCTTGCATGGAGGTTTTGACAAAGCCGGGGCAGACCGAATTAACGTTTATTCCATACGGGGCAAGTTCTTTTGCCGCAGCCTGAGTAAAGCCTACCACCGCAAACTTTGAAGCGGAATAATGCGCGAGTAGATCCGCCCCTATTTTTCCAGCCATAGAGGCCGTGTTGACTATCTTTCCTTTTCTTCTCTTTATCATGTGAGGAGCGACGTATTTGCTCACAAGCCAGACACCCTTGGCGTTAACATTCATGTTGAAATCCCATTCTTCCTCTTTTAATTCCCAGAAATAATTCATTGTCGATACACCAGCGTTGTTTATCAAAATATCTATCACCTTAAAATCTTCTATGATATTTTTAACGACCTCTTCAACCATCTTCGATTTTGTAACGTCGAGTACATATGATCTGACCATTTTGGAAATGTTTTTCAGACTTGTGGCAGTTTTTTCAAGTTCATTCGCATCTAAATCAGTAAGCGCGAGCAAGGCACCTTCACGTGCAAACCCTTCTGCTATAGCCTTCCCTATTCCTTTGGCCGATCCAGTTATCATGACAACTTTATTCTCAAATCTCATCTTTTTTCCCCTCCCTGAGATTGTAAAGTTCTTCATAAATTGGCTTCAAGGATTTGTACAATTTTTTGTATATGGCATAATACTTTTCATATTTTAAATGGTTTTGAAGATTAAAATGTGTGATTTCAGATTTTTCCATTTTATCTGGCCAGCACAAATTGTCTATTATTCCAGCCGCATATGCCGCGAGCAACGACACTCCAAAGACAGATTCCTTTTCCTTTTTGTATTTTAGATCCATTCCGATCACATCGGACAAGATCTGGCGCCAGAGCGGGTTTCTTGCACCTCCATCTGAGACGAAAACTCTTTTTATTTTGAATCCGTCCTCTTTTAAAATTTCGACGTGATCTTTAAAGCCGAAGGAAACACTTTCAAGAAGAGATCTGAATATATCTCCCCTTCCATGATGAAGATCGAGTCCAAATATCAAACCGCGCGCTTTTGTGTCAAAAATAGGCGTTTTCTCTCCGAGAAAATACGGTAAAGTCACGATACCTTCGGATCCCGTCGAACTCATTTCTGCCAATTTCGTAAGTTCATCGTAATTATCAGTATTTAAAAGATTCATGTACCATTTTATAAGAGATCCGCTTGTTGCCATACAACCGTTTAGAATGTATTTGCCAGGTATATCGTGATAATCAAAGAAGAGGCGCTTTTCCGTTTTGAAAGAATCTGTGACAAACATTATATCGCCTGCTCCTCCGACTTTAAGAAGCAGATCACCTTCCTGTACAAGACCGGCTGCCAGAGAGGCCGCTATGTGATCTGCCGAACCTGCTATGACGGGGATTCCTGCGGGTAATCCTGTCTCTTCTGAAACTTCTTTACCTACCTTTCCAACTACCTCTGCCGGCTCAAAAATGGGAGGCAGAATTTTTTCCTCAATTCCTATCTCTTTTAAAAGATCTTTGTACCATCGTTTTTCTTTTACGAGAAGCATCCCACTTTCTAAAGCCCAGTTCAATTCCACATGAGGTATTCCCGTTAATTTTGTCGATATAAAATCATACGATCCCATCACCCAGCGTGCTTTTTGAAAATTTTGGGGTTCATTTTTTCTTATCCACATTATCTTTGGAAAGATTATTTGCTGGTTTATCGTGTTTGCCGTAAGTTCAAAGAATTCCTCATCTTTTATGGTTTTCTTTAAAAATTCTATTTCTTCTGTCGATCTTGAATCATTTTGCAAGATAACATTTCTTATCACCTTAAGGTTATCATCTAACATTACAAGGGCAGGAACCATTCCGGTTACCCCTATTGACGCTATTCTGTTGGCAAATCCATTTCTGTCTAATTCGAACAACAAAGATTTTAAGTCTTCCCACCATATTTTGGAATTCTCTTCCGCAAAGCCCGCTTTTTGGGAGATGAGATCATGTGGCTTTTCCTTTTGGAAGAGGATTTCGTCCTTTCCGATAGCCATTATTTTTATACTGGTGGTGCCTATATCAATACCGAGTGCTAAATCTTTCATCTTATTTTATTTACCTCTTTCATGAAATCGATGACTCTTTCTTTGTCTATGGGATTCCATGTGATTCCATCTTTTTTCAAACTCGTTCCCACTATCGCCCCATCCGCTATTTTTAAAAGTTCGGCAACATTTTTAATGTTGACGCCTGTGTTTACAAAAACAGGCACATCGATCTTTTCTTTTACCCTTTTCAGAGTTTCGATCTCGGGCGCAACGCCCGTCATAGGACCGGAGACAAGGATAACGTCTGCGAGGGACGAGAAAGCAACGCTTCTTGCAATTTCTTCGATTGGACGTCTATCAAGATTGTAAGCGAATTCGGCTGAGATGTTGAAAAATACGGATATGTCTTTCCCATCTATTAACTTTTTATACCTGTAAAGATCGCCAACATTCGTATTCCAAAGTCCCATGTCTGAGACGTAGGTACCTGTGATTATTTCTCTTACGAATTTTGCTCCCGTGGCCTTTGCTATTGAAATTGCGGCAGATGGATCCCACAGAACATCCACTCCAAAGGGAATCTTTATCGTATCTTTTAATTCTCCTATGATCGCACTCATTGAGGCTACGGTAATGTAATTCGCTTCAAGTTTGTACGGCCTATCATTTTCATTGCAAAAAATAAACCCGTCTATCTTTCCTTCCTGAAGAGAGATAAGGTCATTTTTAACCCTTTCTTTTATGTATTTCATGCCCTTTTCATCATCGTAAAGAGGTGAACCGGGTAAAGGTGGGAAATGCACCATTCCTATGACGGGTTTTTCTGTATTGAAGAGATCTTTAACTTTCATTTTTCATGCTCCTTTCTTAGCATAAAATCTTTATTCCAATCTTGTTCAAAGATTCTACAATATTCTTCGGCAAATCCATGTCCGTAATTAGAAAATCGAAAACTCCAAGATCTGCAACCTTTATGAAGGCATTTTTGCCATACTTTGAATGATCGGCGAGAAGATATCTTTTATCAGAGAGATCTATCATCCTTCTTTTAATTTCAACTTCGAAATCGGATGAATTAAAAGTTCCCGTTAAATTCCATCCATCTGTCGCTATAAAAGCCTTTTCAACGTGAAATTGTTTTAAAAAGTTAACCGTTTCATTTCCACCTATGCTGTAATATCCCGCCCTTACTTCTCCGCACGCTACGATCGTTCTTATGTTGGGATGCTTCGAAAGTTCTTCGGCAACCCTGAGATCGACAACGACTGCCTTAATGCCTTTTTTGCTTCCCATTATCTTTGCAAGGTAATATATCGTCGTTCCCGAATCGAGAAAGATTGAATCTCCGTCATCGATCTGATCAAGGGCTATTCTTGCTATCTTTTTTTTCTCTTCGATCATGTTCGACAATTTAAGATCAAACATGGGCTCGAATCCAGATTTTTCGAGTGAAAAAATTACCCCGCCTCTTACCCTTCTCATGGGTATTTCTCCGTCTGATTCAAGATTAACTATGTCCCGTCTCACGGTAGCTTCGGAGACACCAAGCAGTTCTGCGAGGTACTTCGTCGACGCATTTCCTTCCTGCGAGATGACCTCAAATATTCTTTTGATTCTTTCTGATTTGTTCACAGCATCACCTTTTTTACAATTACGATCATTTTATTGATCAAATATGATTGATTTATGATCATTATAACCATTCCTTTCCAGAGTTTCAAACCTATTTTTTGTCGGAATAAGATTGTTACTGGCAAAAAATGGCAAAAATCCAATTTGACGTTCATTTTCCTTTTGTTATCTTCATGTTATTTTTGATTTTGAATTAAGTATAATTGATTTGAAGGAGGTTGTTTGATGAATGTTCCAGAATTTTTAACTCCCCAGAATATGGAGTCAAAACATACACATGCCTCGATCCTGCTTGGAACTCTTCCGAAGATAGGGACAAAAGTTTCGAGAGTCGTCGAACTTGGTAGCGGTAATGGTGTTGTCCTTGTTATAATGGCCAAATTGAATCCTATCAGGGAATTGATTGGAATAGAAATAAATGAAAAGTCCTGTGAGATTGCGCGTGAGATCGTCCAGATGAATGGTCTAACAGATCGAATAAGGATAATAAATGCCGATGTAAGAGATGCCGCTAAGATTTTGGGATACGAAAGCGTGGATTGTGTCGTGTTCAATCCACCCTTTCACAACGATGGAAAGAAAAGTGAGGAAAACAAAAGATTCTTCGAAAGAAATGTTGATGATTTCGAAGATTTCGTTGTGGCGGCAAAGAGTATATTGAAATACGGACATGAATTTTTCGCGATAACTTCTCCGAAAAACTGGATACTCGATATCAATGTATTTGTAAAACACAATATGGTGCCAAAGGCAGTAACGCCGATCTATGGAAAATCTGGCGTTGATTCAAAGATGATCTTCGTCGAAGGGAAAAAAGGTGGAAAGATAGGAGGATTTAAATTACATCCACCAATTCTGTTAGATAGATTCTAATTTGACAGATCCGGAGATTTTTCTAATATTGCATAGATCAATCCTATACCGAGAGAGAATAATCCAAAAAAAAGATATCCGTTTGCGACACCCAACGTATTTGATATCCATCCTCCGAAAACATCACCGAAAATCATGGAGAGACCGCTTGTCGTCATCCAGAAAAGTGCATGGGCATCAGATCTGTTGAATGGCGAAATCTTTGAATTAACGTAATAGAAGACTGCGTAATATATGGCTACCCAGTTAAAAAATTCGAAAGACTGGATAGCAACGATCGCAACGGGGTTCGTAATTAAGAATGTAAGAATCCATCTGATTCCGAACATAATCGATCCTATCACAAGCATTTTCTTGACTCCTAATTTTTTTATTATTCTATCGGCAAAAAAGAAAAATGGTATTTCGGCTAAAGCCTGAACTGCTATTGATATACCGGCAAAGGAGATGGGATATCCCCTTGCGCGCATGAAAACTGGCATAAAATAAAGGCCAAAAGCATTTGAAGAGAGAATAAGTATTTCAAAAACGAGCATTCTGTAAAATTGAGGAGGCAAATTTTTAAAAGAGAAACTCACTTTTTGATTCATATTGTATCCCTGCGTCTTGGGAACGAGAAGAGAAGATACACCTATGAAAGCAAATGAGAGAGAGCCTATAAGGAAGAACAAAAAATGATCTGTTACATATCCGAAAATCAACATTACAATCGCGTATCCCAAGGATCCCATCATACGGGCTTTACCAAAGGAAAATCCGAATTTGCTGGCGTTGTAACTTGCCATCGATTCCGCGATCGGAATTATCGAAGTCCACAGAAAGCCTACCAACAACGAGATCAAAAAGATGGCCCAGAAATTTCTAAAAATATATATAAGCCATATGGAAAAAGCAGTCACGAAGGAGATAAAGGTAAGGACTGCATTTTTGACCCTTTTGTCTGAAACACGCATCCAGAAAGGATTGGACAAAAGAATGATTATCGCGGCAGTGCTGCCGAGGATTCCATTTTGAAGGTCTGAAAAGCCCAATTGATTGAAGTAATTTCCTATGAAGGTAAAAAAAGCCATTGGAAGATATATTGAAAATTCAAGTAACCAGAATGACCAGATCATGCGACCTCCTAAAATCAATGAGGAAATGGAACTGTAAGCCGGATTCTGTCGTGGATGATCATCTATCTTGGAGATACGTTACCGTATCCCTCGAGCGACCTACCAGAGAGATCGGCGGGCCA
>PNIW01000050.1 GCA_002878315.1 Mesoaciditoga sp. | reverse complement strand
GGCGGTAGATCGAGGCTTTGTCGATGGGATTCTTGTTGGGGATGGAAAAGTTACAAAAGAAAATCTCGAATCTCTTGGAATAAAGGATAAATTCGAAATAATCGATTCAGATCCTCACAAATCCTGTGAGGTGGGAGTCAAAATCGTTTCTTCCGGAAAAGGCGATATACTCATGAAGGGTCTTGTTAAGACGAGCGATCTTCTGAAGGCCGTTCTAAATCCTGAATGGGGTTTGAGAACCGGATCCCTTTTGAGCCATCTTACGGTCGTTGAAGCAAAGGATTACGGAAGATTCATAGGAATAACGGACGGAGGAATGATAATAAAACCCACGCTGGATCAAAAGGTTCAAATTATAAAGAACGCAGTCTCATTTTTCAAAAGACTCGGAGTGTCGCTTCCAAAGGTTGCATGCATAGCGGCAGTTGAAGTTGTGAATCCAGAAATACCTGAAACAGTCGAGGCAGCCGAACTTGCGGCGATGGGAAAGAGAAAACAGATAGAAGGATGCATAATAGATGGGCCTCTTGGCTTTGACAACGCTATAGACGAAAGGGCCGCAAAGGTAAAGGGAGTAGGCGGCGATGTTGCTGGCCACGCAGATATATTGATCGTTCCAGAAATAAATTCAGGCAATTTCATTGGAAAAAGTATGGATTACTGCGCACATTACACGATAGGTGGTATAATTCTTGGTGCAAAAGTTCCGATAATCGTTGTATCAAGAGCCGATGAGGCAAAGGCTAAACTTGCATCTATATCTCTGGGAGCACTCGAATAGGAGGATAAGTATGAAAAAAAGTGCCGTTATAGCGGTAGGCGGGAACGCAATTCAGGGTCCGAAGGAACCACCAACGGCCGAAGTTATGAGGAAGAACCTCAATGTTACGGCCAAATACCTTGTAGATATGTTAGACGATCTCAATATCGTGATAACTCATGGAAATGGGCCTCAGGTTGGAAATCTGATGGTCCAGCAGGACAGGGCAAAGGAACTTATTCCGCCGCTTCCTTTAGATCTTAACGACGCGTACACTCAGGGAATGCTTGGTTATCTTATAGTCGAGTCTATGGAAAATCAATTGCTTGTTCACAAAAAACACAGACAATGCGCGGCGATAGTCACGCAGGTTGTAGTTGATCCGGAGGATAAGGCATTTCAAAATCCAACCAAACCAGTTGGTCCTTTTTACGATGTGAAGGAAGCAGAGAGACTCGCGAGAGAAAAAGGATGGAAGATGAAAGAGGATGCGGGAAGGGGTTACAGGCGAGTTGTTCCTTCGCCAGAACCGCTTGATATAATAGAAAAGGATCTTATAAAAGATTTGATGGAAAAAGGTGTTTTAACGGTTGCCGTTGGAGGCGGAGGGGTGCCTGTCTTAAGAGAAAAGGACGGCTCACTCCATGGCGTTGAGGCTGTTATAGATAAAGACAGGGCATCTTCGTTGCTTGCAAGGATACTCAATGTCGATATCTTTATGATTTTAACCGGCGTTGATGAGGTTTACTTGAATTACGGTAAGCCAGATCAGAAGATTCTTAAAGAATTAAAAGTATCCGATGCGAAAAAGTATCTTGCGCAGAATCAGTTCCCTTCAGGCTCTATGGGACCAAAGATAGAAGCGGCCATCTCTTTCGTTGAGGCAACAGGCCGTCAGTGTATCATAACGTCTCTTGAGAAGTCTTCCGAAGCGATGAAGGGGACAGCTGGAACCTTTGTCATTCCCGACTAATGGAGGAAATGTGAATATACTCGTTCCATTGGAACTTGACAAACAGGTGAACTCCGAACATAAAACTTACGCCAAAATAGAAGATGAAATCTACTCTCAATTTTGGGATCTTATTGTTGTTGAGAATAAAGGCGATTTCGAAATCGCCTCAAAATTCGTTGGCAAAGATAGAATACTTTATACCGGTGAAGATTCCATAGAAGGCGCAATTAAAGTTTCTAAAGCGGATGTCGGGCTTTTTGTAGAGATCTTCGTGAAGATGGATCAACGAGAAAATGAGATAGAGATACTCAAGAAAAATCAGGATTTGCTTTTTGAGCCTATAAATCTCAGTTCAAAAATGTCTGCCGCATACGATAAACTTTCCAAAATAACGAGATCAAGAGTGTCGATAGCAATCGCAAAGGACGGATTGCTCGAAGAGTGGATACTTTCAAAGATTGTCGGAGATCACGATACATTTGATTTTAAATCTATTCAGGAAGAAGAGGTTATGTTAAACCTTTTTGGTACGGCAAATCATCTTCCCAAACTTTTAAAAAATACCCTTGTGGTTCTTACAAATTGTGATAAGATCCCTTCTTCACTGCTTTTTAGAATAGCAATGGCAGTTTCAACCGGCCGTTTTTCGTCTTACGGAACGGATAGAGATCAAAGATGCAATGCGAGAATTTTATTTCACTTTGTTGAACCCCAAAATATACCCAAACCAATAATTCAAATAGCGGGACTTAGCACCGTCGAAATCCCGTCTCTTGAAGAAATATCTGAAGATATTCCGATAATTTTCAGGTACGTGATTTCCATGATGGCTCAAAACACGAAGAACTCCCTTTTGAACTTTTCAGAAAACATAAATGAAACTTTGAAAAAAGAAAAGTGGCCGGAAAACTGGAGAAGTTTCTTTAGGTTTTGCAAGGCATTCATAGGTGGTGAGATTACATTTAGAAAAGATATAAAAGAACTTTCAGAAATTCCCAAGATGAAAGATTATATGGAAGGAATTATAAGAGAAGGCGAAATGGCAATAATAAAGAGGGCAATGGAAATCTATAAAAAAGACAAGAAAAAGATCTCCGAAGTACTCGGAATAAACGTAAAGACCTTAAACAAAAAGATCAAAATTTACAATTTGAAATGAAGGTCATATTTTATCTTTCTTTGGAGCCGCAAAAGGCCAAGGAAGAAAACCTTCCTCTTTCTCTTCCTTTGCTTGGTGATGATTTCGAAGAGGCCATCAAAAACAACAAACTGGATCCAGAGATGATCTTGAGAGGATTAAAGGCCCAAATAGAAACGGGGAAAAAGGTAGATTATTACCTTCCATATTTAGTTTATTTGCTTTATGACAGGGCAAGGTTTTTCATAAATAATGGGAATATAAATGCGGCAAGAAAATACGTCGAGGAAGCATCTGATTACAAAAAGGATTACCGGTATCCGCTTCATCTCGGAATAATAGAAAGAATCGAGGGTAATCTCGAGAGATCGGAAATCCTCCTTAAAGAGGCGCTCGCAATGAATTCAGAGTATTTGCCGATAAGATTGGAACTTGCAAGGACTCTTATGGAAGAGCGCGAATACGAAGAAGCAATAGATGTGTGTAAGAAGGCCCTCGAGATAGATCCGTCTTTTGCCCTTTTTTACGTTTTAATGGGTGATGCGTATCTTGCGATCGGAGATTACAATTCGGCCATAGCGCTGTACCGTCAATCTCTTTCTATTGAAAAGACATTGCCTGTGCATTGGAGAATAGGCGTTGCTGCAAATGCTCTCCAGAAATTCTCTCTTGCCGAAAGAGAATTCAGATCCTCGATCGAAAACAAGGAAGGAGATCTTCACTCGAGGTACAATCTTTCATATGCCCTTTACCGGCAAGGAAAGATCTTCGAGGCTATTGAAATATTGAAATCTCTCGTTAAAGAGAACAAATTGCCAGAATTTTTCACCGAACTTGTGATTCTTGAAAAAATAGCCGGCCTTTACGAAGAATCTCTCGCATATGTTGAGGAAGGCCTCAGTCTTGGTATCGATGAAGAAGGATTTTTAATTGCCGCTATCGATCTTTATGCGTTAAACGGGATGACAGAAGAAGCTCTCAAGTTGTGTGGGGAACTTCCAGGAGAACTTTCTTTATCGAGAAAAACACTCATAGAGTTTCAGGATGAATGGAACCTTAAAATCGATCTTTTAGAAGTCGCGAAATACATGAATACAGAAGATCCACGTATCAAAAAAAGAATTGAAGAGATAAAAGAAGGTTATATGGGTAAAGAGATGATCTTCGATCCTTCGATGATCAAGATCGCCGAGATCGCGATCAGAGAACACGGCCTTCATTTTTATTCGGCCGAATCATTCATAACTCGCGCCTCTCTTGCATTTTCGGGATCTTTCGATGTCACAGCGCTGCTTATTTTCCTTTACAGGGTTTACTTTTACATTCACGCACTCGGATACAATGTTGATGAATCAATAGATGAGGTCATACCGCAGATAAGCGATATATCGTGGAAGATCGGAGGTGTCATTGCAAAGGTTATGGATGAAAAGTTTGCTACGGCAAACAAAGATAATCCAAGGGGAATGGCCGGTTACATAACGTATCTTATGTTCTCTGGAGAAATTGATCCTGATCTTGCGAACCTTATCGAGATGGTTGTAAGATGATGAAGGAGATAAGATTTTTAAAGATAAATTTGTCCGTTGGAGAAATATCAACACTTGAAATTAATCCGGATTTAATAGGCGGGAAAAAACTTGCCCTTGAATTGATCTGTCCTTCCGATCCTTTGTCGGAGTCAAATATGCTCGCCATCGCGACGGGACCATTCACCGGAAAGAAAGGCATACCTCACGGCGGAAGATTTGCTGTGGCAACATATGGAATTGATGGTACAAGAAGCGTCAGTTCGACAGGTGGAAGGTTTGGCATTGCTCTCAAATTGATCGGATACGATGGCCTTTTAATTGAAGGAAAGGCAAAGGATCTTTCATACATTTCTATAGATGGTTCGAAAGTCGAAATACTCGATGCGCCGTACCTAAAAGGGACAAATGTGTCGGAATGCAAAAAATCTCTTTCAGATGGAAGATCAATTATCGCATGTATAGGGCCAACAGGAGAGATGCTCTCGCCATTATCCGTTATACTTTTTGATGACTCTCCTGCCGGACGGAACGGTTTCGGAGCCGTAATGGGAAGTAAAAATTTGAAGGCGATAAAGTTGTCCACCAATGAAGTGGTAAATGATCCATGTCTGGAATGTCCTGTTAAATGCGAAAAACGTTTGAATGATCACTGGGAAAAGGCTGGCATCACATTTATGAAGCATATCGGGGACAAAGAAACGGTCAGAAAATTTGTTAACCTATGTAACGACCTTGGCGTTGATTCTTTGCGTGCGGGAGAAATAATAGAACATCTTCCCAAAGACACAAAAGAACTTTTAGACCTTTTAAAGCACGTTCAAGCCCGGCCATCTCACGTACATGAAGATCCGGTCAAAGACATGATGGATACCTTCGGATTTTGTGCCTTTTCTTATGGAACTTTCAAAGTTGAGGATTACCTCACAATTATACGTAAATCAGGTTTTGACTTTAGAATTTAAGTCTGCATAAAAATATTTTGAACAAATATTCATCTTATCAGTCTAATAAGTGAATACCCCCTATCCCCCTTAAATTATAGAAAGGGCCCTTTATGGGGCCCTTTATTTTATGATATCTCAAAATGGGATCGACATTTATGATCCCTTGAAATCGAGATGCCTGCCTTTTATACTCAACCAAGTTTTTCGAATATTTCCATAGCCTTTTTATAGGACTTTCATCCATTAGAGTTAACGCAATTTCTCAGCCGCACTACACAAATCATTTTATATCCTCTATTCTAATGGCTTGAATGCCATTCATGTTATAATCTATGGGTATAGATCTTTTATGGAGGTCTCATGTTATATATTGCGGGAATTTTTTTGATCATTTTAGGATTCATAATTTTTGCAGAAATAACGATGTACAGGCCTCCTAAAGTCCAAGAAATCAAGATTTTGCGCAAAATAGAAGGCGAAGAATTTCGATCTGAATTTTCGATCTTAACATGGAATATAGGTTACGGCGGTCTTGGAAAAAGTGCTGATTTTTTCATGAGCGGAGGTAAAACTTCAAAGCCAGCAAACAAAAAGATCGTGGAAGAGAATATGAATTCAATTTTTTCTTTCTTATATACTCAAAAATTTGATTGTATTCTTTTGCAAGAAGTTGACATGATGTCATCAAGGACATACAAAATAAATGAAGTGAATTTGCTTTCACGGTTGCCCTATCTTTCTTACTTCGCGATGAATTACAATGTGCAATTTGTTCCTGTACCTTTATTCTCTCCACTTGGTAAGGTAAGATCTGGAATTATGACACTTTCAAAATTTCGACCATACAAAGTTGAACGGTATGCCTTGCCAGGTGATTTAGAGTGGCCAAGAAAACTTTTCGAACTCAAAAGGGCTTTTTTACTTACGAGGTACCGTTTAGCTTCTTGCGATTTGCTGATATTGAACCTGCATCTTTCGGCCTTTGATAATGGGAAGTTG
This sequence comes from Mesoaciditoga sp., assembly GCA_002878315.1. Lineage (GTDB taxonomy): Bacteria > Thermotogota > Thermotogae > Mesoaciditogales > Mesoaciditogaceae > Athalassotoga. The sequence continues at coordinate 41,313 of PNIW01000050.1, read as the reverse complement.
AGAATGAAAGAACTTGAATACCTGAAGAGTTTTATTTTGAATGAATATGAAAAGGGGAATTACGTGATAGTTAGTGGAGACTGGAATTTGATAATGCCGGGCCTTTCGAAGAAGCATTTTGAATTCGCAACTTCTGAAAAGTACTTGAAGCATTATTTTGAATTTCCTCAAAATTGGACGCCATCCGGGTGGCAATGGGCATTTGATCCTAACACGCCTACCAACCGATCGAATGAAAAGCCCTTTGTAAAGGGAGAAAACTTCATGACAGTCATAGATGGGTTTTTACTCTCTCCAAATCTTGAAATAATGTCTGTAAAAGGAATCAATTTGGAATTCGAAAATAGCGATCACAACCCCGTACAATTAAAGGTTAAACTTAGAGGAGAGGTTAATGGAAGAAAGAACTAAACGGAGTCTGAAGACCGTAATGATTGGAATCTACGGTAACGCAGTGCTTGCTGTCTTCAAAATATTGCTCGGAATTATAAGTGGATCCATCGCTTTAATAAGTGATGGAATAGACACAACTATGGATGTCGCAAAGTCTATTCTCGTTTATCAGGGCATAAGAGTCGCAGGTCTTCCACCAGATGTGGATCATCCTTATGGACATGGAAGGGCTGAAACAATAGTTGCGAACATAATTGGAATTTCCGTCATCTTTGCCGGCCTTATTATTGTTCAGGAATCATTCATCGATTTGGGGCACCACGATGTTATTGCAACGCTAATGATAGCCGGAGCGTCTATCAGTATAGTTGGAAAGTTCTTTCTTTCTTATTACATGTTCAAGATGGGAAAGAAATTTTCAAATCAAGCCGTGATAGCGGATGCAAAAGATTACATGAGCGATGTCTTTGCATCAGTTGCTGTTCTTGTAGGTGGAATCCTTGTCATGGTAACTGGCATGACGATCTTCGATCCCATTGCCTCTATAGCCGTGGCAATTTTGATAGTCTTGATGGGCATAGACGTCTTAAAGACAGGCCTTCCAGAACTCATGGAAAAACGGGATCCTGCCATGACCGCGTTGATAGAAGAAATCGTTAAAAAGCAAGAATATGTTTTTAATCCCCATCTTATAAGGGTTAGAAAACTCGGATCGTACTACATAGTGGACATGCATGTAGAAGTGCCGGGGAAGATGCGTCTTGAGCATGTTCACAGCATAATGACGTCTATCGAGGATGAAATAAAGAAAAGATTACCAGAGGTTAAAGAAGTCACAATCCATGCCGAGCCAATCGGCCGCGGAGAGGACAAATGGCCGGATATAAAAGAGTGATATAAATGGGAGAGGATCTTAAAAGAAGAATAAAGCATGTTATTTTAGCATTTTCAATTATTGTAGGAGTTTTTATCTTTGGAATTTTCGGTTACATGATAATAGAAAAATGGGACATTTTTGATGCGCTTTTCATGACGGCGATGACCTTATCGACGGTTGGTTACGGTCTTCCAAAGCCTTTGGATTATAACGGCTATCTCTTTACAACGATTTTAATTCTCATAGGAATATCGTCGTATTTGTATGCCATAGGAGTTATCACTTCCTTTTTTTTAGATGGAGATTTGAGAAAGTATATGAAATGGAAAAGGATGATGAAGATGATAAACAAGATGGAAGGACATTGTATAGTAATGGGTGGAAGTGAGATAGGAAAGTACGTCATAAGGCAACTTGCAAACGGGAAATATCCATTTGTCTTTGTAACGCCAACATCTTCAAGGGTTGATGAAGTAAAGCGTATAATCTCTGACATCATGAATGAAGAAAATTTCATGTACGTTGTCGGAGATGCAATGGATGAGCAAACTCTTTTAAAGGCCGGCATAAGCAAAGCCTCAACACTTGTCGTTACGCTTTCGGATGATTCTCTTAACGTTTACGTCTCTTTGATGGCAAGAAATATGAATAAAGGGTTAAAAATAATAAGCGAGGCTGATAACGTAACTGCAATAAAGAGATTGAGATATGCCGGTGTAGACAATGTGCTCTCGGCAACTGAGATTGTTGGATCGAGGATAGCATCTCTTGTGCTCAATCCCGCCCTTCAGTCCTTTATGGACATAATTCACCAATCTAATAATATCCATCTTAAGATGGAAGAAATTCTCGTCAACGTTAAAAGTCCTTTAACGGGCAAAACTTTGAAAGAAGCCCAGATAAGAGAAAAGACCGGCCTTTTAGTTGTTGCAATTCAAAGCGGAACGGATTTCAAATTCAACCCCGCATCTGATACGGTTATAAACCCGGGTGATATTCTCGTTGTGATAGAAAGTAGCGAAAATCAATCAAAAAAATTGAGAGAAATAGCCGAAGGATGAAATCATGGAATGTAAGGTTTTATCTCTATTTTATCATTTGAAATCTTTGCAATTGACGGCCCGAATTCCTTGTCGATTATCATCCGTCTCCCGCCAATTATTATTTCGGTGGACGGATGAATTTTTGATAGCGCTATTATCATGCTGTCATTGGCATAGGTCGAAATATTTTCTTCGAGTTCTTTAACCTCTGCTATCATCTGAGAAAGGCTTTTGTATATTTCAAGCCTTGATGATTTTGCCTGATCGTATTTTTCGGCTTTATCTGCCGGGAGAAAACCGTTATTCTTCTTTTTTGTGTCTTCAAACAACTTTATGAGATTAGAGAGTTTTTCAAGGTTTTGTTTTTGAACATATATCTGTGATGAGAGCATCTTTATCCTGTCTCTTATTTTTGGATTAACTCCGACCTCTATTCTTGTCGTAACGGCCATTTCACTTCCTATTTCCTTTGCCGCAACGATCAGGCCGGCCATAACGTTGGATCCGACTATTTGACCTACATTACCGGTAACCTCTACCTTTCTTCCAGCTCTTACCTTGCTGTTTACTATTGAGCCGTCCACGTAAAGATCTCCATCGCATTCGACTATCGCGTTTTCAAGAAACTTTACCTTTATATCTCCCTTTGCGGTAATGAGTCCCTTTCCTCGTCCCTTAACGCCTAAACACTCTATATTGCCACCGGCACTTACATCGGCGGCTTCAATGATCCCTTTTATTCTTATATTTCCGGTTGCCTTTACGTAGAAGGCGGGAGAGACGCCTCCTCTTATCTCAACATCACCGGGAAAATCTATATTTCCCGTCGAATAGTCCACGTCTCCTTTTATTTCTAACAACTGGCTTACCTCAAGAATACCGTCGTGAATAAGTGGTATTCCGTCTTTTTCGGCTATCGCTTTCGATCCATCTTCCGAGATCGAAACATTTCTTCCCACGATTAACCTTATATCTTTTCCGTCCTTTGCGGGTATATCATTTCCAAAAACATCGCGTCCATTCCTGCCCTTGGTTGGGGAAGTCTTTACCGCAAGGACATCTCCGGCTTTGACTATCTTAAAGACCTTCACGTCCTTGTAATCGACGGTACCATCATCGAGCACCAAAGGCCTTCTTTCCTGAGTTCCCTCTTCGAGTTTATATTCTATTTTTGCATCCTTTCCATTTACAGGTGGAACTCCCTGGGCTACTAATAACGGTTCTTTTAGTATGGGATTTTTGACTATCTCTTTTATTTTTGCATCGGCAATTCCGAACTTTATTCCGCCGTTATCTAAAACGAATTTTATCTCGCTTTCGGATACATTTTTATCATTTAAAACAATGAAAGCATTCAACTTATCGGAATCAACTTTTAATTCTATTTTTGTATCCATCTTCATCTCCGATCAAGACGAATTTCATTCCGATTTTCTGACATGCGCCATCGAGAATAGGGTCATTCCCTATCATGGTGCACTCTACGGGATCCACCTTTATCTTTGATGCTATCTCGAGGAAATACTTTGGATTAGGCTTTAGATAATGGGAATTTTCCATGAATGTTATCAGATCGAATTCTTCTTCCCTCAATCCGGCCCATTTCATTCTTTCCTTTATCGCGATTTCCGGAAAAAGGGGATTCGTGGCAAGCACTTTTATGCCATCCAACTTTCTCATTTGTTCTATCAATTCATGATTTGGAAGAGTTAGAGATTTCAGAAGTTTGAATTTTCCAGTGTAAAAATCAGTAAATCTTTTTTCAAATTCGAAAGGGTCCTTTCTAAACCTTAAGCCCGTCTTTTCCATGAACTTATGGTAGTTATTCCTGAGATCATCCTCAAAGGTCATCTCTTTTATTATCTCGTTTATGGCTGAGATAAATTCCTTTGGATCGAATTCCGGAAATTCTGAAGAAACGAGTTTAAAATAATTATCGTAAAAGATTTCCTCGTCTGAGAGCAGAAGTGTTCCATCGAGATCGAACAAAAAAGCCTTCATTTTAATAACTCCTCAAGGATTTTTTCTACTTTTCCTGTATCTACCTTGCCATTCCATCCTCCCTGAGCCATCTCTCCCTTTCCGCCGCCTTTACCACCGAAATGTTTAGATAAATTAGAGGCTATTTCATTTGCATTGTTAAGAGTGGATTTCACTATAAATGTTGTCTTTTCGTCGTTTTCCTGCAGGATTACCACAACGCCCTTTCCAAAAATCCTTAAGGCGTCGTCGGCCACATCTCTTAGATCTGAAGAATTCAAATTTTCTACCTTTGTGATCACGAATTTCTTACCGTTTTTCCTTGAATTTTCGCACTGCTCTTTAACATTCTGAAGGATCAAGTTCTTTCTAAGGGTGCCATTTTCACGGATCAATTCCTGGTTTTCATCTATCAAAATTTTAACTTTATTTTCTATCTCTTCCTTCTGACATGAAAGTTTTGAGGAGAGATTTTCTATCATTTTAGATTGATCTAAAAGGATTTTCAAAACGTTGGTTCCGGTCGTTGCCTCTATGCGTCTAACGCCTGCAGAGACACCTCTCTCGCTTGTTATCATGAAGATGCCTATTTCTCCCGTGTTCGAAACGTGCGTCCCTCCGCATAATTCCTTGCTGAAATCATCGACGAAGACGACTCTTACCGTGTCGGAATACTTTTCTCCAAACAATGCCATTGCGCCAATTTTCTTTGCCTCTTCCAATGGCATGATCTTTGTTTTGACATCAATTGCCTTCAATATCTCGTCATTGACCATCATGATAATTTTTTCGATCTCTTCAGGTGTCAGAGGAGAATTGTGGGTAAAATCAAATCTCAATTTCTCGGGGCCCACGTAGGATCCGAACTGTCTTACGTGATCGCCGAGCACTTTTTGTAAAGCAGCCTGAAGTAAATGGGTTGCCGTGTGGTTTCTTGCTATTGACTTTCTTCTCCTTTCGTCGACGATCAACTTAACGTTCATTCCAATCCTCAAAGTCCCACTCTCAACTTTTATTTTGTGTATGTGAAGATTTGCCTTTTGATACGTATCGATTACGCTCGCGTATCCTCCTGAAAATTCACATCTTCCAGTATCACCTACTTGTCCTCCCATCTCGGCGTAGAATGGGGTTTTATCAAAGATAACTTCGGCCTCATTTCCGCTTAGAACGCTTCCAGTTTCCTCTCCATTCGAAATCATGGCAACGATCTTCGATTCTGATTCGAAACTTTCATATCCAACGAATTCCGTTTTGAAATTCGAAATAGACTCGTAGATGCTATCAACGAATGACTGAACACCGAGATTTTCTCTTGATCTGCGCTTTTGTTCTTCCATGTGTCTGTTAAAACTTTCAACATCAACTTGAACATTCTTTTCATTCGATATATCTAACAAAATATCGAGAGGCATTCCATAAGTATCATAAAGTTTGAAAGCCTCCTCGCCGGATATGTTTTTGGATGTCGAAATGATCCTTTCGACCATTGCAAGACCTTGATCGAGTGTTTTTAGAAATCTTTCTTCCTCGTTTTTTATCGTCTCAACTATGAAAGATCTTCTTTCAACTATTTCTGGATAACTCTTTCCCATTATCTCCTCAACCGTTGAAACGTATTTGTAAAGGAAAGGCTCATCGGCCCCCATCAATTGTCCATATCTGACAGCCCTTCTTATCAAACGTCTCAACACATATCCACGCTCCGTATTGGAAGGAGAAACTCCATCCGCTATGAGAAAGGTTGCGGCTCTTGCGTGATCTGCGATTATTCTCATTGAGATATCGGTACTTTCCTGAGCACCATACTTTACCGAAAAGATATTTTCTGATTTATGAATTAAAGGCATGAAGAGATCGGTTTCAAAATTACTCTTCACTCCTTGCAAAACTGACGCGATTCTTTCAAGGCCCATGCCTGTGTCGATGTTTTTCCTCTTAAGTTCACCGATATTTCCATTTTCATCCTGGTAAAGGCCGGTGAATACAAGGTTCCATATCTCAAGGAATCTGTTACAGCCACAGGCAGGCGTACATTTATCCGGATCTGGACATTCTTTGACGGGAATCTTTAGATCGTAAAATATTTCAGAATCAGGTCCGCAAGGCCCGCTCGGCCCTACCGGACCCCAGAAATTGTCTTCTTTCCCCATTCTGACTATTTTTCGAGGATCAATGCCTATGTCCTTTGTCCATATTTCGAATGCCTCGTCATCATCTTTATATATAGAAACCCAAAGCCTACTGGGATCTATTTCAAGTCTTTGAGTTAGAAATTCCCATGCATACTCTATAGCCTCTTTTTTGAAATAATCTCCAAATGAAAAGTTTCCGAGCATTTCGAAAAATGTGTGATGCCGTGGCGTTCTTCCAACATTCTCTATGTCATTTGTTCTTATACATTTCTGAACGGTCGCGACCCTTGGATATTTTGGGTCCTCAAGACCCCAGAAGATCTTTTTAAACGGCACCATTCCCGCAACCGTAAACAAAAGTTGGGGATCGTCAGGTATTAGAGAAATACTCGGTAAAATTTCATGACCTTTTGATTTAAAAAATTCCAGAAATTCCTTTCTTATTTGCTCGGAGGAAAGATTTTTCACAATTGTTTCTCCTTTCAAGTCTACTTTAAAGAAGCGATCTCTGTGAGATTATTCATAACGATCTTTACCGTATGATCTCCGCTTGAAAAAGGAATAAGAATGTAAAAATCTGGCGATTTACCGTAAATCTGCGTTGGGACTCCATCAATGTACGCAGATATACTGTTTATTTGAGGATATGCGGAAGCAAAAAATGGGACTATCGTTTTTGTTGAAGAAAGACTTACCGGCGGTATATAAATCACTCCCGTCGATCCTTTTGAGGCAACAAGGAATGATTTCGTTATAACCTTGGGATTTCCTATCCCGTCAATAAAGGTACATGTAGCAGTGTAGAGTCCACTTTTAACCTCGGGAACCTTGAAATTAAATGTGTAGGTGTTACTCGCATTTGAATCCATCGTTTCATATACACCGGCAAAATCAAAATTCACACTTTTAATACCATTAGGTGAATAAGCGTAGAATGTTACTGTCGATTCTGATCCGGCCATGAAAAGTTTTGGATAATTTAGGATTTGAACGTAAGGAACGGCATTAGATGGCTTTACAACATTTATGTTAAAGGTCGGCGTTGATATTAATCCCTGGCCATTTACGGCAGTTATTGTTATTTCTTTTATGCCCGTTTCTTGAAAAGAAAGATCGAAGACGTTTGAAGTGAAAGGAACATTTTTACCGTCTATGCTCATGGAAACAGATTGTATTCCGCTTTCGGGATCGTACACATCTATTTTCACGGGAAATACGACACCCTGTGCTATTGTCGATGGATAAAGGGCTTTTACAACAGGAGGCGTAGAGTCTTTAACAAAAAAGGTATCCGTCTTTGTTGCGACCATTCCTCCCGGATTAACGGCAAAGACAGTTATTTTATGCTTTCCGTAAACGCCAACCCAGTTTGCAACATAAAGAGAGGTTCCGACAAGAGTTGTCGGTAACGGAGAGTTATCAAGATCGAAGACGACCTGAGGTGACTGACCTTCAGATAGAACTCTTGCGGAAAATTCTATGTTGTATCCCGAGAGAAGGGTCGCTGATTTTGACAGATCAAGTATCATAGGCTTCGAAGAGCCTTTTATGAGCATACAAGAAGATAAAACAAGTACTAATACTAAAACCGAAAAGGCAAGCAAGAATCTTTTCATTTAAAATGCCAATCCCACACCGAATCTCCACTCTTTTATGTTTGAAAAAGATATTATACTGGACGCTATGTTGTAAATACCCTGTCCTTCTCCAAAGGCAGAAAAGGCGCCAAAGAACATATCAACGCCTACATGGTAATAAAGCGGACTAAATGAGACAGGACCGAATCCGCTGTTTGGTGAAAATGTCGTCATTATGCCAAGGCCCGCATAAGGCCTTATCTCTCCGGTTGGCAACGATACGAGAAGCGTCGGATAAAGGTACCATTTAGATATATTTCCTATCTGGGAAAGATCCATCAAATTATTGACCGTCCCCTCTACAGTAAGTTCAAAACCCATTGTACCTATGGATTTAAATGTCAATCCGACATCATACCCGTTGGACTGCAAACCAACGCTGCCATTTACAGATGTGATTGCAAATGAGGAAATTGCTAAAACCGGTATTAAAATCAGAAATAGAATGAGTTTCATATCTTCCTCCCTTTATTTTAAGAATGTAAGCCAAACAACTCCTACGGTAAAAACCAGAATAACTAACGGAATCACAAATGACTGATTGTTTTGAATCACAAAACTGTAGACTTTTGATATTCCGGCGATGTCTGAGACATTCACTTCAAAAGTTTTGGATCCTGCAAATTCGTTGATCACGAACTTTGCCTCTCCGTTTTTTAACGGTAAAGCAGATAAAAGTGTGCTTTCATTCCCATTTTTGACGTACAAAGAGATATCTTTTAATGGAATGGCACCCGTTGCTTTTACCGTTATTTCGTACTTTCCACTTAAAAAAATATCTTTTCCTATGAATGATACCACTTCTGGGCCATTGTTGTCGATACCTATGTAAGCATTTGAACTCAAAGTTTGTCCGGTTATAAGGCTTTCTCGCGTTGAAAATAGATGAAATCCATCTCTTAAATCTTTCGTGTCAAGATTAAAAACGAATATCTTTGGAGAATTATCAAAAGGAGAGATCTGCCATTTAAAGATCCTGTTACCATCTACAAGAACAGAAAAACTTTCCCTTCCATATCCCGGTTGCGCCACCGCGTAAATATGTTCATTTCCTCTCATGTAACCATTGTAGGACGGAGAAAAATACAGATCTGCGACGCTCTTTTGCAAATTGTAAGAGATCACAAGTGCCGTCGCAAAAGACGAAAGATATCCAGTTCTGCTTTCAAAAGTCACATAGGCGTAAGGCATCGTGGATGGAAGCGTAAAGTTAAAGGTCCATTGTTTGTCTACGGTATTTTTAATCTCGCCGTTGAAATAAGCCTTAAGGGCTATTGGCCTACCATCTTCAGAAAAACCGCCAATTTGAAAATGGCCGTCCGGCCCGGCAATGACTATGCCGGGAGATATCTCAAAGGCTGGCCCGCTCCCGAAAGAGCGGACCACACCCGCATGTACCAGGCTCACAACCAAAATTAAAAAAAGCACGAAGAAAAACTTCGACATGATTTAGAACTCCCATATCGAGCAATTGTTCATGAGAGGATTGTCATCGTTGTCTGTTATTCCATTTACAATTACATTGTAAGGACCGTAAGGAATGCTAACGTTGTTTACAATAATAGTTTTTGAAGAGATGGTGGCCTTACCAAGATCGAATACCTCTCCATTCAGATTTTCAAGTTTAACATATGGTACGCCTTGAATCTCTTTGTCAAAAGAGATCTTCAAAGTTCCGTTGACAATCCGGACATCTGTTATTCTCGGGCCGATCGTATCGACGTAGATCGTGTTGTTAAGATATCTTTTATTTCCCGCCATATCGACTGCTTTCAATTCAACGTTGACGTCTTTTCCTTCTATGCCCGCGAAGATCTTTCTAAGAGACAGCGTATATATCCCATTCTCATCGAAGATTCTGAAGTAAAGTGGGCGATCATTCAAATTCATGCTAAGGATGGCGTATCTTAGATCTTTCCCGTTCACGTTAAGAGTAAAGGTAGCGTATGATGTCATATTCACAGTTGAAGGTCCATAAAATTCAAGTTCTGGGGATTTTGGATCGACAAAAATTGCGATCTTGGCCTCAAATGTTGAACCTTTCATGTTGGCTGGATTAACAGCCCTCACATTCAACAGGCCGATGCCTGCAAATGTTAACTTATCAGATACTTTCACATTGTTAAGGTATACTTCAACATCAGGACTTACCCCTCCGTCAGTAAAGGCCTTCACCAAAATTGTTGGAGTAGCCTTTTCGAATTTGTAAATTTCTGAGCCATTCGATATTTTTTGGCCGTTAAGATAAACGTCTATCACCGGAGGTTCGGTGTCCACGAAGTAATTTTTGTAAGTTAGAGTTGACTGATCCAAAAAGTTTACGACCTTTACAGTAAGAGTCGCTATGCCGCTCTTTTTAAGATTCGCGCTTATAACAGTCGCAGTCCAAGTGTTGTTATCAAATTTAATTGCGGCTTTGCCATTCACGTAGACATTTTTTATTCCCGGCCCTGAGACATCCTCAACCTTAGCCGTTACTTTCAAAGCCATATCCGGCCCTATAACGGTAGGAGAAGGCATAACTTCCGTTATCCTCGGGCCAATTCTATCAAAGGCGAATTTGAAAGCGGTCGAGGTGCTTGTGCTCAGATTATTCACAGGATTTCTTGAAAATACATTTACCAAATAAGTACCATCTCTGTCTATAGTTATTATAGTTGAAGACGCAGTCATTTTAAAAGTTTTGCCGTTCAAAGTCACAAGACTGTAGGGGGTGATCTTTGAATCAGTTGTTGCCGAGATCTCTAAGTATGATTTTTGAATTCCCCAGTATGTACCATCTTTGAAGAGCGTTGCAACCGGTACTATTTTGATATAAGGAGGTTTCACATCGACAAAGTAATTTTGCTTTGTCGCAGATGACAGATCAAGCAGATCTGTTGCTGTAGCAACTATAGAGAATATCTTGCTCTCCGGTGTGTCCGGCGAGATCAATGTTGCAGCCCACGTTGTCGAATTAATCGGTAATGCTTTTGTACCGTTGACCAAAACACTCTTTATTCCCGGCCCAAAATCATCATTTATGTCAACTTTCACGGTAAAAGGTGTCGAAGGGCCAATTAAAGATGGAAAATCAATTCCGGTTATCTCTGGATTTTTGAGATCAAATTTAACTCGATACGTTACACTTTCGGTTTTAGAAAAACCGTTAACCGCATTCGTTGATACAACCGTTATAGTGTAGGTACCGGCAGTTGTTAACTCTATCGAGATGAAATTCTTTTCGCTGTAAATTTGAGGATCCTGATTAACTATGACCTTTGTAAATGCAGACGTACCGGAATCTGTCCTTACATTTATATTGACCCTGAAAAGATTTCTGCTCCAGTAAATCCCATTAGAGTAAAGCGAAGCGACAGGAGTTATCGAAATGTACGGAGGATTGACATCCACATAGTAACTGAAAGTGGCCGCGGATGAATTTCCAAGATAATCATATGCCGTAACGGTGAATTTGTGATAACCGCTTACTGAGGAACTTGGACTCTTTATATCCGCAATCCACTTTCCATTCACTTCTTTTGCTTTAACATCGTTGACAAAGACATTTTCGATTCCTATTCCTTGGCCATCTGTCGCTAAGACCGACACTGTCATTGTACTATCGGGACCGACGTATCTTGGATAGACGGGCGGTTTTATCTCGGGTTTAAGAGGATAATAAGCAACAGAGACACTCGTTGAAAAGGAAGTTGAAAGTTTATTTACAGGGTCTATAACTTTCAGTGCAATCGTGTAACTTCCGCTCGAAGGAAATTCAAAGGTTAAAATTCGGGCATCATAACCATTGTAAAGATTCTCGCTGATTTTTGACGGAGTGTCCCCGCTTACGGTAACTTCGGGCGGTACATTCCGGCATGCCGTTGTAGCGACAAAGGTAACGAATGGAATTGCGTATTTTCCCCACAGAACATTGTTTCTGATCATCGAGGCATCCTTGGTAATTAGCAGATAAGAAGGATTCTTCCCATCAGAAAAAGCCTCAAAGGATGCATATCCTTTGTTAGTAGCGGCGTCAATGGCTGTAGCCTCTATTTTAAAAGGCCCTGTCAGATCCGGCGTCAAAATTGTAGCCTTCCATGTCGAATCTTTTAAAAATTCGGCCTGAATTCCATTTACAATAACATTCGCTACTCCGCTTATAGTCGATACAGCCGTTACATTTACGGGGATGTAAGTATTCGCCGGCAGACACTTTTGTAAATTCACAAAATTTACGGTAGGGGTCCCAATATCTATAATGTACGCGGAAATGGATGAGAAAATCTCTCCTGCTATGTTAACGGCCTTGACAGAAAATATATGCCATCCATTCTTTAAATGAGTTGTGTCGACATCAAAGGTCTTTGAAAGGTAAACAGTTGCAGACGGACTCACATTTATCACCGAGGCTATAGTGGTATCAACCATGAATTCAACTTTCTCAAGACCCAAACCTCCGTAGACCTTTACAGGTATCTTTACAATCTTTGTATTTCCTATGTAGGAGTTATTTGACGGTATGGGTTTTCCTATTTGTATAACGGGATTTGCGTTGATCGAAACGGTTATTGTTGATTCTTTACTGAAAGTTTCACCATTTTGTGCTCGGGCGACTATGGAGACCGGAAAGTTTTGAACTGCCTGCGTTATGGAAGGAGCGATGAAATCAAATGAAGCAGTCGAACCTGTGGCCTTTAAAGTAAGACCGTTAAAAGTAGCCGTTATGAAGGAAATTGGCTCTCCAGAGGTTGAATATGCGCTTACAAAAACTTTAAAAGGAGCATTTGCGAGGACCTGCTGGGGATAAATCTGTACCTGCATCTGAATGATCTGGGCCATTCCATACAGACCTATGATCATAAGAATTCCGAAGATAAATATAAATCTTTTCACAATCTTACCCCCTTTACAGTCACATACAATTTATTATTATACCAGATAATCAGTCAAATTAATTTTTGACGTGTAAAGTAATTGGATTTCGTTTTGACAATGTCATTTAAAATTTTCATTTATACGCGTTACAAACGATATAATGACCATTTATACACACTATTCGTACAAAAAGCGGGCTTGATTTTTATCTTCAAATGTATTAGAATATAAATCGTTATGCGGGGTCGTGGCGCAGTTGGGAGCGCGCTTGCATGGCATGCAAGAGGTCGTGGGTTCAAATCCCATCGGCTCCACAGAAAAAAAGGGCGAAATCGCCCTTTTTATATTTGATAAAGTGTAACAAGTGGCTGGTCTATTTCAACCTGTTGGCCTTCTTTTACGAGAATCGATTTTATCTTGCAATTGAAAGGAGCAAGAATTTCGTTCTCCATTTTCATGGCCTCGAGCGTTAGGATCGTCTGTCCATCCTTTACAGTTTCTCCAACATTAACCTTTATTTTCACAATCGTTCCGGACATGGGAGCTCGCAATATCTCTTCATCTGAAGAAACGGTTTCTGCATTCTGAACTTTTGGCTCTTCAGGCTTTGGTTCCACCTCGTGTCTGATTTCTTTTATTTCTTTTGTGTGGATCTCATTTTCTACCCTCGATTTTGGAATATAAGTATTTTCACGTTGGTTTTGAATCTCTTCGACCTCAACTTCGTAACTCTTTCCGTTGACCTTCACAATGTATTTCTTCATTGCTTTACCCCTTTCTTACTCTCCAAAAAACGTAAGGTGTATGGGCAATCCATCTCGAACACGGAATCTCTCTGACGCTTACAATCCTTAGATTTTCCCGTTTTTCGTAAGACATTATCGCAGAAATTATGACAGCAACTATCTCTTCATCCATGATATTCTCCTACAGTGGTATATTCCCATGTTTTTTGGCAGGTTTGCCTTCGACCTTCGAAGAGAGGATTTCAAGTGCACGTATTATTTTTTCTCTTGTCTCGGATGGAAGAATCACTGTGTCAACATATCCTCTCGACGCCGCGACATACGGGTTGGAAAATGTTTCTGCGTATTCTTTGATCTTTTCCGATCTCGTCTTTTCAGGATCCGGAGAGTTCTTTATCTCATTTCTGAAGATCACATTCGCCGCACCATCTGCTCCCATAACCGCTATCTCGGCCGTTGGCCAGGCCATTACAAGATCTGCCCCGAGATGTTTACTACCCATCGCTATATAAGCGCCACCGTAATCTCGCCTGGTTATCACCGTTATTTTTGGAACGGAGGCCTCACTGTAAGCAAAGAGCAACTTCGCTCCATGCCTTATTATTCCACCGTACTCCTGTGAAGTACCCGGCAAAAATCCTGGGGTATCCGCAAAGGTAAGAACTGGTATGTTGAAGGCATCCAAAAATCTTATGAATCTCGCCGCTTTATCAGATGAATCTATATCGAGCACGCCAGCAAGGACCTTTGGCTGATTTGCAACTATTCCAACTACCCTTCCATTTATCCTTGCAAAACCCGTGATCATGGATCTTGCAAACTTCTGATGAACCTCAAGAAAGGTGTCGGGATCCACAATTCTATTTATTATCTCGATCATATCGTAAGGTTTATTTGAACTCTCTGGAATGATCGAATTGAGCGCTTCATCCACGGAAAGATCTACAGGAGAGGTAATAGATGGCATTTCCATGTTATTTGAAGGTAGATAGGAAAGTATTTTTTTGACTATATCCATTGCATCCTTATCGTCTTTTGCGATGAAATGCGCAACCCCGCTTTTTGAATTGTGAATCTCTGCTCCACCTAAATTTTCCTGCGTTACATCCTCGCCCGTAACGGCTTTTATGACTTCTGGCCCAGTTATGAACATTTTTGAGGTTTTATCGACCATGATGACAAAATCCGTGATTGCCGGCGAATAGACAGCCCCTCCCGCGCAGGGCCCCGCTATGACCGTAATCTGAGGGATTACACCAGAAGCGAGCGTGTTTCTGTAGAATATTTCTCCATAACCGTAGAGCGCGTCTACGCCTTCCTGAATCCTTGCACCTCCAGAATCATTTATGCCAATAAGAGGTATTCCCATCTTCATGGCAAGATCTTGAATTTTGACAATCTTTTTTGCGTGCATTTCCCCAACAGAACCACCTTGAACGGTAAAGTCCTGAGAGAAGATCGCAACCTCGCGCCCGTTGACCTTACCTATGCCGGTGACAACACCATCTGCCGGAAAATACTTTTGATCAAGACCGAAGTATGTGGATCTATGTCTTATGTGATCGTCAACTTCGAAAAATGTTCCTTCGTCTACCAAAAGATCTATCCTTTCTCTCGCGGTTAACTTTCCCTCTTCGTGCTGTTTTTTTATCCTTTCCGATCCTCCACCGGCCCTTATTATTTCACGCCTTTGAAGTAAATCTTTGTTTTTGTCCAATTCAATCTTTCCTCCTTTCAACAAGTTCTATCATAACACCATTTGCATCCTTTGGGTGCACAAAGGTTACTATCGTGTTGTCTGCGCCAGCCGAAGGCTCGGACGTTATTCTATAACCCTGCGCTTTTAAATTTTGGATTGTTTCATAAATGTCATCGACTTCGAAGGCTATATGGTTTAATCCCTCTCCGCGTTTTTCTATGAATTTGGATATCGTGCCTTCCGGATCCTGATCCTCAAGCAATTCTATTCTTGTATCTCCAATCTTTATCATCATAACCTTCAGTTTTCTGTCTTCGAGGATTTCTTCCTTCCCTTCGAGGGAAAGAGGGCCTGTGTACAGCTTAGAGGCCTGAGAGAGTGATTTTACGGCTATACCGATATGATCGATCTTCTTCACCTTCATAAGTTTTCCTCCTTTAAAGGCTGTTCCGAACTTTTGTAATGCTTAAGATAAAGATCCTGGACGATCTTCTTTAGATTGTTTATTTTTTCTATACCCATTGAACCCTTCCACCAGTAATGAATAAGCGCACCCTTTAATATGAATGGATCGATATCCTGTGGTATCTGATCCTCTTCGATGGCATTCTGCCAGTCTAAAGATCCGGGTATGAGAGTGTACTCATTCAAAAAAGGTTTTGCGCCAAGTTTTTCTATCCTTTCAATGTCTTCGAGGGCTGACTCAAAAGTCTGGCCGGGCAATCCTATTATAAGATAAACTCCTAAATTATCATAGGTAAAGCCCGTATTTCTTAGGATTTTAATGGCTCTTTCAAAGATTTGATTCGTAACCTTTCCGCCGGTCTTTTTTTGAAGGTACGGATCGCCGGTTTCATAACCTATCCTTACGGTCTTGAATTGTTTTATCATCATCAAAGAGGCTATTTCTTCATCAACATAGGCCGCATGTATTCCATTTGGAAGGTGGTACCTAATACCCTCGGGAAGATTTTTCAAGATGGTTTTAAATCTTTCTTTGTTAAAAAGAATGGCATCATCGTAAAACGCTATGTCTCTGACATTCATCTTTTTCAATGAAAGAATTTCCTCTATGACGGAATCCACGCTTCTCGATTTAAAACCTTTTTGCCATGCTATACAGTAAGTACACCTGAAGGGACACCCGTAAGTTGTATGAACAACGGCAGAATCAAGTTCTTTGTAAAAAGAATAATCTGGTGTTATCTTTTCAAACCAGTCTTTGCCAACCACTCTTTCTATCTTTTGGCCGGTCAACTTTTCTATGACTTCATAAACTGCCGGAATGCCATCGCCAGCAACTATCACATCCGCACCTGAATTTTTTGCGTGATCGAAAAGCAATGTTGGATAATTCCCTCCGAGGACGATTGGGGCACCGAATTTTTCTTTCAAAATTTTTATCGTCTCAAAAACACCGCCGTACCAATAAGTCATCATCGAAGTAACCAAAATCACATCCGGATCAAAATCAAGATCGTCTATGACTTTTAAAGGTGCGCCATATCTTTTAATACGCCTCGGTATACCATATTTATTTAAGTTTCCTATTACCTCATGATAAAACTTCCCCGTTCCGTACATCCCTTCGTGCGCATTATTCCCGGGTAATTTCCTGTCCAAAAGATCGAGCAATTTTACCTCAACACCGGCCATTCTAAGAGCCTTTGCTATGTACAAAAGCCCGACAGGCTTAAGCCAGAAATCGTAGGCCGATACATCATGAATGTACGGATTAACGAGGAGAACTTTCATTCTTACGAGAATAAAAAACGGATATTCCCATCAGGGTTAGATCTGGTTCGTACTGTTCTATTTTGGTTGAACTCTTCGATATTTCGGCTCCGTAGCCACCTGTAGAGATAACTTTGAACTTCGTCGAGAATTCATCTTCGAAGAGAGAGACAAAGCCATCTATCGCAAACATTGTACCCATCATGATACCGGCTTGAATATTGGTTATTGTATCTTTTCCGACCGGAGAATCTGGAAATTTAGCCTCGACGGCCGGAAGTTTTGCCGTATTTGTAAATAGAGATTGAATGGCAGTTCTCGGACCAGGAAGGATCACACCGCCTTCATACCTGTCTGTTAGAATATCTATGGTTATCGCTGTTCCAAAATCTACAACTATGACATTTTTGTTATAAATTTCTTTGGCCGCGATAACATTTGCTATCCTGTCGGCACCGAGTTCATTTGGAGTCCAGATATTCCATTCTATCCAGTTAACATCCTTTATTTTAACAAAGGTTGGATTCTTGTTCATGTATTTTTTGCCATAATATTTGAATACCTCATTCAAACTCGGCACAACAGAGGCCACACATACGTCTTCTATAATTGAAAATCTGTAGCCTGAAAAATCTAAGAAATTCTTTATATGAACCAGAAACTCGTCTTCCGTTGATATATTCTTCGTGCTTATTCTCCAAGTGTAAAATGATTTTTTTTCGTTCATAAGTCCCATGACGACATTTGTATTTCCAGCATCAATGGCTAACAGCATTTTCTACCATCCTCACGAAAAATTCATGTATTCTTGTATCTTCTGAAAGTTCGGGATGAAAGGTCGATGCGATCACATTGGTGTCCCTGACAAAGACAGGGTTTCCTCCGTATGTGCCGATAACTTCAACATTTCCAGCACGCGTTATTATAGGTGCCCTTATGAATACCGCATCGAAGAGATCGCCATCCAATATAGATAATGGAATCATGGCATGAAAGGAATCTATTTGTCTGCCATACCCATTTCTGCTAACAGCGACATCTAACACTTTTAGAGAATCCTGAACTGGATTTGAGACATCCTTTGCAAGTAAAATAAGACCTGCGCACGTTCCATAGACGGGAAAGCCATTTCTTATTTTTTCTTTCAGATGATCAAAAAGTCCGGTTAATTTGAGCAATCTTAACATCGTGGTGCTCTCTCCGCCCGGCATTATAAGTCCGTCGACCTCTTCGAGGGTCTTCACAGATTTAACGCGGATTCCTTCTACGCCTATTTTTGACAGCATGGCAAGGTGTTCTTCTATATCACCCTGCATTCCGAGAACGCCTATTTTCATTTGTGAGTTTTCACCAGCCTCTTTCTTGCAGTTTTTCGGACAAAGTGGCTATTTCCTGGCCTTCCATTGCCATACCTATATCTTCACTTATTTTGACAAGTTCATCTGGATCATCGTAATGCAAGACAGCCTGAACTATGGCACTAGCCATCTTGGGTGGATTGGAAGACTTGAAGATTCCAGAACCAACAAAGACTCCATCTGCGCCAAGCATCATCATCAAAGCGGCATCTGCAGGAGTTGCGACTCCACCTGCCGCGAAATTGACAACTGGTAACCTTCCGCGCTCCTTGACCATTCTTACTATCTCAACTGGAGCCCCAATTTCTTTTGCGTAATTTACAAGTTCTTCCTCAGCCATACCTTTGACCATCCTTATGGCATCCATAACGGTGCGCATGTGCTTGACTGCCTCGACGATATTTCCGGTGCCAGCCTCTCCTTTCGTTCTTATCATGGCGGCTCCTTCTGCTATCCTTCTTAAGGCTTCTCCTAAATCTCTTGCACCACAAACAAATGGAACTTTGAATTCATGTTTGTTTATATGGAATTTATCATCAGCAGGAGTCAACACTTCACTCTCGTCTATGAAATCCACACCTAATGCCTCCAAAATCTTAGCCTCTGCTATGTGGCCTATCCTAACCTTGGCCATAACTGGAATGGAAACGCTCTCCATTATTTTTCTGATAAGCCTTACATCTGCCATTCTTGCAACGCCGCCGGCCTTTCTTATATCTGCCGGCACCCTCTCGAGAGCCATCACGGCGACTGATCCTGCATCTTCGGCAATCTTCGCTTGTTCCGGAGTCGTAACGTCCATAATGACTCCATTTTTAAACATATCGGCAAATCCTTCTTTTATTACCCATGTTCCTTTTTCGACCATATCAAAACACCTCCTCATAAAATAACTTTTTCAAGTCTCGAGAGATCTCCTTTTTTTCTTCCCACCTTTGCACACGGCTTTCCATCGACTTCTACTATATCGGCAGTTATGTCTATTTTTTCTCTCAAAAGAGAAGAACCTACACCGTAAGAGTCGACAGGAACACCTAATTTTTCGAATAAAGAGATCTTTTCAGCGCTGAATCCTCCTGAGACGACTATCTTGAGATTGTTCATGCCCATCTTATCGAATTCCTGCCTTGCTTTCCATACAAGTTCGGGACATACTCCCAAAGAATTCTCGTTGATAGGAGTAACGGATTTATCCCTAAGAGTTCCGGATGTATCAAACCTAACTCCCCATATTTTACCCTTTCCACTTCCTATAACTGTATTGAGATCAGAGGAAGGAGAATATTTTTTGCCTGTAACGTGCTCATAAAAATCGATCATCATCTTTTTTGTCGTTCCTATGACGTCATTGTCCCAGTCTACAAGAATTATTCTGTTAACTTCTGGTGGAACATACTCATCGAATTTAATGGCGGCCATAGATGTGGAGCCATGATAGGCGGCTATCAATGCATGAGGTACGGTGCCTATGCCTTTGGCGCCCCAGTAATCGGCATTGGCATCAGTCGAAACGACATTGGCACCGGCTTTAAATGC
Organism: Mesoaciditoga sp.; assembly: GCA_002878315.1. Taxonomy (GTDB): domain Bacteria; phylum Thermotogota; class Thermotogae; order Mesoaciditogales; family Mesoaciditogaceae; genus Athalassotoga. The sequence continues at coordinate 21,318 of PNIW01000050.1, read as the reverse complement.
CGCGTAGCCATCTGTAGCCTGGACCCAGTAATGATCAAACCGCGCGGAAAAGAAAAGAATCTGTTTTCCATTTGCGGCTTTGACAACCTTTCTTACGGCAGTTGCGGAAGAGGTTCCGCGCGCTATCACTCCAAGCAATACAGTCTCAAGATATCCAAAATAAATCGGATCTCCTTCCACTGTCATGATTGGCTCCATTTCCTTTGCCTCTTCTCCATCGTATAGTGCCCTTATTTCTATTTCGTTGAACTTGTCAACCCACAGTGCGTTCATTGCCTCACGAAGATCCCATCTTTTCCTGTTTATTTTTTCCAAGTCAGCCCTGTTCATGTCAAGGACAGCATTTTGAAGTTCTCTCTCTGCCACAAGCAGTTCGTTGAAGAGTTTCTGTGCTTTTTCTTCGTCTTTAAAATATCCCGTACACAACTTCAAGATCGCGAGCGCTTCGTCTATACCGACGATTACGGCATCTTTTCGGGGAAAGAACTGGTAAAGGACACGTGGATGGTGATTATCCTTTTTCAAAACCTCCACATATCTTGTGAAATACTTGTCAGAATAATATCCAGCACGGATTCTGTCTATAGGAACCTTGAAAACCCTCGGATCAAGTCTTTCGCCGCGCATCAACCTACCTCCATTTTTCTATTTGAGCCCCAAGGACATTTTTCATCTGATCAATGGCGAACAGATGTAATTTTTCATCGTAAGTACCGGTAGCGTCTTCGTACACCACAACATCGTAATCTCTGTTTTTTAACTCTTCGACCGTGTACATAACGCATATATTCGTATCGACCCCGCAAACTTCTGCTTTGGAAGGAGAGAGTTTTTCTAAAATTTCACCGAGATTCGTTCCAAAAAAGGCAGAAAAACGTCTTTTTTGAATGAAGATCGAATTCTTATAACCTCTTACGATTTCCTTCAAATCATCAAAAAGTTCAGAACCGTAAGTATCTTTAATACAGTGGGGCGGAAAACGTTTGAATTCAAGATCCTCAACTTCGTGCCAGTCCTGAGTGAAAATGATAGTGTAATTTTTTGACATTCTATTCCTTACGATATCAAGCACAACGGGTTTTACAAACTCGGCCCTTTCAAAGTAAAGCACGCCATTTTTTGTGACAAAGTCATTTTGCATGTCTATAACCATAAGTAAATCATTCATGACCCCTCACCATATTATATTTTAACACAATTATGAACAAAGACGATTCATTTGTTATATACACACTCTACACATACAATGATTCAAAATTCTGGTATAATTAAAAACGAATATTAATTTTCACAAGGAGGGTTAACTATGAATGATATGTATGCTCCAAATGAGATTTTCGAAATGGCCGTCAAAATAGAAAAAGATGGTGAAAAGTTTTACTCTTACCTTTCCAAAAATTTCGAAAATCCCGCAAAAAAAGAATTGTTCTCGTATTTGGCAGCCCAGGAGGCACAGCACGCGAAGGATTTTGAAAGAATATCTAAAGAAATAGTAGATGAAATAGATCCCGAATTATGGGCCGACGCAAAACCTTACCTTGAAAGCCTTGTCAATGGAAGAATTTTCCCTTCATTAGATGAAATGATTTCAAAATCAAAATACATGGATATGAATGAAATCGTTGATTTCGCCCTATCCATAGAAAAAGAAACGATCGTCTTTTACGATCAGATACTCGATACATCAAAAAAACCCAAGGTACGTGAAATCCTTGAAAAAATAATTCACGAAGAACTCGGACATGTTCAAAAATTGTTGAAAATAAAGGGTGAGATATGACGCAACTTGTAAAAGTTTCAAATTTAAAGAAAAATTTTGGAACCTTTACAGCCGTAAAATCGATAAGTTTCAACATAAATTCAGGAGAGATCTACGGTTTTTTGGGCCCCAATGGCGCAGGTAAGACAACGACTATAAAGATGCTTACCGGCATTCTTGTGCCAACGAGTGGAAAGATAGAAATATGTGGTCTCGATCTTCTGACGCATCCTTTAGAGGTTAAATCCCAGATAGGGGTTGTGCCTGATGAACCAAAACTTTATGAAAACCTCACAGGACAGGAGTTTCTTGAATTTGTGGGATCTATCTTTTTGATGGATAAAGATGAAATGAAAAAAAGAATAGAAGAACTTTGCGACGCATTTGAAATAAATTTTTTAGAAAAGTTCATAGGCGATTATTCTCATGGTATGAAACAAAAATTAATGCTTACTTCCGTACTCATGAGAAAGCCAAAAGTGATTTTCTTAGACGAAGCAACTGTGGGACTTGATGCAAAAAGCGCAAAGATTTTGAAGATGCTTTTGAAAAAGTACGCAAACGAAGGATCGAGTATTTTCATGACAACGCATGTTCTCGAGATCGCGGAAAAGATGTGCGATAGGATAGGAATAATAAATGCCGGGGAAATAATAGCCGAAGGAACTCTTTCAGATCTCAGAAATGAATCTGGAAAACAATCTCTCGAGGATATCTTTTTGCAACTGACAGGTTCAACAGACGAAGAAGTAAAGGAAATAATACAAAATCTATGAATAAACTGACGCTTTTGATAAGATACAAATTAAAAATGTGGTCCAACATACCGCTTAGAAGGGGAAGGAGAAAGATTCCACTCCCATTTTACATTTTAATGCTTGCCGGCGTTTTTATCGCGATAAGCGTGCCTCTTTACCTTTTCACGCTAGATCTCTTTCAGAATTACTCGAAAATAATCTTTAACGGGATAAGTCTTGCCGATCTTTTTGTCGAGATATCGATGATAGGCATTTTTGTGCTTGTTCTCGTTACAGACACGCCTGCAATAGCGCTCAACGTTTTCATGAGCGAAGATGTGGATTTTTTACTATCACTTCCTATCAGTCAATCAACGATATTCATTTCAAAAAATCTTGAGACGATAATACAGGGTGGATTCCCTGCTCTTTTCGTGATACCCATCCTTATCTCTTATGCCAACGCAACGATGATGCCGTGGTACATGATAACCGTGATGTTTTTAATGTACATAATTTACTTCGTGATAGTGAATTCCATATCATCTATCATAGCGCTTGGCGTTTCCAAATTCGCATCAAGGTCAGGTACCCAGCGTTTCATGGTTTTTACATCTTTGATCGTCTACGTGCTTTCCATCCTTTTGATGAGTACGGTCAGTTCTCTCAATCCAAATGATAAAAACATAACGGAAGCCTTTGCCAGTTACTTAAGCACGATAAATCTTCCATTTCTTCCTTCGACATGGTTTATAAATGCCATAAAACTTCGCATCGATGGACTCTTACCGTTGATAATCACGGCCACCATTTTGGCGTTCGTAACGTACAGGATCTCTTCTTCTGGTATACTTTCTGGATATTCCAAGATGAAGAGCGCGACAAAACATATCAGGATGAGAAATTACAATTTAAAGAGCCCGGAACAGGCTTTTGTGTCGAAGGATTTGAAGTTGATGAGAAGAGAACCCTCCATTCTCTTTTTGCTCATTTATCCGGCCATCTTTCCTTTATTTCTCCTCATCGGAGGGGTTATGGGAAGAGGCCAAAGTTCGATTACTCATGCCCTGACGGGCGGCATCCTGATATCCATCTTTATCTCTTCTATGTACACCGTCATCGCTACGGCCAGTTTGGTTTCAATAGAGATAAAGGTCGGTGAATTCATAAAAACATTGCCGGTAGGAAACAGAACTCCTTTGTGGAGTAAGGCCTTTGTCATCACCGGTGCTTTTGCCATCGTCATGATGGTAACTTTCTCCATTCTTTCGGCATTCTTTGGTGGTTTTATCTTATCCGTTATAACGGTGCTTCTATCAATCCCAGTCCTTTTAATACTTTCATTTTTCGGGGTTTATGCGACCGTCAAATGGCCAAACTCGATCGGTGGCGTGAGGCGTCCGCTTAACACGACGGGGAATTTTGTCAGCATGGGAATAGGCTTTCTTGGAGCGTTAATTGCCACGTCTGAAGGCCTTTATTTCTCGGGAAACAGAATATTTCCCTTTCTTTCTCCAGCCTATCAGTTTCTGATCTTTCTTGCAGGGCCTATCGCCGGCGAGATTATTATGGCCTTTGTGATCTTCGAGTTGTTATCAAAGATTGACTGGGCAAATCCTTACGAGACTAAATAAATGAGGTGATTGAAATGAAAATATCTATTGGAAGCGATCATGCAGGATTCGAATTGAAAGAACATGTGAAAAAATATTTAGAATCAAAAGGTATAGAGGTGGTAGATGAAGGAACTTACTCTCCCGATTCCGTTGATTATCCTGTATTTGCGGGAAAGGTTGCAAAAGATCTGCAGAATAAAATGGTGGATTACGGGATATTGATATGCGGGACTGGCCTTGGAATGTCTATAACGGCAAACAAGTTTAAAAATATATACGCCGCGCTTTGCCTTTATCCGACCATGGCGAAATATGCGAGGATGCACAACAATGCCAACATACTCGTAATGGCTGGCAGGCTAATGGGACCAACCCTTGCAGAAGAGACTGTAGACACATTTCTATCAACGAACTTCGAAGGCGGTCGTCATCAAAGAAGAATAGATGAAATAAAGGAAATAGAGAAATGATAAAGTTCGTCGGTATAGATTTGGACGGTACATTACTCAATTCCGAAAAGAAAGTATCTGACAAAAATTTGAAAGCCATCGAAATGGCCGAAAAAGCAGGCGTTAAAGTGACGATCTTTACCGGCAGATCGTTAGTCGCGTCCGAAGAATATTTAGATGCCATTTCATCTGACATCCCAGGAGTCTTTCAAAATGGGGCCTTCATCTCTACAATAAAGTCAAGAAAGGTTATCAAAAAAATTACCCTTTCCGGCAAATGTGCGCGGGAGATAATATCTGCGGCTAAAAGGCATGATCTGTTCGTCATTTTATTCACGAATTTTACACAGGCACCTGACATGATCTACGATAAAGACTGGCCAGAAGGTTCAAATTATACAGGTTATTTTGAAAGAAATGCCTACAGGATGATAAGAGTCCCCGATCTTTCCGATTATATAGACGAGGAAGTAAGCGAGATCTCGATCGTTGGGGATTTTGAAGAAATAAAGTCCATGCAAAAAGAGATAAAATGTACCGATTACACAATGATCCTGAGCACTCTCTTTTCAAATAACAATGAAGCCTTTGTCGAATGCTTTGGCCCCGGATGTGGAAAAGAAAAGGCTCTTGAATTTCTTATAGAATCTTTGGGCATAAAAAGATCTGAAACGGCATTCATAGGAGACAATTACAACGATCTTGAAGCATTAAAGATCTCCGGATACCCGATTGTAATGGGAAATTCTTATGCTCCACAGGAACTTCTTAAAATAGCAAGGTACGTAACATCTTCAAATGACGAAAATGGAGTTGCAAGGGCTATAGAATACATACTAAATCTTTAAGGATAGGGAAAGAATCTCTTCAAGCCTTTCAGATTTGCCTGAAAGAAAAAGATATCCTATGACGCTTTCTAAGGCTGTTGCTTTTCTGTAAGATGGATCTTTGCTTCTCGGACTTTTTAAATTTCTTCCCCTCATCGCTATTTCTTTTTCATCTTCATGCAAGAATGGTTCTATAAAATCGTACTTTATTGCCTGCGATTTGGCATTGACATGTGCCTTAACCGTCTTGCTGTTAAATGAAAAGGACAATCTGCAGTAAAGTTCAAAAACAGCATCTCCGATGTATGCGAGATCCTTCGTTGGAACCTCTCTTAGATCCCTTTTAAATTCAATTCCAAATGCCTTCATGATAACTTTAAAGAATTAAATCTGTTCATTGCCACGTCTATACCATCCTTAAATATAACTATGGCCGCCTCAATGGCGTGATCGATCACACGATCCACGATTGCAAATTCTTCATCGCTGAATCTTCCGAGGACATATTCAATCGCATCAGAATTTTTCGGACCTATTCCTATTCTAATTCTTGGAAAATTCTGTGTTCCAAGATGCTCGATTATCGATTTAACGCCATTATGTCCTCCGGCCGATCCCGAAGGCCTTATCCTCATCTTCCCAATTTCGAGATCAAGATCATCGTATACCACCAAAGGAGGATCGATCACGTAGAGAGAGTTAAAGATTAACCCGCTTTGATTCATAAAAGTTAAAGGCTTTACGAGAGAAATTTCAAGACCTTCAGCAATCGTAGAATAAAGAAGGTAATCCACCTTTTGAACAGTTTCAAAAGGTGGATACTTTTTCAGAAACTTATCTACGAAGATAAAGCCCACATTATGGCGCGTAAAGGCGTATTTTTTGCCGGGATTCCCGAGACCGATTATAAGACTGGACAATTACTTCTCCTCTGTTTCTTCCTCTTCTTCCTTCTTACCCTTTGTCTTTATGGCTTCAGGTTCAGAAGTCTCGGCAGTTTCCGCAGTAGCAGGAGCGGCAACCTCTTCAGCCCTCGGAGCCTTTATGGTCGCTATGACATCTTCTGGATCTTGGAGTATTTTTACGCCTTCCGGCACTTTGAGATCCTTGACCCTTAAGGAATCTCCTATTTTCATGGAAGAAATATCGATCTTTATCTCTTCGATTATATTCGAAGGCAGCGCCTCACCTTCAACGTCTCTTAAGAGCACGTCGAGAATTCCTCCTGCTTTAACTCCTTCAGATTCGCCGGAAAGTTCTACCGGCATCTTGAATCTCATTGGTTTGGCTGGATCTGGTTCATAAAGATCAACGTGAATTATCTTTCCGTTCACCTTATGAAATTGAACTGATTTTACAAAAACATTTCTTTCTTCGGTGCTTCCATTAAGATCTACGGTAAGACGTACAGGAGTAGTCTCCTTTGCCTTAGAAATCAAAGATTCGATCTCTCCCTGAAGTAATTGAATCTCAAGATTTTGGCGATTTGGACCGTAAACGATGGCAGGAATTTTACCTACCTTAACGAGATTTTTTGCTTTTCCCTTTTCTCTTGCGCTGGCTTTGAGTTGGACAGCCATTTGAATTCCTCCTTACTTGAACAATATGCTAACTGATAAACTTTTTCTTATTCTTATCATTGCCTCTCCGAACAAAGAAGAAACGGAGACGACCTTTATCTTATCTGGCAGATCGTCGTGCGCTATGGTATCCGTGACATAGATGGTGTCTATGTCTGATTTATCGAGCATTTCAAGCGCATTTTGAGAAAAAAGGCCATGAGTTGCGCAGGCAATAACTTTTGTAGATCCTTTTTGCTTTAAAAGTTTTGCGCCTTCTATCAACGTTCTGCCCGTATCTATCATATCATCAAACATTATGGATGACATGCCTTCAACATCGCCTATGATGTGAAGTATCTCTGCCACGTTTTCCTTCGGCCTTCTTTTATCGAGAATCGCGATCGGCAATCCCATCTTCTCCGCGAATTTTCGAGCGCGCTTTACAGCCCCGACATCTGGAGAAACTACAACTGTCTTATCTTTATCTATACATTCATGTTTCTTAAGGACCTCGACAAAAACGGGAAAGGATTGCAAATTGTCGACGGGAATATCAAAAAAACCCTGTATCTGCTCGCTGTGCAGATCCATCGTCAAAATTCTCGATGCGCCCGCGACTGTAAGGAGATTCGCAACGAGTTTGGCCGTTATAGGATCTCTTCCACGCGCCTTTCTATCCTGTCTTGCGTATCCGTAGTAAGGGATGACTACCGCTATAGAACCTGCCGATGCGCGCTTGAGGGCATCTATTAGTATAAGCAACTCCATAAGGTTATCATTTACCGGAGGAGAAGTTGATTGAATCAAAAAGACGTCGTGCCCTCTTACAGTTTCTTCTATTCTCATGTTTATTTCCCCATCGGCAAATCTCGAAATCTCGACATGAGTGGGATTTACATTGAGATAGGAACATATCTTCTCAAGTAAAGGCCTGTTAGAAGAACCGCCAAGAATCTTCATGTCATTTTTCATCGGATTCTCTCCTTTTTTTTAGCACCCAATCCTCTTTGTTAACCTGCCTTGATCTTCCAAGCGCAAGTGCATTGGGCGGAACATCTTCTGTTATGGTCGAACCCGCTCCGACAAAAGCATTGTCTCCAATCTTAACGGGTGCAACAAGTGCCGTATTTGAACCTATGAATGCATTTTTGCCTATAAAGGTTTGATTCTTTTTGACTCCATCATAATTGCAAGTTATAGTTCCGGCCCCTATATTCGTGTTTTCTCCTATCGTTGCATCCCCAAGATATGTAAGATGCTGGGCTTTAACATTGCTAAAAAGATGGGAATTCTTTACCTCAACGTAATTTCCCACCTTTACGTTATTCTCTATGATAGTTCCGGGCCTTAAGCGTGAAAATGGTCCTATTGAGCAATTTTCTCCAACGACTGCGCCGTTGCAGTCAGAACTTATCACGGCGCTCTTACTTCCGATCTTGCAATCCAATATAGTCGTGTAAGGACCGATCGTGGAACCGGATAATATTTCAGTCTTCCCGTATATAAAAGTGAATGGTTTTACGATTACTCCAGGTTCTATTTTCGCATCAGGACCTATAAAAGTGGTGTCGGGATCTTCAATGGTAACACCGGAGTCCATAAGGGCAAAGTTTATTGTTTCTCTTGCACGCCTTATCAAAACGGAAAGTTCACGCTGCGTATTGACTCCCACCACAGTGCCTGGATCGGGCGTCTCAATTGTTTCAACCTTAAAATCGCTTTTTGTTAGTATCTCTATGGAATCGGTAAGATAATATTCTCCCTTTTTATTGTCGTTCTTTATCCTTTCAAGAGCGTAAAGCAACGCCTTTGAGTTAAAGGCATAAACGCCGCTATTTACCTCTTTTATAGCTTTTATCTCATCGGTGGCATCTGCCTCTTCAACTATTTTTTCAATTTTGCCACCCTTTCTCAAAACTCTCCCGTACCCGAACGGATTTGGAAGGGAAGCCGTCAAAATGGTCAGATCTGCATCAGAATCAAAGAGTTTTCTTAAAGTCGAGGCCGGTATTAACGGCATATCTCCGTAAAGGACCAAGATCCTGCCATCCAGGAAAGGCAATGCCGATTTTACCGCATCAGCCGTTCCGAGTTGTTCTTTCTGAACAAAGATCTTTACGTCTTTAAGAAAAGGGTATATATCTTCGGCCGAATGACCAACTACCACTCCTATTTCATCGGCTCCGGCTAATTTTGCAGCATCAATGACCCAATTTATAAGAGGTTTCCCAAGTACCTCATGAAGAACTTTTGGCTTCGGAGAGTTCATTCTTTTTCCAAGTCCTCCGGCCAAAATTAGCGCCTTATTCATTCCCAATCACCCATCACATTATACAACTTTCTAACATCAATTCATACCTTTCTCAAAATGGAAAGGGCACCTTTAATGATTTCCTCAAGATTTTTCCCGTTATTGGCCGCTTTTTCCACAGCAACAAATGCATCATTGCGCGAAAATCCTAAAGCGATAAGCGTTTCAACGGCCTCTCCAAGGTTTGGATTCAACTGAGAAGGCTTTATCTTTCCGGAAAGTTCAAGTATTATCCTTTCAGCAGTTTTCTGCCCGATGCCCGGCAAAGAACTGAGAAATTTTATATCTTTCGTTTCAACAGCGGAAGAAAAATTTTGAAGATCAATAACTTCCATTATTCTTAGAGCATTTTTCTTTCCAATGCCGTTAACGCTTGTCAAAACATCGTAAAGATATCTCTCTTCCTCATTTAAAAATCCTATTAATTCTACCGGCTCTCCCTCTTTTACGTCCTCGCGTATATATACAAGTGCCTCTTCACCTTCATTTAAAAGTTCCAAATCCTTTGAAGTCATGATGGCATCGTAGATTATATTTCCAGTATCAAGGATAAGACGGCCTGAATTCTTTTTGATTATTTTTCCACGCAATGCCCATATCACGTTTCTGACTTCACGCCCCTTAAAAAGCTCCTCGCAAATCCAACCGTGTAAAAAGAGCCAGTTATAACCGAGATCGCATTTTCTTTCTTGGAGATATTCGTGCAAAGATCCGTTGCCTCTTCGATCTCTTTTATAAAACCTATGTTATCGTAACGTCTTACGGCCCAGTCGTATATTTCAAAAGGAGCCTTGGCACGTTCATTCCTTGGAGAAGTTAAATAAATTCTTCTAAAGATAGGTGCAATTATTTCTATCATGCGTTTGTAATCTTTATCATTGAGAATTCCAACAACCGCATTCATCTGCCGCGATGGAAAGTAAAGTTTAAGATTTTTTCTGAGCATTTCCATCGCAGGTGCGTTATGGGCCACGTCCAAAATTATAGTTGAATCGGAAGGGAACCATTCAAATCTCCCTTCCCATGGTATCGTGAAGATCGTTTTATAAATTTTATCCCTGTCTAACTTTATAAATCCTATCTCGTCAAGATATTCGATAACCTCCAAAGATATGGCAATGTTATTCATCGCCGCAAGACCATTCATCCTTGTTTCTAAGGAAATTCTTAATCTTTTTCCGACAAATTCAAAAGCATTTCTTGCAAATTCTATTCTTTTAACGATGTACCTGAAATCTTTGCCTATGCGTCTGACCTCGGAATTCAATTCTTTTGCCCTATTGGTTATGACTCTTAAAGGTTCTGCTTTGTATTCACCCGTTATAACAGGTGATCTGGCCTTTATTATCCCGGACTTTTCAAATGCTATTTGAGACAGTGTATTTCCGAGGACATTCATGTGATCGTAATCTATTATCGTTATAACCGAGCACAGGGGATCATCGACAACATTTGTCGCGTCAAACCTTCCACCCATTCCTACCTCTGAAACGACAACATCGACTCTCTGATCTTTAAAGTACAAAAAAGCCATGGCCGTGACAATTTCAAAAAAGGTCGGCTTCATTCCGGGATCTGTTGGCATTTTGTCCGCTTCTTTTATAACTCTTTCATACACATCGACTGCGCGATCTTCTGGTATAAAGACGTCATCTATTCTAATTCTCTCTCTGAAGGTTTCAAGATGCGGAGAAAAATAAGTTCCGACCTTGAAGCCATGTGAAGTCAGAAGTTTTCCAACAGTTCTTGTGACAGTTCCTTTGCCATTTGTGCCAGTTACATGAATGTACTTAAAACTCTTTTGTGGATTGCCTAATCTCTCGAGCAATTCTTCTATTCTATCGAGACCAAGTCTTATTTTGGCCTCCGGATGAAAGGAGAACAACTTATTTATCATCTCTTCGTAATTCATAGGATCATTCCTTTAATTTTCTCAATGTGCTATCAAGCCGCCTTAAAGTTTTTTCAAGTTCGGCCCTTTCTTCCCTTGCCTTCTGGACAACCTCCTCGGAAGCCTTTTTTACGAACTCTTCATTTGAAAGCCTTGCATTCAATTTCCTGAATTCTTCGGTGGCCTTTACTATTTTCGCATTAAGTCTTGCTATTTCGCTGTTAAAGTCAAAATGCTCATCCATAACTACAAAGACTTCGGCCTCAGAGTTAACAGCCGCGGTCATTCCCTTCTTAGGTCTTATCCGGAAGACATCGACATCGGAAGCGTTCGTAAGTTTTGATATGTACTTTTCAACAGGTGAATCCTTTGGCCATACATTTTTTGTCATAACTATTTTTATCTTGGTTGAAGGCGGAAGGTCAAGATCCGATCTCACATTTCTTATTCCTCTTACCGTTTCCATGAAGAAACTGAAATTATCATCTCCAAAATAAAATTCCTCATCTATCTCGGGCCATTTCGACGTTATTAGAAGCCCATCAAAGAAGTTGGACCATATTTCTTCGGAAATAAAAGGCATAAATGGGTGCAAAAGCCTTAGACTCACGTTCAAGACGTAAAGTAGAATGTATTTTGTATTTTGGTTTAATTTTGGATCTTCAAGTTGAACCTTTGAAAGTTCTATGTACCAGTCACAGAAATCTCCCCAGAAGAAATCGTATGTCTCACGGGCCGCTATATTGTAATCGTACGAATCTATAGAATCTGTAACTTTTCTTATAACCTCATTCGATCTCGAAAGAATCCATCTGTCGGCCATTGTAAGTCCTTGCGGTCTTGACAATTTTGTGCCTTTCGCGTTCATCTCAACGAATTTGCTCGCATTCCATATCTTGTTTGAAAAATGCATATAAGATTCAAAGACCCTCTCGTCCAAATTTATATCCCTTCCCTGAGCGGCAAGCATAGCAAGAGCCATTCTCATTGAATCTGCTCCATACTTTGAAATGATTTCATTCGGATCTATTCCATTTCCAAGAGATTTTGACATTTTCCGTCCAAATTTGTCCCTTACGAGTTGGTGAATGTAAACGTCATGGAAGGGCACATCATTCATAAACTCTAATCCCATAACGATCATGCGCGCAACCCAGAAAAATATTATATCGAATCCTGTAACGAGTAAATTCGTAGGATAAAATTTCTCGAGATCTTCCGTTCTCTCAGGCCATCCAAGCGTTGAAAATGGCCATAAAGCCGACGAAAACCACGTATCAAGCACGTCTTTATCTTGATGAATATGCGTAGAGCCACATTTTTCGCACCTGTCCGGTGTCGTTTCAGAAACAGTCAGATGTCCACAGTCATCGCAGTACCAGACAGGAATTCTATGACCCCACCAAAGTTGGCGCGAAATGCACCAGTCATGTACATCCTCCATCCAGTTAAGATAAACCTTTTCCCACCTCTCTGGATGAAACTTTACCTTTCCTTCATTGACGGCTCTTATTGCAGGATCGGCAAGCTTTTTCATGCTCACAAACCACTGATCGGACAATTTTGGCTCTACCACAGTGTGGCATCTGTAACAGTGGCCGACGGAATGATTGTAATTTTCTATCTTGACAAGATAACCGTTGATTTCAAGATCTTTTACTATTTCCTTTCTTGCCTCTTCCCTTGTCATTCCATTATAACGTCCGTCAAACTTTATGTGCGCGCTATCGTCGAGCACTTCTATAAATTCAAGATTGTGTTTTTTGCCAATTTCAAAATCATTCGGATCGTGTGCGGGAGTGACCTTCAAAGCCCCCGTTCCGAAGGACATATCAACGTAATCATCCTCTATCACGGGTATGATTCTTCCGACAAGAGGCAGAATAGCATGCTTTCCTATAAAGTCCTTGTACCTTTCATCTTTTGGATTGACCGCCACTGCCGTGTCTCCCAACATCGTCTCGGGTCTTGTGGTCGCTATGACAACGCTTCCGCCTTCTTGAATTAGATATTTTATATAATAGAGTTTTGAATTCTCATCTTCGAACTCGATCTCTTCATTTGAAAGGACTGTACCGCAACTTGGGCACCAGTTAACCATGTATTTGCCTTTGTATACCAATCCCTTTTTGTAGAGGGAAACGAAGACCCTTCTTACGGCCCGGCTTAATCCTTCGTCGAGAGTGAATCTCTCTCTCGACCAGTCGCAAGAAGCGCCCATCGCCTCGATCTGGGATCTTATTTTTTGCCTGTATTCCCGAGCCCATTCCCATGTTATTCTGACGAATTCATCATACCCGACATCTTCTTTTGTCTTGCCTTCGGAGGAAAGTTGTTTTACGACCATATTTTGTGTCGCAATACCGGCATGATCCTCGCCTGGGAGCCACAGCGTTTCCTTTCCTTTCATCCTCTGGTATCTCGTTACGATATCCTGGAGAACAATGTTAAGCGCATGTCCCATGTGCAATACATTTGTTATATTTGGAGGCGGGATCACTATAGAAAACTTGCCATCGCCCGGCCTGGGTTTAAAAGCCCCGCTCTCTTCCCATTTTTTATACCATTTTTTCTCGCTTTCATAAGGAGAATAAAATTTATCCACTAAGGGCGTGACTTAGGTCACTTCCTCCTTTCAAGGCATGCATATTCTTGATCTCCCTTTATTTTCAGTATATTCTATCATAATTTTTCCTGACTGGCCAAATTTTTTTCATCCAAACTTTTATCACTTACTCTGTTACCATTCTTTTTGGACAGGGCTGAGAAGTCTTCTTTTGAGATAGGTCTTACAACATTTAACTTATATATAAACCTTTCTCCAAAAAACAAAAAGACTATTCCCAATATAAAGGAAGTTATATATCCAAATTTCAAGGCTATGTAACCGGATATGAAGGAAGCCGCTATTACTGCGAAGTTAATGGTAACGTTGAAAAGTCCTATTATACGTCCGCGGTCTGTTGGAAGAGCGAGATCTGTAACATGGACAGTCGTTGGAATGTAAAAGAACGGCCATGTGAAGCCCACTATGAGAAAGGCTATAACGGTTATGAACACGCCGAATGGAAGAAAATATCCAGATACGGCTATAGATGAAAAGAGAATGATACGTGTCCATAAAGCGCTTCTGACGATAAGAGCATCCGGCAGTCTTTTGGTGATGGGATTTGTGAGAAAATAAGCAACGTTCGTAAGAATATTATTCATTCCGTAAATGATGAAGATCATGCCACTGCTTATCTTCAAAACTTCGGCGAGATATATAGAAAAGATGGAAAAAATCATATTTGCCCCGAAAAAGATCATAAAGATGCTTCCCATGTACTTTCCAGTCCCTGGTTTAAATCCTCTCGAACTTATTGAAAGGACTATATTGTGAGGAATAGAAGTAATATGATCTGCGAGAGAATGCATATTGGGAATGAATTTTTTACTTTTGAAAGTTCTAAAGAACTCCTTTCTTTTTATGTATCCGCCCGAAAATATTATTGCGATTATAAGGAGAAAGGAAGCGATGAAAAATACAAATCTCATCTTTTCAGTTCCATTAGACATAAAAGGAAAATAAGAGAGCCACAATCCCCCAACAAAGGTGCCTACAGTGACACCAACACTGTTGAAAAGATTCATCGTGTTTATATTTTTCCTGTAGAGTGATTCATCGAACTTCTTGTTAAGATATATCGTTATGGAAGGACCCATCATGGCCGCGAAGGTGCCTAACGTAAGTGCTAAAATATAGTAAATGTAGAGGTTATCTGTAAATGACATAAAAACGCTTACCGTAGCATCTACCACGACGCTCACAAATACAACCTCAAAGAAACGCTGGTATTTATCGATGATTATTCCAACGATCATCGATCCAAGAAGGTTTCCAATGGCGTAAAAAGCCGAAGCCACGCTGCCATTTGCAACGTTTCCTCCAAGGACTATAACCACAAAGAGACTTATTATTACACCTATCGCTCCAAAAGCAGCACCTTGAAATCCAAAGGCTATAAAAAGTTTTCTGAGTTCCTTCAAAATACTATCCCCTTGAAAATTCTTTTACAACGTTATTTTAACTTTTTATGATTAACTTAATTTGAAGGACCTTTTACGCTAATTTCTGAAAATATTTCTCAACACTTTCAAGAACGTAATATATGTCGTCACGTGTAACATCCTTGTTAGTCACAAATCTGTACTCTCCATCTTCTTCTGGATTTATCTTTATGCCACGATTCATCATGTAAGAGACGAAATCATCTCCATTTGCTCTGGCTTTGAAAAATACCATGTTTATATCGAGCCTGTCTTTAAAGACTTCTATATGCTTTATCTTTTCAAGACCTTTTGCGAGTATTTTTGCATTTTCATGATCCTCGCAAAGCCTGTCTATCATCTCCTCGATGGCAACTATTCCTGCAGCCGCTATGATCCCGGCTTGCCTCATTCCACCCCCCATCAATTTTCGGCCCTTTCTCGCCTTCTCGATGAAAGGCTTTGTACCCGCAAGTATTGATCCAATCGGTGCCGAGAGGCCTTTAGAAAGACAGAACATAACGCTGTCAGCGTATTGTGCTATTTTCCTTGCGTCAACCTTTAGAGTACACGCTGCGTTGAAGATCCTTGCTCCGTCGAGATGAACCGGTATGTTATGGCTTTTCGCAATTTCATATATGCTTTTCATACTTTCTAAATCTATAACCGTTCCCATGCCATGTGCATTCTCAAGGCAGATTAGTCCTGTCCTTGGAAAATGTATATTTTCAGATCTTATCAATGATTCTATCTCATGGGGATCCGGATGGCCATTCTTAGATCTGAAGGTTCTAAGTTGTACCCCTGCAATAACGGCTGAAGCGCCCGCTTCATGCAAAATTATATGTGAATTTGCGTCCAATATAACCTCATCGCCTCTTAGGGTATGGGTAAGAAGGGCAAGTTCATTTCCAAAAGTTCCAGATGGAACAAACAGAGCTGCTTCCTTGCCAACCCTTTCGGCCGCCATTTCTTCGAGTTTTCTAACTGTCGGATCATCGCCGTAGACATCATCTCCGACTTCCGCTCTGAACATCGCTTCCCTCATTTTTTGTGTCGGAAGTGTGACGGTATCGCTTCTTATATCTATATATCTCATATCATTCCTCCCATTTCATTAAAAAAGCCCGATTCGACATCGGGCTTTAGATCATTTTCAAGCGCTTCTTACGTTCGATGCCTGCTTACCCTTTGGCCCTTCTGTGATATCAAAGACAACTGCCTGATTTTCTTTTAGACTCTTGTAACCATCCATCTTGATTGCCGAGTAGTGAACAAAGATGTCATTCCCGTCTTCCATCGTTATGAACCCATAGCCTTTCTTGGCATCGAACCACTTTACAGTACCCTTCATTTCCTTGCCTCCTGAAAGAAATTGGTTTTGTTCAAACCACATAAATATTTTATCACCAAAATTTTAAAAATTCAAATATCGGGATGTCCAAAAAAGCACTTTACAAACAGGGAAAGACGGTATATAATAGTTATAGAAAATAATTTTCTATAAGAGGTGGATCATGCAAAAGAATATAGAAACCTTTATAACAGATACCCTTCATAAAAAAGGAATGAGAATGACAAGGCCGAAGAAGGAGTTTCTTGATTTTTTTACGTCGGAAGAGTATCTTAAAACTCCTCAAGAACTTCTTGAAAATATAAAGCAGCATAACATCAACATAGGCCTTACAACCGTTTACAGAATGTTGAATTATCTAATGGAAGCCGGACTTACAAAAGCCTATTCCATAAATGGCGAGTTAAGGTATATTTTCTGCCCTCCGGATCATCATTACCATATGATATGCGTTAAATGTTTGAGAGTAAAGAATATATTTGACTGTCCTGTAAAGGACGTAAAGGTGGATGGATTTAAAATTCAAAGCCATCAGGTTGATTTTTTTGGTATCTGTGATGAATGCAGCAAAAAAGAGGTGAACAAATGATAGATCTGTGGTCTCCTTCGGCCGGCATGTCGGTCGGTATGATCATAATAACATCCTACCTTTTAGGTCTTGTCCACGGAATAACGCCAGATGAGCACACCTGGCCAATAACATTCAGTTATGCTGTCGGAAGTTATTCGGCAAAGAAGGGATTGATAGTCGGTCTAATATTTTCTCTCAGTTTTACAGTTCAAAGAAGTTTGATGAGCGAAATTTCGTACTTTGCGCTTTCAAAGGTATTTTCTCTCCCTTATTTCAATTACATAATATACATAATAGTCGGAACAGCGATGGCGCTTGGAGGAATGTACGTTTTTAAATTCAAAAATGCTTTTCACGTACATTTTAGCAAAATAGACAGATCTCATCATGCCGCGGCTTTAAAGGGAGAAGAATATCCTGACGTACAGCCCCCGACACCCAAAATGGCAATAGTTCATGGCTTTATAGCCGGCTTTGGATTTGGGGCTTTTGCTCTTATAATCTATACTGTACTCGCTCCTTCAATGCCAAATGCTTATGTTGGATGGGTCCCTGGATTTTTCTTTGGAATTGGCACTGCAACGGTTCAAGCAATCGCGGGATTGCTCTTTGGAACGATTACGACACATTTGAAGATAAGCAGAGAAGTCGCCTCAAAAATTTCCAGTTTGACAGCCGGCAGAACGTTGCTATGGGGTGGAATTGTTTTTGTAGTTGCGGGTATCTTTGGCCTTACGTTTCCATCGATTGCCAATTTTCAAATCACAACGCCTCTCCATGTACATAACCTTCACTCTTTAGGAATAGAATTCGTACTTGTGATCGTGGTCGTGCTTGTTATAGGAACAGGCACTCTTGTAAGAGAAGTAAGAAAGGCAGCAAAAATCTCGGTTCCATCTGAAGACCTTCACGAATAAAAAGGGCGCCAGACAGCGCCCTTTTTAAAACCTTATTCCGTAGAGAGATGCTTTAATTATCGTTTCGATTCTTACCTTCTCCGCGAGTTTCTTACTTTCTTCTTTATATAATACCTTTTCGATATCCTGCTTTTTCATAATGGTGCCCCTCCTTTCGAGCATAAAAATTATACAATTCTACTCTTTAGAAGGGGTTTTAAAAGAGATCAATTAGAGATCTGCGAATTTTATGTTTTAATTAACTCTTATCAATTTATCATGAAATACGAAACCTTGTTAAGAAGAACGGTTTTATATGTTACACAATCATTTTATTCCCGATCTGAAAAATCCGCTCACAAAATACTTCTGGAAGAACATAAATGCTATCACGACCGGTATCATTGTAAAGGTAGCGGCTGCCATTAATTGATTGAAGATCGCTCCCGAATTTATTATGAAATTTTGAAGACCAACAGGAAGTGTTCTCATGTTAGTGGTGTCGGTCATTATCAAAACCCACAGGAATGAATTCCAACTACCTAAAAATGTAAGCAACGCTCCTGTTATTATGACTGGCATAGACAATGGCACGGCTATCGTCCACAAAAATCTCCATGAAGATGCACCATCAATCTTTGCCGCGTCGTAAAGATCATTTGGAATCGAGTTAAAACTCTGCCTCATCAGGAAGACCACGAATGCCGTGGCAGACCATGGAATTATCAACGCATAGTAAGTGTTTATCCAACCGAATGAATGAATTATCAAATAATCTGCAACGAGCAGAACCTGATAGGGTATCATCATCGTTGCTATAACCGCTATGAAGATTTTGTCTCTTCCGGGAAAGTTAAGTTTTGAAAATGCAAAAGCCATCATGACATCGAAGATGATATTCAAAAATGTTGTCGCCACCGCAACGAAGATACTGTTAAAATAGTAAATTCCAAAAGGCGCTGAATTCCATGCGCTAACGTAATTGTCGAAGAAATTTTCAAGCACCTCCCAGAAGTTGTAATGGGCAGTTAATGAGACGCTGTCATTTAAGAACCAGACAAAACTCACGTTTTTGAATGTTATATATATCTGATCCCCTGAAGTATAGGCATTTTTGACTATCGATTGTCCGTCTATTACCTTTAATTGATTGGAGTTTGGTATAAATGCAAGTTTTATTGGCCCGCTTAACTTATGGTTCTTCTGGGATTGGTAAAAATCGTTGAATTCAATGTATATCTTTATATCGTTAAGGTATTTTTCTATTTCTATCTTGTCCATAGATTGGGCTTCGAGGGCATTTTGCAATATACCGGCTAATTCGTTAAGTTCTATCGCTGAAAGCGGACCTATGCCTTTTTTAAACGGCGTTATTTCGTCCTGAAATTTGGATAATCCTTTCACTCCAAGTAAATTCGAGATGAAATCGATTCTCGAAAAGACTGGGTTATTTCCGTACATAAAATCATCGTAGAAATTCAGAATATATTCCTGAGGATCAGAGGTATACTGTGAGAGCGAACTTATAATTCCTTTGACATTGTTAGTAAGAGTTGAGACAGAAGATATCTTTGCAACCGCCAGATTAAATTCCGGAGTGCTGAAACTGGTAGAATAAGAAGCAAAATTGCCATTTTCGTCCAACAATTTGATCGAAAGTATCCCACGTCTCGGCATTGTTCCCGTTCCACGATATCCCGAGGCGCCAAGCACATGAATCGCAAGAGTGTTGGGACTCGCTAATGTCGTAGTTTGTGTGGTAGATAAAGAACCCAAGAGCGCTTCAAGAGAAAGCGTTGAAGGATTGGCATTTTGTCCTGCCCTTGTTTTTATTATATCTGCAGTTAATGTCCTTGAAGGCAAAGCATTTATTGTGCCCCAACTCGGAGGATAACTTAGAACTTCGGAATTGGTCTTAAATGAAGTGTCGACCATCCAGATAAGAGGGCCTATTGCGAAGATCGCAAGAATTACTGCGGCCGCGTAATAAAAAAAGTAAAGTAATTTCTTTCTTGGTTTTTTCATATGTTATACTCAACTCTCTTTTCTGTCGTTTTAAACTGAATTAAAGTCAAAACCATTATAATTCCGAGTAAAACATACGCCGCGGCAGATGCGAGTCCCATTTGCTGTTCGTTATAGAATGTGTTGTATATGTAAAAGACCATCGTAAGACCGCTGTTCGCGTAAGGGCCTGGCATCTGATTGTAAAGCACGTAAACCTGCGTGAAAACCTGAAAAGCATTTATTAAAGAAACCACCATTACAAAAAATGTTATAGGGCTAAGCAAGGGCCATGTAATGTATACAAATCTTTGAAATGAATTCGCGCCTTCTATTTCAGCCGCTTCGTAATACTCCTGATCTATGTTTTGAAGGCCCGAAAGAAATATAAGCCCATAATATCCGAAATATTCCCATATACTTAGTATGGCAACGGTTGGCATCGTTAAAGAGGCGCTGTTAAGCCAATTTATCGGCGATATGCCAAACCATGAAAGTATGTAATTGAATATTCCGTAATGATAATTAAACATCCATAACCACAAAAGACTTACCGCAACGATAGATGCAACATAAGGAGCAAAAAATGCCGTCCTGAAAAACGCTTTGAAAAATGGCAGATTCTTCATAAGAAGACCGGCCGCAAGAGATATGACTATGGTAAGCGGAACGTCTATTATCACGAAATAAAATGTGTTCCATATCGACATTATGAAAGAATTATTCTGCGCTATTTTAAAGAAAAGCAGGTAAAGATCTATTCTTCTGCCTATATAGAATGCCACTATGTAAAGTCCGAGAAGAGACAAGAGGAATAAAACTGTATGGAATTTGTAAAACTCCATCTTTCTTGTAAAAAAATATGTCAAAAGTCCGAGCGCAATCCATAAAATAAAAATATATAGATTACCACCTAAAGTAGAAAGTGAGGGATAGACAAATACCAGTGCGAAGATCGGAATAATTAAAAGTGGGATCAAATTCTTTGAATTCTTTCCACCTTTTTCAATCCATCCGAATATCGCCACAGAAATTATAAAAGCGAATGAAAATCTGATAAAAGAATATTCAAATGCGGTAAAAGGCGAGTATGGAATCTCTCCCGTCCTAAAAAGGTAAGCGTAGTTTGAAAGGCCAACAAAAATGGCATGACCAACGCTTGTCGTTGTGTTAAAAAAACTCAGATAGAAAGAATATATCGCAGGCCAGTAAGTAAAAAGGATGAAGATCACAAGGGCAGGAATAAGGTAAAGATAACCGATTATATAATTTCTTTTCCTGTTCAAACTCTTCACCACCAAAAGGTAGGCCC
>PNIW01000102.1 GCA_002878315.1 Mesoaciditoga sp. | reverse complement strand
GGGCGCCTCATCACTTATTTTTCGTATTTCTTGAAAGCCAAGAACCAGTCTACCTTTTCGTAATCTTCCTTCATCCTCTTTTCGGCATCGTCTACTGTAAGAGGAGTTGGAACGATGACCTTCTCGCCCACCTTCCAGTTCGCGGGAGTCGCTACGCCGTGTTTGTCCGTGTACTGGAGAGCGTCAACGAGCCTTAAAATCTCGTCTATATTTCTTCCATTCGTGGCCGGGTAGTACAAAATTGCCCTGACTATGCCCTTATCGTCTATGACAAAGACAGTTCTGACAGTTGATGTTTTTCCGCTTCCGGGATGGATCATGCCGTAGAGATGGGCGACATTCATATCGAGATCCGCGATGACCGGGAATTCGACCTTAAAGCCAAAATATTTCTGAATCTCCCTTATCCACGCTATGTGAGAATAAACGCTGTCTATCGAAAGTCCTATAAGTTGAACGTTGCGTTTTTTAAACTCTTCCTGCTTTTCTGCGAAAGCCGCAAATTCAGTCGTGCAGACCGGCGTAAAATCTGCCGGATGCGAAAAGAGAACCACCCATTTCCCCAAAAAGTCGGACAGTTTTATCTTCCCCTTTGTAGTTACCGCCTCAAAATCCGGCGCCTTTTCCCCTATCAATGGTATCCTTACTTCTCCTTCCATTTTAAACCCTCCTTTTATTAATGCTAATGATTTTCATTTTTATTATATCTAAAAATAGTTACAATCAAATAAAGACATGTTGAATATTCGTAACATACAAGATCCGAACTCTGTTTGTACGAATAACAATAACTTTTGTATTTGAACTTTGTCTGGTATAATAAATGGAAAATAAAATTGAAAGGACATGACTATGAAATACGAGATCGTCGGAAAGCCTTATTATCCGATTTTAAGGGTTTCTATCGAGATAGGAGACCGTTTTTTTGCGCGTCTTAAATCTGTCTTTTCCTTCGATGTAAATACCAAATGGAAGGAAGACAAAAATGACTTTCATCTTTTTTACGTCGATACCTATTCTTCGGAATTGCTCATATCATCTTCGATTTACGGAGACATTTCATACGTAGACATAGCCGGTCAAACGCTCTACGTCAATTCTTGTGCGCTCCTCGCATTTCACGGAGATCTCACAATAGACGATAAATGGGGAGGAGCCGGTGAATTCTTTTCGGACGAAAGAACGTATCTTTTGAAAATAACAGGAAAGGGTGGCATATTTATCCGCGCGAGAGGTATAATTTACAAAAAATGGATCTCTTCAACGACCTTTGTCAACGAGGAAAATATTTTAGCCTTCGAGCCTTCTCTCAATTACAAACCGTATCTTCTCGAAAATGACGACAGATCATTTTACGTTTTCGACGGAGGAGGAAATATGTACTTTCAATCGAGGGTTCTACATCATGAAAAAAATGACAAAAAGTAAAAAACCTGAGAGTATCACACCAAATACGCTCAAAGAGATGTAGATTATAAGTGATACCTTTCCTTCTATTCTTTTGTCTCTTTCAAAATGGCGAAAAACGTGAAGATTCCAAATAAGCGATACAAGAGATGTTATTCCAACGAATGATATTATTATTGCGAGTATTGTCATATCGATCGAAAACGCGCCGTCA
>PNIW01000106.1 GCA_002878315.1 Mesoaciditoga sp. | reverse complement strand
TATGGATGAAGGTTGGAGCGAAGATAATACTTTTTGCCGTTGCAATGGTCGCTGTGCTTTTAATAATAGCCGGCGCGATCTATTTTGAAAGTTTTGGAGTGAGAAATGCTCTGTCAAATACCGATAAAGCGATAAAAGAGGTAAACAACGCCTATAGCTCCACGACCCAACTTGCCAATCTCAGGTTCACGATAACAAAGGCCTTATCTGATCTCAATTTGGGAGCATTCAGTGCCTCAACATCAACTCTAAAGTCCCAGACCAGTCTTTTCGACAGCGAGGTAAATGACGCCTTTTCCATAATTCAAAAATTGCCAGCCTCAGATGAGGCCTCCCAAATAAGTGCAAACCTCAAAAAGTTGAAAAGCGTCGGGGATCTGGCGCTCGTTCAAACTGGAATGCTTATAAATTATCAGGACAAATTGAAGCAGGCTCAGTCTAATTTGTCTAATGCTCAGAATCAATACACACAGATCGAAAGTCAAATATCTAATTTAATGATCTTGCACAAGGATCTCACACAAACGATAGAGGCGAGTTTCAACACGATATCGGCAAGTGCGAATAATCTTTATTCTCTTCCGGCGACAGAGGCCCAGATCCTTCAAACAAAATTAGAGTCAGAGATTTCAAAATTTCCGATAAAGGAACTTAGCATAGCGGATGTTGAGGAATTACTTAACAATCTTGCAATTCTTGTGGGAACATCTCAGGCACAGGGAATGCTGTCTTCCATGGAACTTGCCGTCAGGAATATAAGTTTAGCAACCTCTCAGGATCAGATAAACACGCAACTTACACTGATGAAAACATATATTCAGTCTTTTAAAAGCGGCATGAGTATGGGAGCGTTGAATTCTGTGGGAGTTTATTATGGAAATATCTTGCTCGATACTTATTATAACCTTGCAAAACAATTTGGAAATCTCGTGATGACGGGCCAAAATGATCAATTCAACGTTCAATCCATATCAACGGTTGTTGACGGATATAACCAGCAGATATCGACTCAGAGAAATCTGATAGCGAATCTTCTTACCAACAACGCAAAGCAATATTTTGATAATATAAATGCCAATCTTGCGGTTCTCTTTGACAGGGCAAATTCGAATGTTCAAAATGCCATACAAAATGTTAACAAATCCTCTGTATTCGTGTCGAACTCTTTCAACTCTCTTATCTTTATCTCCGTTGTTATAGTTATAATTTCTGGAATAGGTATAGTTTTGCTTGGCATCTTCCTCATACTCAATTTCACAAGGATTCTAAAGAAACTCGAAAATGCGGCCTCGAAGATAAGCGAAGGCGATCTAAGCGTTAACCTTGAAAAAACAAAACGAAAAGATGAATTCGGAGCCCTTCAGAACGCATTCCACGAGATGGTTAACTCTTTAAGAGAAATAATAAATCACGTAAGGCAATCTGCTTCCGATGTCAACGGTGGCTCACAGAATTTGAGCGCGGCCATAGAGGAGAATTCTGCCACCATAGAAGAGATAAGTGCAAATCTTGACAAGATAAAGAACTCAACCAAATCTTCCGTTGAAGGTTTAAGAGAGATGGTAAACAGATTTGAAAAACTTGAAGAATCAGAAAGGCGTACGGTCGACAATGCGCAAAATATAAAGAATTCCTCCGATGAATCTATGAAGGCCGCAAGTAACACACAAAAAGAGGTAGAGCATCTCGTAGGTAATTTGCTGACGACAAAAGACAGAATTCTTCAAGGGTCAAAATCTGTCGAAAATCTAAGAGCTTCATACGCTTCAATTTCAAAATTCATAGAGACAATCGAGTCTATAGCGGAGCAAACTAATCTTTTGGCCCTCAATGCCGCCATAGAAGCAGCAAGGGCGGGAGAGGCCGGAAAAGGTTTCGCAGTCGTGGCATCAGAGATAAGAAATCTTGCAGAGGAATCTAACAAGGCTGCGGAAGAGATAAGAAATGAAATAAAACATCTTCAAGAAGATGTCCAAAAGACAGCATCAGAAATAGAATCAGGAGCATCTTCGATAGAAAATCTTTCATCCGAGGCTGGAAAGATGGCCGAAATGGTCAGAAGTATGATATCCACCTTTGATCAGATAAGAAAAGATGTTGAAGAAATAAGCAAAGTGATAAAATCCAACGGGATAGAAATGGCCGAAGTAAGCGCAGACTCTCAGGAAAGAGCAAAACTTTTCGAAGAGATGATGCACATGTTAGATTCGATATCCGAAAGTTTAAATGAAAGCGGAAATGCGATAACGAATATAGCAAACACGGCAGAGGAACTCGCGGCAACATCCCAGATGCTTGATGAAAGCGTCAAAAAGTTCAAAACAGAATAAAGTCAGGCCGCTCAGGCGGCCTTTTTTAATGCCGTTTATCAACTGTATGATATAATTTAGAAGGTAATGAATTGGAGGAAGCCGGATGGACAGGATCGCCTTATCGGGTTATGAACACTCAATGGACATTTTGAGAATGAAATTAAATGAAATGTTCAGTTTATCCCTTGAGTCATTTGATTCTTCGATAAAATCACTTGAAAATGTGGATGTCAAAATCGCTGAGATGGTTATAAAGCAGGATGATGAAATAGATGCTCTTAAAAGGGAAATCGAAGAAATCGTCTACGAGATACTGTTAAAATACAAACCTCTATCGCAGGATTTAAGACGCATAATAATGGCCATGAAGATAACAGGAGAACTTGAGCGAATCGCAGATCAGGGAGTAAATATAGCGCAGGTTACCCAGTTTTTGGAGGGAAAAACTCTGATAAAGCCACTGATTGATATACCCAAGATGGCTCAGGTGGCAAGAGAAATGCTTCACGGAGCAATGAAGGCTTACTTTGATGAAAATATCGAACTTGCAAAAAAGATCTGGCTTATGGATGATCAGGTCGATGAACTCGACAGAAAGGTAGTTAATGATTTAGAAGAGATAGTAGAAAAACATTGTTCAAGGGATAGAATCGCACAGGCCGAAAGGCTGATTCTTGTTTCGAGGGCAATCGAGCGAGTGGCCGATCATTCCACGAATATATGCGAGGAAACGACTTATATGATCTTAGGAAAAGAACTCTACACCTTGCTTGGAGGTGAAAGATGAATTCGATACTTATAGTTGAAGACGATGAGGACATGATCGATGTTATATCCTACGCTTTGAAGAATGGTGGATTCACTTTCGACAAGGCTTTGACCATTTCGGAGATGTGGGATAAGTTATCAAAAAACAACTTCGATTTAACACTTCTTGATATAGGACTTCCGGATGGTTCTGGCATAGACGCTTTAAAGATGATGAAAAACAAGGACATTCAAATTCCCGTCATAATTTTGACGGCAAGAAGAACTGACATAGACAAAGTGCTCGGCCTTGAGATGGGCGCGGATGATTACATAACAAAACCATTTAACCAGTACGAACTTGTGGCAAGAATAAAGGCTGTTTTGAGAAGGACGGGCTTTGACAAAACCCCTTCGAAGATCTTTAAATTCAACGGAAAGACCGTAAATCTCGATTCGTATTCTGCTGTAGATGAAAACGGCAATTTGATAGAATTCACCAATAAGGAATTTGAACTTTTAAAATTATTTCTTTCGAATCCGCTTAAAGTTTTTACAAGAGAAGAAATACTTGATAAAATCTGGGGTTTAGACTTTTTCGGAGAATTTCGTACCGTAGATGTTCACGTCAGCAAAATACGCGAAAAACTGGGGGAATCCATTATAAAAACGGTCAGGGGAGTAGGATACAAACTTGGCGATTTATGAGGATAATTGATTTCGTAAGCGAGGGAATAGTCTCGACAGATCACAATTTGAACATAGTCGATCATAACGATACGATTTCGACGGTCTTTGAAATTTCTTTCCAGAGGGCCGTTAAGCTCACAGATGTCATTTCATTTTCAAAGATGAATGAGGCGCTTCAAATTTCTTTAAAGGGATCTGTGTTTTCAGAACAATTACCCGTTTTTTTCGGCATAAAAAAGACAGAATGCAAGGTTACGGTCTTCATGGAAGGACCATTGATAAGATGGATCTTCAAGAATTTGGACGACGTTAAAATGCTTGAAAGTGCAAAAGCAGATTTTGTTTCCGCTGTTTCCCACGAATTTATGACTCCTCTTGGAATAATAGAAGGTTTCCTTGAAATGATAAGAGATCCGAAAATAGATGAAAGATCAAAAGAAAAATATATCGAAAGGGCAGAGAATCAATTAAAAAGGCTTGAAAAACTTGTCGATCAGTTGTTGTCATTGAGCGCCCTTGAAATGGAGACCTACATCCCAAAGTTTTCAATCGTTAACATCTACCAGATGGCTCAAGAAGCAAAAGAAGAGATGGCTTACAGATGTAAGACAAAAAACATAAATGTGGAGATAGAAATTCCAGAAAATCTTTTTGTGAAAACAGATGGAACGGCTCTTTACAGAATAACCACTAATTTGCTTTCAAATGCCATAAAATATTCATGGGAGAATTCTTCGGTGAAGATAAGCGCAAAAGAGGATGAAAAATTTGTAAGGATCTCCGTCGAGGATCATGGTATAGGCATAAAAAGTGAAGAGATACCCAGAATTTTTGAAAGATTTTACAGGGCCTCAAACGTCTCTGAAACTGATGCCAAGGGGATGGGATTGGGCCTTGCTTTAGTCAAGCATTTGGCAAAGATAATAAATGCCAAAATAGAAGTAAATTCAAAGTACACATTTGGCTCTACATTCACCGTTGTAATTCCCAAGAGATAAAAAGTTTCACCAGACCTTTTCAACATATTCGGATGTCATGGCTCTTAAAAGCGCGCTGTATGTTAGACGGAATTTCAAAATGTCTCCCAACTTTAGTCTTCCGTCAAAATCGCTCACGTCTAAAACAGTGTGATCGCTCGAAGCATGAAGCACTTTGATTCCTTTATCAAGGGGTATTAAGCCGGCCGGATCGATATCCTGTTCTCCTATGGCTATTATGGCCTTAAGCCTATTTCCCAAATCTTCGAAGACCGGTATCCTTCCCATCGCATCTCTTCCTATCTTGCCATAAGGGACTGACGGCTTAGTTTTCAATTCTATTATTTCGGTTTCAAGCGTGAACGTGTCCTGCTTTAGAAATTTGAATGAAATGTTGTTTGTCGTGTCTGTACCGAGAATTAATGATTCTCCGAGTCTGTACTCATTTATCGATTGAGGTATAGTCTTATTTTCTACCATGTAAAGTGCCGCCGTATTTCCGCCGCTTATAACCTTAAATTCGACGCCTCTTTCTCTTATCTTCTGACCAATCTCCGCGAGCAAATTCATGTTATCTAAATCGGGTATAACGCCTCCGTAACAGCCAAGATTTGTACCTATTCCGTAAAGATCTATTCCCTTTATTTTTGAAGATTCAACGATCTCATCGACGGCCTTTGTAAACCAGACACCTTCTCTTAGATCGCCGACGTCAACCATGTATATTATTTTTTGCCTCTTGCCATGAGAAGCCGCCATTTTTCCGATCCGTCTGGCCACCTCAAGTTCCGAAACAAGAACTATATCCACATTTTCAACGACATCCTCTATTTCGCTTATCATCGGTATTCTAAGCAACATAAATGGCCCTTTTATACCGTTTTGACGCATTCTTTTGATATTTTGAATTCGCGAATCTCCTATTATGTCAACTCCATTTTCGAGATAGATCTGTGCGAGTAAAGGCTCACCTCTGGCAACCTTAACAACGCCGACGAGTTCTATTCCAAATCCATGGCACATCTTAGAAATCTCTCTGACATTGTGTCTTATTGAGTCAAGATTTGAGACTAGCCTTGGATAAGACATACCTGACCTCCTCACTCGTATTTTATCTTTTTTCTTAAGGTTCTTTCCACCTCTTTTTTTGCTATTTCCTCTCTTTTATCGTAAAGGTGTTTACCCTTTGCGAGCGCAATCTCAACTTTTGCCTTTCCTTTATCGTTGAAATAAACTCTCAATGGTATGATCGTTAATCCCTTTTGATCTACCTTCGAATCGAGCCGTATTATCTCCTTTTTATGCATCAAAAGTTTTCTTCTTCTCAGCGGATCATGGTTGAAGAGGTTGCCTCCAGCGTAAGGCGGTATGTGCATATTTTCTATGAAAATCTCTCCGTTCCTTATTATGCAATAAGCATCATTTATATTTGCGCTACCATTTCTGAGGGATTTTACCTCTGTACCTTTTAACTCTATACCGGCTTCGAATTTGTCTAAGATCTCGTAATCTCTTCTTGCCTTTGAGTTTGTCGTTACTACCTTCATGAACTCACAGCCTTTACCCTCAACGCTTCTTTTGATTTGTCAACAACCTTGCCAATGATATCCATTAAATCGGCATCTTTTATACTGCACCCCGAGGCGCGGATATGTCCTCCTCCACCAAAATATTTTGCAATTTCGCTTACATCAACGTAATTTTTGGATCTGAATGAGATATTTACCTGATTTTTTGGCCATTCTATAAAAAGAATCGCAATTTCAACTCCATATATAGACCTTATTTCTCCAACAAATCCCCCAGTTTCTTCATCGGTACAATTATTCCTTTCAAGCATCTCGTAAGAAACATATGCCCAGGCTAATTTTCCATTCTCCTCGACTGAAAGAGTATTAAGCATTTCAGAGAAAAGTTTTAGTTCTTTTAATGTTTTGTGCTCGAGAACGGCAGAGGCAATTTTCTGAATATTTGCGCCTTTTTCAACCAAACTGGCAGAATAACTGAACACTTTTACATCTGTATTTGAGTATTTAAAAAATCCGGTATCGGTTGCTATGCCCAAAAGATTTATTTCGGCAAGAGCGGGATCGTACTCTATTCCAAGTTTGTTTATTATTTCGTAGACTATAACTGCCGTAGCGGCATAAGAAGGATCGCAAAAATCAAGTTCTCCAAACCCTTCATTTGTTTTGTGGTGATCAAGAGTTATATCCGGTCTTTTCTTTAAAAGTAAGGCTCCATCTCCTATTCTGGATATTTCGGAAGCATCGACTATTATCGAGGTGTCGTAATCGTAATCTTTTAACTCTTCAAGGCCCCTTATCTCCGATACTCCATTTATATCTTTGTAAAACCACGGAATGTGATCCGCTATGCATCCTTCAGCCTCTATCCCGTACTTCCTTAAGGCAAGAGTTAAGGTTGCTACCGAACTTATATCATCTCCATCGGGCTTTATATGTCCTATTACAAGTACTTTCTTGCTTTTTTTGATTCTTTCGATTATATCTTCGAGTTTTACAAACATTTAAATCATCTCCATTTAATCTAAGCATTTATTATATCATAAAGAACGGTTAAAATAACTTGTGTGAATTTGCTTCTTCTCGATGGTATACTATATCCGAAGGTGGTAAATTGAAGGATTATAAAGAGATATTTGAACGTCTTTATAACAACTATGGACCTCAAAACTGGTGGCCTGCGGATACAAAATTTGAAATAGCGGTAGGTGCCATTTTAACACAGAATACAATGTGGAGAAATGTTGTACTTTCGATAAAAAATCTTGAAAACGCAGGCCTCCTTGAACCTTACAGAATGTATATAACGCCTATCGAGAAACTTTCATATCTCATAAAGCCTTCAGGCTTTCCAAAATTGAAGGCAATGAGATTGAAAAATTTTCTTGCCTTTTTTTCAAATTTTTCTTTCGATTTTGACAAACTCGAAAAATTTGAAACAAGAGATCTTTATGGCATGCTGCTTACCGTCAACGGCATAGGGCATGAAACGGCAAGTTCAATCTTACTCTACATATTCAACAGACCAATTTTTGTTTATGATGCCTATTTTAAAAGGATGGTTTCAAGACTTGGAATCGATTCAACTGAGATTGAAAAGTCTTTCAACGATGCAAAAGTTCTCGGCGAATTTCATGCTCTTATCGTCCAGCATTCAAAGATGCATTGCAGGAGTAAACCTATCTGTCGAATGTGTCCATTGATAGATATATGTGAATACGGTGAACAAAATGTTTGAGCATTACTATTCCCAAAAACCTTCAAGTAAAATCATAGAAAAAGACTTTGAATTCAACATCGGAAAGCAAAAGTTGCGCTTCAAAACTGTTAGCGGTGTCTTTGCATTTGGAACTCCGGACGCGGCATCGGTAGTGCTTGTGAGAAATTTCCCGGATGCTAAAGGCGATCTGCTCGATCTTGGATGCGGATACGGATTTATTGGAATTTCTCTAAAGGCCAAAAATCCCGATTTGAATTTATTCATGAGCGATGTAAATGAAAGGGCTGTTGAGTACGCAAAGATAAACGCAAAGAATAATAACATATCGGCGGTTATAAAAAGCGGTGATGGCTTCGAAGTATGGGATGGAGTGGACTTTGATTTTGTGACTTTCAATCCTCCTATGGCAGCCGGAAAAAATGTCTGGGTAAGGCTCATAGAAGAATCGAGATCTCATCTAATAGAAGGAGGCTTGCTCTTTTGCGTTGGCTTTCACAACAAGGGTGGAAGTGCGATAGAAAGAGAAATGCAGAGAGTCTTTGGTAACGTATCTACCATAGTAAAAGATGGAGGAATAAGAGTTTACCGTTCTGAAAAATGATAGAATTTAAAAACGTAAAACTCGATTATGAAGATGTAAGTGTCTTTTCAAATTTGAATTTCAAAATCAAAGAGTCTGAGTTTATAGCCGTTCTCGGTCTGAATGGATCCGGGAAAACCTCTCTTTTTAAATTGATGAATGGTTTGCTCTTGCCAACTGCCGGAGAGGTTCTGGTCGATGGCATGAACACAAAAGACGAACAAAAGATATGGGAAATAAGAAGAGACGTGGGCGTCGTCTTTCAAAATCCTGAAAACCAAATCGTAGGCACCACGGTAGAAGAAGACGTGGCATTTGGACTTGAGAATTTGGGTGTGCCTCGTGCAGAAATGGTTAAGAAGATAGAGGAGGTACTTAAGTTTGTAGGGCTTTACGATCTAAAAAATGTTGAACCGCACAGACTTTCCGGAGGTCAAAAGCAACTACTTTGCGTAGCCGATATCCTTGTCATGGGACCCAAGTATATAGTTATGGATGAGCCTACTTCGATGATGGATCCGGTAAGCAGAGAGGCGATCTTTGAAATACTCTCAAAACTTCATCAAAACGGTCATACAATAATTTTTTCAACCCATCTTCTTGATGAGATAGTCAATGCAGAAAGGATCCTTTATTTGAAGAATGGAAATTTACTCTTCGATGGGAAGACTGTAGACGTGATAAATGAAATAAAGGATGATTTTGGGAGTTCCGAACTTATAGACTTTGAAATAAAACTTTACAGATCCGGAGTGATAAAGGAGTTCATGAGTATTTCAAAATTAGAAAGAAGGCTGATTGAATATTGCCAATCGAATTTGAAAAGGTAAGTTACGTATACGACAAAAAGACACCTTTTGAAAAAGAAGCGATAAGTGATATTTCCTTTAAAATAGAGGACGGAGAATCCCTTTCAATTCTTGGCAAAACGGGATCTGGAAAATCTACCATTCTTCAACTCATGAACGGCATAATAAGGCCAACTACCGGCAAAGTCATAGTGGATGGAATGGTAACAACCGATAAGGACAAGATCTTTGAGATAAGAAAAAGAGTCGGACTTGTCTTTCAAAACCCAGAACACCAGTTTTTTGCCGACACAGTTTATCAGGAAATAGCGTTTGGCCCAAAAAATTTCGGAATGGATGCCGATGCGGCAGTTAAAGAAGCCATACGAATAGTCGGACTTAGATGGGACATTCTCTCAAGGTCTCCATTTGCCCTCTCCGGAGGCGAAAAGAGGAAGGTTGCCATTGCCTCGATAATAGCGTGCGATCCGAAATACCTCATCTTTGACGAGCCGACTTCCTCTTTGGATCCTTCAAGCGCAAAGAATTTTTTTGAAATTCTTAAGACACTCAAAAGCAACGGCAAAAGCGTCATAATCGTTACACATTCGGTAGAAGAGGCAATTTACAATTTTGATAGGGCACTTGTCGTGTTCAATGGAAAGATCGTATTTGACGGAAATGTCAAATCCTTCCTTGAAGAGGATCTGACCATGTATGGTCTTCTTCCTCCTCCAATGGTAAGGTTGAGAGAGAATATAAAAAAAGCATGCGGAAACCTCCGCATCGAAGACCTTATACGTCAAAATGATATAACGATATAAATCAGTTTTTCTTTTCCTTTGGCCTTCTTTCAAAAAGGGCAACTATCAAAATTATCACGCCGACTACAACGTCATTTGCGATATTATGAAGATGATGGATCTTTGGATCGCTGACATAAGGGATAAAAGCCGCGATTATCATCCATATTCCTCCTATAAGCCCTATAATCCACCCCTGCCATGCCGAACCTTGTGGAAGCATCATGAATCCGACTATCGCAACGATTATTCCAATTATTATGTCATTTGCCATATTTCCGGTAACGCCTAACGGGATAAAGCCTGCTATTATAAGCCATATTCCCGCCACAACTGCTGTCCATCCTTTCCAGGTCATTCAAATCCCTCCTTTATCAAGCAATTGTTCTTCAGGAACATCTTTGAAATACTTCGCCGGAATACCGGCAACGATAACGCGTGCCGGCACATCTTTCGTAACAACAGCACCTGCCGCAACGACCGCCTCTTCTCCTATCGTTATTCCGGGTAAAATCGTTGCGTTAACTCCTATTCTTGCGCCTTTTTTGAGTGTCGGGCCTTTGAAATGCTTGAACCTTTCTTGCGTTCTTCCCAAATAATTATCATTTGAAAATGAGACCTTTGGCGCTATAAAACAATGATCTTCAACAACAGACATCGCGGTTATATAGGCCTCTGTTTCTATCTTGACATAACTGCCTATCTTCGTTTGATTTTCAATCGAAACTCCTCTGCCAATGATCGTATTATTGCCGATCTCGACCTCTTCTCTTACAGTGGCAAGATCTCCTATAAAGACATTTTCATTTATAATAGATCCCTTGTAAACAATACAAATCGCTCCTATTATCGTGCCTTTTTTTATCTGGAGAGGAGGAAGAATCTTTAACTTCGTCGTCGCGCTTGTAAGGGCTTTGAGGGGAGATTTTCCAAGAATTGTGCCATCACAGATCGTAACATCATCATCTATTCTGACACCAGAATGAATAATAACGTTATGTCCTATCGTGACATTGTTTCCTATCACGACATCATCTTCTATTATGGCATTTTCCCCAATAGATACTCCATTTCCTATAATTGCGTTTTGGCTTACACTCACTTTATCACCCCGACTCATTATATCAAACAAAATTCAAATTTAGAATAGTTGTTTCGGCAGGTATCCCTTGCTTACAAGAGCACGTAACACATGACTCATGGTACGTAAATTGAGAATTGAAAATGGATAAATTGCGATTCTCAATTTGAAATTGCAAATTCGGAATTCATTATATGATAAGATCTAAATGGTGAGATCTAATGGATATATCAGCGATAATTGAAAAATCAGAATACTTCTCCAATTTCAATAGTGAAATGATTGGGAAATTACTCAGTCTCTCTCGAATTTTAGAGTTTAAAAAGGGTGAGATACTTTTTTCTGAAGATAACGTTGGGAAAAACATTTACATGGTTTTAAGCGGTAAAATAAAAATCTTCAAATTAAGCGCGACGGGAAAGGAATTCGTCATAAAAATATTGAGGCCTGGGGAATTATTCGCTGAATCTTTACTGTTCAAAAAAGAAAAATTTTATCCGGCAACCGCTGAATCTATGGAAAATTCAAAGGTTCTTGCGATCGATGTGAATCGGTTTGAAGTACTTTTGATGAATGACAATTTGATGGCGGTAGAAGTTATAAAAAACCTAACTTCACGTCTTTTTTATCTTTCCCAACGTTTTGAAAATTTGATAATAGGAAATTCAGCCATAAAGATGGCCTTTTTCTTTTTAGACCTTGCCTATTCAAAGGGAATCAAAGAAGGGAAAAATATCAAAATAAACCTTGATATGAATAGAGAGACTATAGGCAATATGATCAATCTATCGAGAGAAAATGTAGAAAGAACCTTGAAATATTTCAAAGACCAAAATCTCATTTCGCTCGGCAGAAAACATTTAACGATACTCGATATCGACAAATTGAAAGAAATCGCCATGAAAACATTAGAAGGGCAAAAGCCCTTCTCATTTTCCCTGCATCATCATCTCAAGATCTGAATCCACATTTCCATTCGGCTTTATCTGAAATTTTTCAACGAGCACATTAAGAATATTCGGTGAAACAAAGGCCGGCAATGTTGGGCCCAGGCGTATATTTTTGACTCCGAGAGAAAGCAGTACATTCAGAATGAATGCGGCTTTTTGTTCGTACCATGCAAGATCAAAGGAGATCGGAAGATCATTGACGCTCTCGGCTCCAAAGATTGCTGCAAGTTTGGAAGCCGTTGCTATCCATGTATATGAATCGTTACATTGACCGGCGTCTAAAATCCTTGGAAGTCCTTCTATCTGTCCGAGATTGAGTTTGTTGTATCTGTATTTTGCGCATCCGGATGTAAGAATTACAGTATCTTTTGGGAGTTTTGTCGCAAGCGTTGTGTAATATTCGCGTGATTTAAATCTGCCGTCGCATCCCGAAAGGACGAAAAATCTCCTTATCTTTCCATCTTTTACCATCTGCGCTATCGTGTCTGCCGCCTCAAGAACGGTATTCCTTGCATATCCTATAGGGATTTTCCCGCTTTCAATCTGAACAGGGCCTTTGCCAATCTCGAGTGCCATCTTTATAACCGGAGAAAAATCTTTTTGATTTCCACTTCTGTCGGGTATGTGTTTGACATCCGGCCATCCAACAAGACCCGTTGTGAAGACCCTCCACTTGTAACTCTCAGAAGGCGGGGTTAAACAGTTGGTCGTCATTATTATCGGGCCGTTGAAACTTTCAAATTCTTTATTTTGCATCCACCATGAATTTCCGTAATTTCCAACAAGGTTATCGTATTTTTTGAAATACGGATAGGCATTTGCTGGAAGCATCTCTCCATGTGTGTAGACATTAACGCCTGTTCCTTTCGTCTGCTCAAGCAACTCTTCGAGGTCCTTTAGATCGTGACCGCTTATGAGTATCGCAGGACCGGGTTTTACCCCTATATTCACCATTGTGGGTTCAGGATTTCCGTAATGGGAGGTATTTGCCCTGTCGAGCAACTCCATTGCCTTAAGACCTACTTTTCCAGTTTTCACAACGTAGTCGAACATCGTGTTGACATCCTTGACTCTTATGCTCGCGTCCAAAGCCTCTTCGACAAAGGCAAAAAGTTCATCATCTTTAAAACCAAGAATGTACGCGTGATCCATGTAGGCAGCCATGCCTTTGAGACTTATTATCATGAACTCTCTTAAAGATCTGACATCCTCGTCTATTTTGTCCGAAAGAATGCCAACCTCAGCACCTTTTGAAAGAAGGGTTTCCTTTGAAAAATCTGCAAATTTCCACTCGGCGCAATCAGGGATATCTTCCTTGAAATCTTTTGAATATTTTTCTTTATAAGCGCTGAGAAACCTTTTTCTTAAACTGTCTCTTATCTCTAAATCTTCTTTTAAGTATTCGATAAATCTTGAAGGATCAAAATTGACATTTGTAACCGTTGCAAAAAGGCCCTTTATAATCGCTATATCTGCCCTCTCGTCTGTCAGACCGAGTTTTCTCGATCTTACAGCCCAGAAAGATATGCCTTTTAGAGTGTATATAAGAAGATCCTGTAAGGTCGCAACATCGTCTTTTTTGCCGCACACGCCAACCTTCGTGCAGCCCTTTCCATTAAGCGTTTCTTCACACTGATAGCAGAACATTCTAACACCTCCTCGATTTCACATATATTTTACCCTCCTTTGATGAAAATAACTGTGATTTTTATCACAAAAACGTTATAAAAGAAGGCAGGATATCCTGCCTTCTTTAAATCTCACATCTTTGGGACTATTATCGTGCTACCGGGCAATGGCTCTCCGCTTAAGGCATTTAATCCCGATATGATTTGGGCATTCGTATTGAATTTCAACGCTATGCTCTGGACGGTATCCCCATCCGATACCACATATTCCTGGAAAAGATCCTCAAAGGGCTTTGTGATAACTTCCCAGTTTTGATCGACGGCAGGACAGATGTAACCGTTATTTCTTATGTAATCGGCCATCAATTCGGACACTTCCATCATGACAGATTTGACAACCGGTTTACCTTTGAACATCATGTAATTTCCTCCGCCGCCTGATCTGTAATTGTTGAGAACGATATCATACGTTGCAGAATAAGAAATCGGCTTTCCATCATAAGCGAGCCACACGATCCTGCTACCGACAGGCTTCGTAAGATCTATTATGTATGATATACCCTCGTACATATCATAATTATAACCCGGCATCTTCGAAACCCCGACCTTACCATTGTCAAAGGTGAAGTAAGAGGCACTCTGTTCGAGGGCATCTTTTAAATCCTTTCCGCTTACCTCTATCACGTTAAGAGTATTGGGATATATGTAAACGGCCATGACATCTCTCATGGTAACCGGACCTTTTTTCCATCCGCGTATATCATTGTTGAATAAGGCCGTCGATGATATCCTTGCACCCGTGTAGTACATCTGAACGGTATTCACAAACTGAATTAAGGGATTATCTCTCATTCTTGCATACATAGGATTGGACACATAAAAGTCTCCAAGAGATTGGCCCAAAGGCTGATCAAGCCATTTCTGGGTTGCATCTTCATCTTTCTGAACGAGTTTCATGACAGTCGCATCGGGTGTAACATTATTTGCGGAAATCAAAGTGGCCTCACTCGATACCACCACCCATTTGCCATTCTCATTGTTAAGATTCAAAGTTATCTTTCCAAGAGCCTTTCCCCAGTAAGACGCCATCACCACAGGAAGATTTCCAATTTTTATGGCATATGATAAATGCTGGTGACCGAGCAAAAGCGCGGAGATGCCTTTTACCTGTGTTGCTATTGCGTATCCTTCATTTTCTCCTGTTAATTCTTCAGTCGGCTGTCCATTTGAAGGATTTCTCTCAAGACCGCCATGATATCCGATAATTATCACATCTACGCCTTGGGATTTTAAAAGATCCACGTATTCCTGAGCGGTTTGGACGGCATCGAGAAAATCAAGGCCTTTTATGTGGCTTGGTTCTTCCCAGTTTGGTATATATTTCGTTGTCAGCGCTATATAACCTACCTTCGGACCGTCCTTCATGTTAAATATGACGTAACCGTCTCCGTATTCTGGCTTCATAGTCTCCGAATTGACTATATTTGCAGAAGTGATCGGAAATTTGGCCTCGCTTATGACTTTTCTAAGAACAGACTGTCCGTAGTTGAATTCGTGATTTCCAAGAGTCATCGCATCGTAGCCAAGATAATTCATGACG
The DNA here is from genome assembly GCA_002878315.1 of Mesoaciditoga sp. Classification (GTDB taxonomy): domain Bacteria; phylum Thermotogota; class Thermotogae; order Mesoaciditogales; family Mesoaciditogaceae; genus Athalassotoga. Next base: position 8,953 of record PNIW01000106.1, on the reverse strand, counting down.
GCTATCATTGGATCGATCCCAGCATTGTCTATCGCGGCATGGTAATACTCGAGAGGCGATCCTTGAATGAGATCTCCATCATCAAAAAGCAAAACATTTGGATTTTGAGCCTTGATCTTTTGAATTAGAGTTGCAAGGCGGGCAAGTCCATAATTTGTGGTGGCATTGTTTGAGTAATCAACTGGATAGATGTGACCGTGAAGGTCTGTTGTCTCGAGGATCGTCAAAGTGTAGGCACCGACGATTGAAAAAAGAAAGACCAAAAGTACCAGAAGAACAGCCAAACCCTTCATAAGAAATCCCCTCCTATCTTTGTAAGTCTATTATAATACCACCAAATTCAAATTTCAAACAACTTCGTACTTCACAATATTTTTTGCCGTGGCAACAGAATGGCAAGTATTAGTGCAATTATCGCCATTATCATAGAGAGAAAGAAGGCCCTGTCTATAGCGTTGGCAAGGTATTCAGACATATCAGCAAATATGCCGTTTAAGATTGTTTTGAAAGCCGGAGAAACTTTTGAAAGGATGTCTGATTTGTTCATCAAAAATTGCGGATTATTCATAAAAGAGAGGAGATCTTTTGGCAAGATAAAATTTACTATCTTCGGTATTCTTTGCAACTGGGAAGTGTAATAATTGCTAACGACTGTGCCAAGGACCGCTGTTCCTATCGTCCCACCTATATTTCTGAAAAATGTTATCGACGATAGAGCAATGCCCGAGTATCTTTTTTCAACGGTGCCTTGAATTACCACAAACATCATGCCCATGCTAACACCCGCACCAAATCCTGCAATCATCATGTCGATGTTTATCTCGAGGACAGGAGAAGTAGATGTCAAGGAGATCATCCTGTAGAGGCCGTAAGAAGATATTAAAGCACTTAAAATGAAGGCAAGTTTATATTTTCCGGTTTTGGAAATGTAAAAACCTCCGAGGATGCTTGCTACTCCCCCTGTAACCATTGCCGGCATCAAAATAAGTCCCGAATTCATCGCGCTTTGTCCCTGGGCTGCCTGAAAGAATAAAGGAATATATACAAGCAGTGCGAAAAGGGTAAAGCCGGTTATGAAATTTATAACGCTTGACAAAGAAAAGATCTTATTTCTAAAGAGTTTCAATTCGAATATGGGCTCTTGCGCTCTTCTTTCCACAAAATAGAAGATAAAGATCGTTATTGCAGAGGCTATAAAGAGCACAATAACCTTTCTTTCCATCCATGAATTGTCTATCGAAGCGTAAGAGGTGCCCAAAAGAAATAAGAAGATCGAAATTCCTATGAAAAATGATCCGAGGTAATCCACTTTAACGTTAAGGACATTTGATCCGAGATTTTTTGGAATAAAGGTATACGTCAAAATTATGGCTACTATCCCGATTGGAATGTTCACGTAAAAGACCCAGTGCCAGTTAACATTATCGGTAAAAAAACCTCCTATGAGCGGTCCTATAATGCTCGATACGGCAAAGACTGCTCCGAATATGCCCTGATATCTCCCGCGCTCTTTGGGTGTAAAAATATCTCCTATTATGACGGGACCTAATGCCGTCATCATCGCTGCTCCAACACCCTGCGATGCCCTCGAGAAAATTAGCCAGTACATCGTTGGAGAAAGACCAGAGAAAAATGAAAAAATTATGAATATGCCTATGCCTGTCATATAAAAGTATTTTCTTCCAAAAATATCAGAAAGTTTGCCAAAGATGGGAATGAAGATCGTCGACGCTAACATGTAAGCTGTAAATACCCACGAATAAAGATCCATACCACCCAAATCCGCTATTATCCGTGGCATGGCAGTTCCAACTACATTTTGATCCATTCCAGAAACAAATACCCCGACCAAGACAGCTGTTAGAATTCCATATTTCGTTCTTTTTTGCACGTAATGATTATATCATTGGATCATCATCATCGATCCGTTAACCAAATCCATCGTATTTTATGCGTAATCGCCATAAATTCAATTTAATTGCAAACTGTAAATAAGAAATCGATAAAGTAAAATCAAGTGCTCCGCGGAGCGCTTGATTTATTTGTAAAACACATAAGCACTAAGCGGCGAGAGGGTAAAATTGCCCGATACCTGAGATATTGTTGTGCCTGGCGATATGAATTGATCGACAACCATATTCCATGTACCTGATAGTGTGACATCCTGAGAAGTAGTATTCCCGTTGAAATATACAAGGATCTCAGGCCATGAATCTCCAACCGCGGATCCATTTATCATATATCCAACAACTCCGGAAGGAGTATTAAGGAATGTTAGATTATCCCTTATAGTCTGAGCCGAATCTATTGTGAAGGCAGGGTGCGCTTTTCTTATTGCAATTAATCCACGAACATAATTATCCACAGTTGCGAATGTTGTCAATCTCGACCAATCGAATTCATTCGGGAACTGTACATTGTAAGAATTTCCATTTCCATATTTTGTACGCGCGAATTCATCTCCGCCCTGCATGAAGAAAACGCCTTCAGAAAGTAAGGGAATAGCAAGGCCTAACTTTTGAGCGGCTATATCCTGTGCCGTTGTCCACGAAGGCTGGGCGCCGGTTATTTTGTCCCACAAAGTGTAGTTGTCATGAGAGGTCGCGTAGTTTATGGTCTCGTCTGGCTCGGACGCAAAATCATTGCTAAAATTGTTGTATGTAATACTTCCCACAATTCCTTCCATTATCTCGCTTTGGTTTTGTGATGGCTGTCCATCTATAAAGCCCTGAGATGAGTAATTTGGGGCTGATCCAGTTATCGCATCTCTGAAATAACCGTTAAACATTCCCATATGCATACCGCGCTGATCTCCATAAACGAATTGCGCACCGGCGGCAGGCCATGGCTCGCCGTAAAGCAAAACTTCCGGATTTATAGCGGTCAAATTAGTTATTATCTGCTGAATTGTGGTTGGATTGTAAAGGTAGAGTTGATCAAATCTGAAACCAGAAACGTGATACTGTGTCATCCAGTACTTTAGAGTGTCTATTATGAGTTTTGCAACCATTGCATTTCCGGTCTTTAAGTCATTACCGACGCCTGAGTAATTGGTCATCTGACCGTATTCGTTATAGTTGTAATAGTAGTACGGCACAGCCGCAGTATAGGGCGTTGTAACGTAAGATGTGTGGCTGAAGGAGATGTCGAGTACAACTCCTATGCCAACAGAATGAAGTGCCATTATCATTTGCTTAACTTCTTCTATTGTGTTTATAGGATTATTCGGAGTTGTCGAATATTTTGCCTCGGGAACCATGTAAAGGTAAGGAACATATCCCCAGTTATATCCCGGATTTTGAGGATCCTCATAATCTTCTATTGGAAGAAGTTGTACGTAGTTCACGCCAAGATATGCAAGATGATCGAGCCCTGTAGGTAATCCATTGTAAGTAGTTCCTCTCTGGGTAAAGCCGAGATACGTTCCCTGATACTGTGGTAGGACTCCAGAATTTGGATTATCGGTAAAGTCCTGAACATGAACTTCATAAATTATGGCATCTGTCATGTTGGCAGGGAATGGAGCAACATCCGAAGACCATCCATTTGGATTGGTCTGTGAAAGATCTACGACCTCCGACAATGTGTTGTTAGCATTTGCGGCGTATGAGTAAATATCAGGGGCAGTGACCCATTGACCGTATCTGTGATACTGGTAGGCATAATATATGCCGTTGAGGTTGCCTGCGACGCTTACAGACCACACTCCTTCAGAATTTCTCGACATTGCGTAGGTTGCGTAAGGTGTCGTGCTGTTATAACTTGAGTAAAGCAAAAGATTTACGTGATCCGATACCGGCGACCATACCCTGAAGGTTGTCTGGTAAGGAGTGTAAATAGCGCCCAACTGACCCGAGTAGTAAAATGCCGGATCGTTTAGCGCATATCTTGCGTAAACCGTCGCCGGAGCAAAACCATTTATTGATAAAATCATAGGGCTTGCAACGGCTGAAGGATTCAAAGGCATCGACAGATTTATCGTTATGTAATTTGAAATGCCGGGTAGGCCTGTATTAGCGTCCACAACGGAAGAGATCGGTACATTCTGACCATTTACGCTAAAAGAGAATTGCGAAAGGTTAGATGTATTAACGGTTGCGTTAAGGGTTGCGTTGATTTTATTCAAAGAATCAAGGAATGCGATTATAACCTGATTTGTAGATGGAAGATTAACGGCAGTAACGCTTACCTGGCTTTTGATGACGTTGAAATATACCACAACGGTCGTTGCCTGAGGCACAATTATCGTACCGTTGCCGACACTATATGCGCCGACACTATATGCGCCGTAAGATCCGTTAAAGTAATACTGAACGTACGTTGAAGGAGGAGTCCACGTGTTGATTGGAAGGATTTTGTATCCATATCCTTTCGCAAAATCATTTGTGGATGGCCTTGTTATGGTCGCGGCAAATGTACCATTGCCAATGTAGGTCATCGTTGCGGGATTCCAGTTGTTTATGTCTGACGCAAAGTACCATCTCATCGATTCTTTCGATGTGTCCCCAACGCCGATGGCAGAATTTGTGCTCGCAATTGATGGATTGAAATAGAATGTAACCAGACCTGCTTTTACGGGTATATTTCCGTAATCGTTGTTGGAGCCGTTACCGCCATAGTAGACAGGCTGCTGACCTCCTACGTAGACAACCTTATATTCTCCGGTAGACGTCAATGTCGTTGTGAGATAATACAGCCCTGTAGATGTTTGGCTCATCTTGTAAGACGGCGAAGGCGACCAATTGTTAAAAGTGCCCTCAACGTAATATCCAATATTCGCACCACTTACAGGCACTACGCTGACAGAACTGTTGAGAACGTTGAAATACACGGCAATGACAGATGCGGATGTTGTTAGAGTCAATGTACCATTTCCAATCGAACTTGTATCACCCCATGCTGTGCCGTTAAAATAAAATGGAGAAGAAGACCAACTGTTATTGGGGGCTATTTTGAATTCATAACTTCCGGAATTAAAGTTTCCCGTGAATGTTGCTGCAAATGTGCCATTGCCAATGTAGGTCATCTGAGAAGCATTCCATCCATTAAAATCGCCCCTGTAATACCATGTCATCGATTCTTTTGACGTGTCTCCTATTCCTAAATCAGATGAACTTCCGCCATTATTTGTAGGATTGAAATAGAATGTGACATTGCCAGATCCGACAGGAATATTACTTCCACCATACCAGTTATCGTTATAAACGATTTTGTATTCGTATTGTCCCGTTGTCGCTGGTAAAGTTGTTGTCAGGTAATAAAGACCCGATGTTGCACTGTAAGACATTTTATAAGCCGGATTTGGCGACCATCCGTTGAAATTTCCCGCAACGTAGCAAGGCAAAGTCGTTATGGTTGCACTTATTATTTTTACCTGAGAATTCATCGTGTTGAACTGGATTACGAATGTATTTGAAGGAGTCGCCAAAGACAATGTACCATCTGAGAGGAAATACGCACTGTATGAGCCGTTGAAATAATAGGGCAAAAGATTTGCAGGAGAGACGCTGAATGTCGATTGTGGAGTTATCTTGAATTTATATGTACCAGGTCCAAATATTGTAGAATTCGTAACGGTTGCGGTGAAGATTCCGTTGTTACCGGTCATCTGGACAAAGTTCCAGTTGCTCATGTCTCCTGCGAAATACCAACTTTGATTTGCCTTTGAACTGTCTCCTATTCCCAAAGAGGTAAATGGCTTTGCCATCGAAGGATTAAAGTAAAAGGTAACATTTCCGGTACTCACAGGAATTGGCTGGTAGCCGTATTTTATGATCTTTCCCATATATGACTGGGCTATCATGTACTCATTGACACCGTAGACCGAAGGAGAGGATGGAATTGTAGTCGAAAGTGTGTAAATGTGAGTGAGAGAATTGTAAGTCATTTGGTAATTTGAATTTGTGGCCCAGTTTGTAAAGGTACCTATAACGTAGGTTGGAGTTGCAACCCATCCGCCAGACACGTAAAATCTTATCGCTGGACTAAGCGTTTCGAGTTTATAAGAGTTCGTGGATTTTACGGCAAGGTTGTAAGTTCCATTTGTAAGCGGTCCTATTTTTACATTTGTTAAGTTTGTTGCGACTATCGGAATTTGATCTATGTATATCGTATAGGTACCCGAAGATGAAGAAAATTTGAGTGTGAATGTTGAGGGTACCGTCAGGTTATTAGATGGATACTGTATCGATGGAGCAGACGGATAAACAGGGGTAATTGTCGTATTTGTGGACAATATCGTGAACTGGAACAAAGGATTATTCTGGTTCATCGAAAAGCTCACAAGCCCATACCCTTGGGCAAAGTAAAGATTTACCGTATATCCTCCGCCAGAAAGCGTAACAAGCAGGACATTTTTGTAATTATTTCCGCCGATTGTCGCAGAAGGTATGTAGGTTGAACTTCTTGAGTAATTGTAAGACACGGTCGTTGCTCCCGAACTTAAAAGCACAACGGCATTCGTTGCAACAGAGGTTGGATAATTCCCGTAAATGCTATCGAGTACGAGTACCGGATTTGGAGCGAAATTTTGAAGATATATCGCACCATTTTGGTTTATAAAAGAAAGCGTTAGAGTGGAATTTGGATATCCACCGAAAGCGTAAGACAGATTTAGATTGTAATAATTTTGAGAAATCTGATACTGTAAAATCTCATTTACAGGTATCGGCTGATTCGAAACATTCAAAGATTTAACAGTTTTTAAAGTATCTATAAGCGACCTGTTTGCCGATTGAATTGATTGATTAGATTGATTTACATATACATAGACTGTTGCAAGCGCGTTAGCCGTTGGCATTGTGAAGTACTTTTGACCGACGAAGATAGAGGAAACACCAGAAAATTTTTCGCCTGACGAATTCACGGCGCTCACCATGTAGTAATACGTATGTCCGGGCTCGACTATATCTGTGTAAGTATTTTGAGTGCCGCTCACAGTTGCCACAAGTGAATACGCCTGCATCGGGTTAGATGTGCGCCATATTCTAAAGGCTGAAACCGGGACACTCTCACTCCACTTTAGATTTACAGAATAAGTGTTTGTTGATGAAAGTGTCAAAGTTGGTGTGGCAGGCAAAAGGGCCGAAAGATTTACCGTTCCTACATTGTTCATACCTTTTGAAAGAGAGACAGATGTCGAATAAGAACTAAGACCTGAAGCGGTGATTGTTAGAGTGTAATTTCCCATCGCAACGGCCGCTATGGTAAAGATTCCGTTTGGTTTTGTGTATGTTTGAGCAACGGTCGTCGATGAATTACTTAAAGAGACTATTGCCATCGCAACGGGGGCTGAATTGCTTAAAACCTTACCTGTAACGGACGCGCGCATATTTTCGTTGACGGGATGAACTACGGGCTTGAAGATATATCCTTGTCCTGTTTGCTCGACTGAATTTGAAAGATTGAAGTCTAAATATGTCCCGTTTGATTCAAAAGCATTTATAGGCTGTATGTTGACATATACCGTTCGAGAAGGAATCATCAAAGGATAAGAGATGTTATTTATTACAATCGTAGCGGATGTTATGTCAAATCTTATCTGTGTGATCGTGGATGTAGAAGGCAAGGAAAAATTCGCTATATGAACAGAGGTACCAACAAGAGAAGTAAGATCGTACGTCCCGCTTGCTGGAGATGTGTACCACGTCGATGTAGATGTGTTTGAAAGGTGTACTGATATTCCTGAGATATTAACGTAAAGATGTTGGATTTGCGAAGGCGAAACTGGTTTGTCAGTTATGTAAACTGAAAAGGTGCTTACAGGTGGAATATAAACGGATGTCGTCGCCGTTATAGTGTTTGAAGTTGCGCGACCAGATGGATTTATAGCGACTATGAAGTATCTGTAAACTGTGGACGGATTCAGGCCGGTTATCGTGTAGGAGGTCGCGTTTCCGTTTGCGGTCGCAAGCAACAATTTAGATGGTGGATTGTAAATGTATATCACCGAAGCATTTTGAGTTTGAAATCCCAAAGTTATCGTATTTGTAGAAACGAATGTTACGTTGAAGGCCTTTATAACTGGCAGGGCTGGAATGACCGGTGGTGTGTAAGAAAGGGTCGTCGCATTTACCGTGTTAGATGTGGCACGCCCTGACGCGTTGGTTGCGACGATGAAAAATTTATATACCGTCGATGGTGTTAAATCTCTTACAGTGTAAGATGTCGATTGACCTGATAGAATTGCGTACTGACTGAAATTTGTAGATGTTGATCCGTACAAAAAGATTGCATTTGCCCCCGAAGATCTTTTCCATGCAAGAGAGATTGTGTTTGTAGAGACGCCTGTCACGTTTAATATGGGAGTTGAAGGCCTTGGAAGCGCCATCGTCGTGAAGGACCATGTTGAACTTGTCGCAGTTTGTCCATTTGAAATCGCGACTACTTTCCAGTAATAAGTTGTAGAATAATTCAAATTACTAACGTAAAGAGATGTTGACGAGGTTGTTGTCAAAGATGTACTCGCACCTGTTCCAAGAAAGACTTTATAAGTTGACTGAAGATTCGCAGGTTGCCATACAAGGTAAAGATTGACAGGTACACCTGTTGCGCCATCTGAAGGATATACAAGTTGCACAGGCTTTAGTGTAACCTTTGGCAAAAGAAAGCAACTCGATAGCACAAATGAAAGAACCATCAAAGAAAGCAAAAAAAATACCTTTGTTTTTGCCATAAAATGCACCCCCACCAGTAAAATATCAAGTTTGATTATTGTGTTAAACATATTATACTATTTTAGAATGATAAGTTAAAGGGTTCTCAAGATTTCTATATTCAGGGTGGCCTTGCATTCACATTTTTTAAGATAAGAAAGATCCCAATATCTGGGATCATAAGATTTTTCTTTGTAAATTTTAAGTTTATATCGTCTTCGAAAACCGTTTTATAACAAGAGCGGTACCCATTCCACCGCCTATGCAAAGTGTCGCGAGACCAATTTCGGCCCCTTTCT
>PNIW01000099.1 GCA_002878315.1 Mesoaciditoga sp. | reverse complement strand
CATGAAATGGAATTGAAAGGCAATTGTCATAGTCATTATCCCATCCTCAGTTATTTCAGGAATCCATGAAATGGAATTGAAAGTATATAAAGTAAGGCAAATGAACAATAAAGCCTTTCTTTTTTAATGAATCCATGAAATGGAATTGAAAGGTTTAGCGTTATGTTCATCTTTTTTACTTCTATATTATTGAATCCATGAAATGGAATTGAAAGTTCAACCAATTTTTTAACTTCGTAGTAACTTAGTCCATATTGTGAATCCATAAAATGGAATTGAAAGGTGTTTGATATTGTTTCTTGCCAATTTTCTGTTGTTAATGAATCCATGAAATGGAATTGAAAGTACAATAGTTCATACACATCCAGTTTCCTTTCTTCCATTGCCGTCAGAATCCATGAAATGGAATTGAAAGAATAGTGCGGTGAGAAAAAACGAACTAAGGTAATATAAGGAATCCATGAAATGGAATTGAAAGTCAGATATATCCGTGAAAAGTTTTAAATATTTGAATAACGTAGGAATCCATGAAATGGAATTGAAAGATAGTAGCTAATGCCGATACAATAGTAGCTAAAAAGCTCCTTGGAATCCATGAAATGGAATTGAAAGTTTTTGTTGTACAGCAAAATAAGAACAATGAATCCATGAAATGGAATTGAAAGAATTACCCCCTTTAAAGTTCTAGCATATTGCGTTGCCAGAATCCATGAAATGGAATTGAAAGAAATTACTAATATGGGCGTCAAAAGACAAATCTAGGCTTTTAAGAGAATCCATGAAATGGAATTGAAAGTAAAATATACCTGACAGCCCTTATAAATCTACTCCCTATTTCTAGAATCCATGAAATGGAATTGAAAGACAATCGATGAAGGCAATGGAATGATATCAATACACTTTTGAATCCATGAAATGGAATTGAAAGAGGCCATACATGAGTGGGGTAACATACTCGTGATTGATATACGAATCCATGAAATGGAATTGAAAGAATGTAGCTATTGTAAAGTTTACTTGTCTATATGGTTTTGAGAATCCATGAAATGGAATTGAAAGGAAATAATGCTTATTATGTTGTTAGAAAAAATGTTAAAAATGTAGAATCCATGAAATGGAATTGAAAGGCCTGTGGGTAATAAAAGCTGGAACGCAGACGGCAAATACCGAATCCATGAAATGGAATTGAAAGGTTTCACTGTCAAAGTATGCCCTGAAGCATTTAATGAATCCATGAAATGGAATTGAAAGATTGATATCCATCCAATATTCCAATTCCTTGCCCTCATTATTAGGAATCCATGAAATGGAATTGAAAGTTGACATATTTAACAAATAATGCAACACTTGTTATTGGTGGAGCTAGGAATCCATGAAATGGAATTGAAAGTTTTTTAAAGCATCAACAACAGGCAATTTTGTAAGTAAATCAGAATCCATGAAATGGAATTGAAAGCTTTAAATTCTTCCGACATTTTCTATCCCCGATAAAAGAATCCATGAAATGGAATTGAAAGCGGATTGTATTGCAATTCTTCCAATCAAAGCAATCTTCATTCCAGAATCCATGAAATGGAATTGAAAGCACTTCAATTTTTATTTTCTTTGCTGTAATAGTTTTTTTAAACATG
>PNIW01000031.1 GCA_002878315.1 Mesoaciditoga sp. | reverse complement strand
ATCCCTGCCTTTTTATATGAATAAACAACAGGAATCCATGAAATGGAATTGAAAGTTTATAACCCATAACCAACTCTTTCTAGTTATTTCATAGGAATCCATGAAATGGAATTGAAAGATAATATAAATGTAATCTTGGATTTTCATATGCACAATTCGAGTGAATCCATGAAATGGAATTGAAAGTTTAACTTTCTCATAACTTCGAAAATTTTTTCTTTCTTTGAATCCATGAAATGGAATTGAAAGTACGCATTTTTGTCATTGTAATCATTACAAAAATATGAATCCATGAAATGGAATTGAAAGATATCTATCGTATCTTTTAAAAATTCTTCTATTTTATCGCTGAATCCATGAAATGGAATTGAAAGTGTGTCATCATTTTTATATATAAATCTATTGATTCTTGAGGAATCCATGAAATGGAATTGAAAGTTTTTATATAATTGAAAGATTAAACACAAAAATGTTAAAAGAATCCATGAAATGGAATTGAAAGTTTTTATATAATTTCATGTTAGCCACCATCAATAAATTGTTATTGAATCCATGAAATGGAATTGAAAGGGGTTATAGGACTCAAGACAATGATTTCAACACTTTAAGAATCCATGAAATGGAATTGAAAGGCAAATGACATTGCCATGATCCTGTATGGTTTAGGCAGTTGAGAATCCATGAAATGGAATTGAAAGTTTGAGTGCCTGATGTTGAAACTAAATAAACATTTGGAATCCATGAAATGGAATTGAAAGTAAAGATAGATTTGTTCCTTTAGAAAATGATGCAACAGATTTGAATCCATGAAATGGAATTGAAAGATTTTAATCTTTTTGTTGCCCTGAAATTTTTTAAATAGCGAATCCATGAAATGGAATTGAAAGGCTATAAATATGCATTATTGTAAATATAATTTATTGGAGAATCCATGAAATGGAATTGAAAGGTGATTGGAATAATTTCTATATTATATGTAAAAGTAGTTTTAGCAAACTAATTATAAAAATAAATTTCCATTGATTATTATATAAGTAAAATATGACCAAAATAATTTATGAAAGCCTAAAATTAAACCTTATATTTGCAAAATAATATGATTAAACATAAAAACAGCAAAATATTAACATAAACACATATTTTAATTTAAAATGATAATAATTTATAAAAATTCTGGCGTTAAATTTAAATAGGTGCTATGACATAAGATTTATTGGAATTCGGTGATAGTTTTGTCTCAACAGATATCTAGAATAAAAGATTGCTATGATGTTATTTATAGGGTTTCTGATTACGCTAGATATGTAGTTTATTATGAAACTGCTTACGATATTATTGATGAGATATCACGATCGGCATTAGATCTTACAAAAGTTCTTGACGGACTCCAAAAACTTTCTCGTTTAGCAGCTAAAGTAATAAATGATTTAAACAAAGTAATAAATGATTTAAACGATGAGAGTTCCCAGAAAAAAGCAAATTCAGATCAAAAACAGGAGAAAGGGCAAGAAGGCGAGAAAAAGGAAAATGAGAAAAAAGCAAATTCAGATCAATTAGAAGTTATAAAAAATATTATTATTAACCAATTAAAGGCTTGGGGTAGTGATTATCAAAATTTTATTGATTGTCTAAAA
>PNIW01000044.1 GCA_002878315.1 Mesoaciditoga sp. | reverse complement strand
AAAAGACGCAAAGCCGGTAATTTCGCCAGAAAAATTTGATTAAGGGAAAATTCGTTTACTTGAAATTTTCTAAACTAGAAGATGAATTGAAAACGCATGAGAAATTTAAAAAGAAATACGGTGGAAGTGTTTTTTATGTCTTTTCAATAAAAAGCGGAGATAAGCGAAAAATATATAATCAAGAATAATCGATGAGATAAAAAACGAGATCAAAAGACTGCAAGATTTATTATAGGAGGAGTTTTACTATGGCTCTGAAGATAAGAATGATTGAAAAAACGGATGTCGATGGGTTTTACGAATTGAGAAACTGTCCTAATGCGAGTGCCAACACGCTTGCGATGCCTTTTACATAGAAAGAAAATGCCGCGAAGATGGTAAGCAGAATGACAGAGGAAGAAGGCTCAACTACTCTTGTTGCCGAATTGGACGGCAAGCTTGTCGGATCTGCGGAATTGAATGTTTTCAAGGGCAGAAGGCGCCATTGTGCTGCTTTGGGAATATCCGTTCACGATGATTACCAGCACAAAGGCATAGGGACTGCTCTCATGAAAGCATTGCTGGATCTTGCCGATAACTGGTACAATCTCAAAAGAATAGAATTAGAAGTTTACACCGACAACGAAATAGCGATAAATATGTACAAGAAATTCGGATTCACAATAGAAGGCACGCTCAAATGTTATGCCATAAGAAACGGAGAATATATCGACGCTTATTTGATGGCCCGTGTGAGACCATGAAAAATCATTTTTTTGCCATAAAATGCAGATGCATTGCCTGATCCACAAGTAATGGATCTTTCATGTATTTCATTTCATTTTCGACGATCTCGTTGAATTTCGAATGAAGGCTTTCTTCGTAAGGCCCGAAGAGAATTATTCCGGATATTTCCAAAACTTTGAATTTGTGATCTTCGAGAATCTTAGAAAGTGTCTTAGATGTGAAAAGCCTTGTTTTGAATGTCCTTTTTTCAGCCGGATCTCCTATGAAAATGACCGGATTCCTTTCGATGGCATCAATCTGTTTAAATTCTCCTCTTCTTGAAAGATCTTTGATGAAGAAATATTTCGAATCAACTGTTCCTGCAAAGATGCCGCCATTCTTTAATGCTTTGTGAATCCTTTTAAGTCCTTCGTCCGGATCGTCTAAATAACTCAAAACATCTCCTTGGGCATTTACAAGATCGAATTTATCGGAAAAGTTCATATCTTCGGCCGTGCTTTGAACAAAGTTTATTTTCTTCAAAGGATCATCCGAAATCTTTTCTTTCATGACATCGATCATCGCTTTTGAAGGCTCGACTGCCGTAACTTCCATTCCCGCTTTGGCAAAGTAAATCGTCCATCTTCCCGTCCCTGCTCCAAGATCCATGACAGACGAATGTTCTGCCACGACCATTTCAAGAATGCGTCGTATTATCTCATGGTGGACATTCCATGTAATGTCTTCGTACATTTCATCATATTTTTTTGCTATCTGTTCGTAAAACTCGTATGACTTTGCCATTTTTTACCACTTCATTTGGATAACCTTTATTTCGATTTTAGCACGTGTCGAATGAGAGGGTGTATCATATAGATGAATCCATCACAAACTGGGGGCGATAAGATGAGAGTCGGAATCATAGGAGCGGGTGGAATCGGAACAGTTCACGCCAATTGCTACAAAAA
>PNIW01000059.1 GCA_002878315.1 Mesoaciditoga sp. | reverse complement strand
TAGATACTGGTGATCAAATCGACACGTATCGGGTGGCGTGTAGCACGTGAAAAAGAGATTAGAAATTAGAGAAAACATAAGATAATCGAAGATATTCATAGCAATTTGAAGATAAACATAGGAGATCGCAGAAGATCTCCTATTTTAGTTTATAATCATCCAAAATCGTCTTTTATGTCCTTTCAATCGATCTTTTCAAAAGCGCGAATGTCATCGAAACTCCAAACCATATTGCCGGAACGAAGAAGTTCATCCACATAGGCGTTGGAGATTGTGAAACTTTGAGAAATTCCCTCATTGCATTTGTCGCGTACCACAATGGATTTGCGTAGACGAATACCTTCACGTACAGAGGAAGGTTAAAAAGCGGAAAATATATACCGGCAAGAAATTCGAGAGGAAGATTCACAACGCTTGAAAGTGCGCTTACCGCCACGGAACTTGAGACTGCCATTCCTATTGCAAAGCCCATTGCCGTGTAGACCGCGCAAGAAAAAAGATAATAAAAAAATGCCTGAATCGAAAAGATATCAACTCTTGCCTCCATAACAAAGACCGCAAAGAGTGCAAGGCCTATATATTGAATTATCATTATGATTATTCTCGAAAAGGTAAATCCAAAAAAGAAACTCGGAGGGTTCATCGGCGTTGTCGAATACTTTTTTAGAACCTTTCCGTATCTCAAAAAGGAAAGTTTAGGAGCGACCAAAATCAAGCCCGTTGTAAAGGACGCTATAACGAGAATCCCCGGCGTTACGAAATCTGTGTATGATGGTGAACCCATTATCTCGCCTAATATTTTTGAATTAATCTTTATATTTTTTACACTCTGCCCGAGCGTTTTTGAAAAGAATGCATTTATCTGCGATGCAAGGCCCGAGATCATGCCCTGCGCCAGGGCAGATGAGGCCCTATTTGGCACATAGTAAGTCTCAAGACTTACTGGAGAGAATTTGAGGCCCATTTTGGAAAATAGAAGCATTCTCGCCATCGATTGGTCAAAATCTGGAGGAATAACGACTAAGATATCATCCTGACCGTAGAGAATCTTCTCGATCGCTTCAGATTTTTGGGATGGAGCCATGACGGTCAAAGTAAAGACGGCATCATTGCTTGGGAAGGACATAGATTTAAGAACCTCAACGACTCTATTCGAAAAGTCGAAATTGGAATTTTCAGATTCATTTATCAGTATGACGTGAAAATTCATCGATCCTTGCATTCCAAGATTTGAAAATGCCAAAACGAGAAGAACAAGCAATAGAATCGGAAAGATGGTAACCCAGAATATGGATCTTCTGTTTCTCAAATCTGAAAGCAGGTGGAATTTAAAGAATTTCCAGAATGTCTTCAATCTCTTAATCCCCTTCCGGTAAGAGTTAAAAACACATCCTCTAATGTGGGTTCAACAAGAGATATATCTGTTATCTTTAGGGAATTTCTTTTTGACCATTCGACAAGCCATTCGAGAGTTTTGGTGATATCGTCTGTTTCTATTCTAAAATGATCGTCTACAATATCGACAGATTTCAATTCTTCAATGACAGATTTTGAAGGCAATTCAGAGCATGTAAAATCTATCTCGCTCTTGCCTCCGTATTTTTTTATCAGATTTTTTGGAGTATCGCTTGCGACGATCTTTCCTCTGTCTATTATCGATATTCTGTCGCAAAGTGCCTGGGCCTCTTCCATGTAATGCGTCGTCAAAAAGATGGTTTTGTCATTTTTTTTGAGATCTCTTACAAGTTTCCAGACAGACTCTCTTGATTGCGGATCAAGGCCGACAGTTGGCTCATCCAAAAAGATAATATCGGGATCATTGACAAGAGCTGTTGCTATTGCAAGCCTTTGGCGCTGTCCTCCCGAAAGATTGTCGGTAAAGTCCTCTGCCTTTTCTTCTATCTGGACCATTTTTATTATTTCTTCGGGAGATTTTGCATTTTTGAAAAAAGAAGCAAACAGTTCGATTACCTCTTTTACTTTTAGATGATCGAGAAATCTTGTCTCCTGAAGAACGACGCCTATTCTCTCTTTTACGAAAGATGGAGTCTGGCCGTGTATCTTGTGGCCGAAGAAGGTTATTTCACCTTCGCCGGCCTTTCTGAGTCCTTCGAGTATTTCAACGGTTGTCGTTTTGCCGGCCCCATTTGGACCGAGAAAGCCAAAGATCTCGCCCCTGTAAAGATCTATATCTATTCCCTTCAAAGCCTCGAAACGCCCGTATTTTTTCTTCAAATTTCTTACTTCTAAGACCTTCTCCATTTTGTTTATCACCTTAACAATTATACTATAAAAGAATCATCGCTTTGAAAGACTTACAAGCGTGGCACAGAAAAATCTGTGTTAATTGACAATTGAAAATGGACAATTTGCAATTCTCAGTTTTCAATTGTAAATTTAGACCGTTCATCTGCCACGAGATTCCAGCCTATTTCGAGTATTTCGAGAGATTTCACAAAAATGGTATAATTAATCTGTTCTTACGAAAGGAGCATTTCGATGGAACTTCCGGATGTACAAAGCGAAAAAGACGCGAGAAATATTTACATAGATAAAGTTGGCGTTAGCGACATAATCTATCCAATAGTCGTTTTGGATAAGACAAATTCTTATCAAAATACCGTTGGAAAGATAAATATGTACGTTGATCTGCCAAAGGATTTCAGAGGTACCCACATGAGCAGGTTTGTCGAGGTTTTAAATGCTCATATGGGAAAGATGACGATTCAGAATATGGAAAAAATTCTCGATGACATGAAATCTAAACTCAACGCGGAGGTTTCTCACCTTGAGGTTGAGTTTGATTATTTTGTGATGCGCCAGGCGCCTGTCTCGAAGATATCGAGTTACACGCCTTACAGGGCTAAATTCATCTCAAAGAAGGACAAAACTTTTGATTTCATCCTTGAGGTTATCGTGCCAGTTCATACCCTATGCCCGTGCTCTAAAGAGATAAGCGATAGAGGAGCGCACAATCAGAGGGCAAAGGCAGATATATCTGTAAGAATGAACAAAATAGTATGGATAGAAGATTTGATAGATGTGGCGGAAAATTCGGCATCGGCCCCGCTTTTCACGCTTTTGAAAAGAGAAGATGAGAAGTACGTAACTGAAAGCGCTTACGACAATCCAAAATTCGTTGAGGATATAGTCAGAGACATATCTTTAAAACTCGAAAAAGACGAGAGAATAACGTGGTACAACATTAGAGTTACAAGTTATGAATCCATTCATCCGCACAATGCTTACGCGTGCCACGATCAATGGAAGGAGTTTGTAAAATGAGAGAGGCCCTTTTTTTTGAGGTTTTAAAGGATGATAGGGTAAGATGCGATCTTTGTCCCCATCATTGCGTGCTTAAAGTTGGGCAAAGTGGTATATGCAATGCGCGCAAAAACATAGATGGAATACTTTACTCTCTCAATTACGGTCAGATATCCAGCATTTCGATGGATCCGGTCGAAAAAAAGCCTCTTTTCCATTTTTTCCCGGGAGAAGGAATTCTTTCCGTTGGAAGTTGGGGATGCAATATGTCTTGTCCTTATTGCCAGAACTGGGAGATATCCCATGCCATTCCGCGGGTAAGAGAATTTCCTCCCGATCAAATAGCAACCCTCGCAAAAGATCATAAATCTTTTGGAATAGCCTATACTTATTCAGAGCCGGTGGTATGGTTCGAGTATGTTCTCGATTGTGCCCGTGTCGCTATGAAAGAAGGGCTTCACAATGTGCTTGTAACCAACGGCTTTATAGAGGAGAAACCATTCAAACTTCTGATCCAGTACTTTTCTGCCATGAACATAGACATTAAATCATTCAACGAAGATTACTATAGAAAGGTTCTTGGCGGAAATAGAGACGTTGTGATGAAAAATGTTGAAACCGCTTATAAAGCCGGTATTCACATAGAATTAACAACTCTTGTTGTCCCCGAAGACAATGATTCTGAAGAAGAGATAGGGAGCATAGCAAAATGGATAAGCACGATAGATAAATCGATCCCTCTCCATCTTTCAAGATACTTTCCAAATTACAAATACGATAGGCCCCCTACAGATCCGGATAAACTCGAAAATCTCTGGCGGATCGCCAAAGAGTACCTCGATTACGTTTACATTGGAAATATCGCCGGAATGCATGAGAATACGGTATGTCCAAAATGTGGCAATCTTGTTATAAAACGTAATGGATACAGTGTCGAAATAGTAGGCCTTGACAAAGAGGGGAATTGTACAAATTGTGGTCATCACATAGCGATAAGAAAATGAATTTTTTATCGGTCCGTAGCATTTTAATATCTGTAACTCTTATCCTGATCATCATGGTCGTGATCTTCGTTGCTTTGACAAGAAAACCTCCACAGTATTACGTTCAGTACGGAACAGCACTTGGAACTAATGTAAAGATCTCTTATGCGACTTCAAAGGGAAATGCAAAAGAAGTTGTCGCTCAAATGTTTGAGATTCTCGATAAAGTTAACGAAACTTTTAACCCATGGCTTGCGGGATCCGCGCTTTACAATCTCAACCATTCGGATGGAAAATGGGTCCAGGTCAGTCCACAATTGATGGACGTTTTAAGGTATGCAATTAAGATATCCCAGGACACAAATGGCAGTTTTGATCCAACCATAGGGAGGCTCATAGATTTGTGGGGATTTAATTCGTCAGATTCAAAAAAATGGCATTTACCGTCTCCATCTGAGATAGCGAATGTTTTACCGCACGTGGGATATCAAAATGTTCAGTTTGACGGAGACAAAGTGAGAGTCCTAAATGGCGCATGGATAGATTTGGGCGGAATCGCGAAAGGATACGCAGTTGAACTTTTAGTCAAATTCGCAAAAGAAAATGATCCCAATTCTACAGGTTATGTTGACATAGGAGGAGATATAGGAATAATAGGTCCGAAGTACGGAAACCAGCCATGGAAGATAGGGATAAGGAATCCGGACGGAGGGCCAAATGACGCGATAACCTATGTCGATCTTTACAATGGTTACATAGCGACTTCTGGAGATTACGAAAGGTATATAATCGTCGGAGGAAAAAGGTATTACCACATTTTAAATCCAAAGACTGGATATTCTCAAAATTATTTTCAGTCGGTCACATCTATTTCGGACAACGGAATGCTTTCAGACGCCTTTAGCACGGCTGCGATGGTTTCGGGCCCAAATTATTTAAATCAATGGGCCGCCGAGATGGGAGTTGCTTATCTTACCATAAACAACGGTCAAATGCAGTCGAATGAATTGTGGAACGAGTATGCCCAATGAAAGTTTGAGTGCAAAAAAGATAACGACTTACGGAATGCTTATAGCCGTCGGTTCGGCCATATATGTCCTCGAAAATTACGCGCCATTCCCGGTACCGATTCCCGGTGCAAGATGGGGCTTTTCAAATATGGTAATAGTTTATGCGCTTTCAGATACACCTATCTCCTGGCTTGTCGTTTTAACGATTGGAAAATCACTTATAGGAAGTCTCCTTGGAGGAACCTTCCTTGCACCAACATTTTTGATGGGATTTTTAGGATCGATTGGCTCAACAGTTGTGATGTACCTGTCATTTTTTGCCATGAAAAATCGCACGGGTCTCGTTTTTCATAGCGTTCTTGGCGCTTTAACGAACAATTTCATTCAGGTTTTAATAGGAGTCCAAATAGTCAATAGTTGGGCAATAATGTCCTATCTGCCTTACATGGAAATAATAGGTATTCTCTCTGGTATAGCCAACGCGGTGATAGCGGGAGTTCTTGTCAAAAGAGTGAAAAGCGAAAGGAAGGTATAAGTGAAAAGAGGAGTAATAATAATGATCTTCACAATTGTCGTGGTTGGAGGGGTTATAGGCGCCATTTTTTTCATAAAACCCGTTCCCAAATATTATACCCGTTACGGGGTCGAACTCGGAACGAATGTCCAGATAACCTATGCGACATCTAAGGGAAATGCAAAACAGGTAGTAGATGAAATGTTTAAAAAATTTAGCGATTATGAGGAGATATTCGATCCTTGGCTTGTCGGATCAGAACTTTACAATCTCAATCATTCAGACGGCAAATGGACAAAGGTATCACCGGTATTGTTGACAGTCATAAAAGATTCCATTGATTTTTCAAAACTCACAGATGGCAAGTTTGATCCGACAGTTGGAAGGCTTATACCGCTGTGGGGCTTCAACACTGACAACACAAGAAACTGGCATTTACCGTCTCCCAAAGAGATAAAAGACGCTCTAAAACATGTTGGGTATCAAAACGTTGAGATAAGGGGAGATGAGGTAAGACTTCTAAACGGGGTATGGCTCGATCTTAACGGCATGATGGAAGGATATATTGCTCAAATGTTAGTTGAAATGGCAAAGAAAAATGATCCGAATTCCACAGGATTTGTGGATATAGGCGGAACGATAGGCATAATAGGGCCAAAGAACGGAAATGAACCATGGATAGTCGGGATCCAAGATCCGCGCGGCAATCCAAACCAGGCCATAGCGTATGTGAAACTTTACAGCGGATACGTGGGCACCTCCGGTGATTACGAAAGATACATAATAGTGGACGGAAAAAGGTATTATCACATATTCGATCCAAAGACCGGGTATTCCAACGATTATCTTGAATCTGTCACGACAGTATCGACAAGATCGATATATTCCGATGGCTTCGGCGTTTTCTCGATGGTGGCCGGTGAAAAAGCGATGAAGGAAATGGCACAAAAGATTGGCGTTGCATATTATGCGATAAATGAAAATGGGCAGGTCATAAAGAGTGCAAACTGGAACGAGTATGAATACAAAAAATAAATTTTTTTCAAAATGGGATCTTTTGCTGATAGTGTTTTTAGTCGCAGGTTTAGGAATATGGATAGGAATTAAGCAATTCTCCCCTCCAGCGGCAAAGGCGGTTATTTTGCTCGATGGAAAGGTCTACAAAGTAATTCCTCTGGATAAGAATGCTTATTACAAAATTTACCGCGGCGATACTTACCTTATGACCGTTGAAACAAAGCCCGGCGCTATAAGGGCGACTTATTCGACTAACTGGATCTTTCCACAAACAGAGACAACTCAAGTTAGCGTCGCAACTGGATGGATTTCTAAAGAAGGCGAAACGATAATAAGCGTTCCGAACAAAATAGTCATATACACAGAAGGCTCAAAGGAAAGAACATTGTACGATGCTATGACATATCAAAATTAGGTGATAACATGATAACACTTGCATCTTCTTCACCAAGAAGAAAAGAACTTATAAAGAAGATCTTCAAAGAAGTTGAGATAATCAAGCCTGACGTTGATGAACGAATAATAGATGGCGAAAGTGCAATGGAGATGGTCAAAAGGCTTTCGATGATGAAAGCCAATTCCATAAAACGTGATAACATAATCATAGCGGCCGATACGACCGTCGAAATAGAAGGAACTATTCTTGGAAAGCCCTTAGACGAAGAGGATGCTTTTAGAATGATATCGATGCTGTCGGGAAGATGGCACAAAGTTCATACCGGCGTTTGCATAAAGTACGGTAGCGAATGCGTAAGTTTTGTCGAAACTACGAGGGTAAAGTTTCACGATCTCGACAGAGAAACGATTCTTAAGTACGTAGAATCCGGGGATCCGATGGATAAAGCCGGAGGATACGGAGTTCAGGAAAATATGGGAATGGTCCTTGTTGAAAGAATAGAAGGAGATTTTTTCAACGTTGTCGGCCTTCCGATCTCAAGAATATGGTGGGAGTTAAAAGATAGAAAATTGATTTGATATTGTAATTGCTTTATGATAAAATCTTATTGAGAATTGATCTCAATAAGGGGATGGTTTGTATAATAACTCTCAACAAATGTCCGGAGAATACACGATGTATAATCGTAGAATCAGATCTGCCAGATGCTTTTAGATCAAGGCTTATGGGTCTCGGATGGCTTCCGGGGCGCGAGATAAAAGTTTTAAGAAAGGCTCCATTCGGAGATCCGACGATATATCTCGTAGATTCAACGGAAATCTCTCTCAGAGAGGACGATAGCAAATTTATAAAAGTCGAGCCCGTGTACCCTGCTCCTTTGTCCGTTGTAAGTGAAGGAAAGTACGTTGTTCTTCGCTTTGAGGGGGGAAGAGTCTTTATTCAAAAAATGAAATCCCTCGAAATTAAAATAGGACAGGAAATAACCGTTCTACCGCATGAAGAAGGCTGCAAGATAAATGTCATCGCCGACGGTAAAAATATCCTCATAGGTTACGGCATGGCAAATAAGATCTTTGTAGAGAAAAAATGAAAGAGATAACTATAGCGCTCATAGGAAATCCAAATGTCGGGAAGACATCTTTTTTCAATGCCCTAACGGGATCGCACCAGTACGTCGCGAACTGGCCTGGCGTCACGGTGGAAAAAAAGACCGGTTCTTTCAAATGGAATGATTATAACGTTAAAGTAGTTGATCTTCCAGGGATATACACTCTCAATGCAAGGAGCATAGATGAACGAATAGCCCGTGATTTTTTGATAAACGAAAGGCCAGATCTTGTATTCAATATCGTTGACGGAACGAATCTGAAAAGAAATCTTTACCTTACGATTCAGGTTATAGAGACCGGCGTTAAGACCGTTCTCATTTTGAATCAAATGGACGAGGTAAAAAATCTTGACATAAAGATAGATACACGCGAACTTTCGAAAAGGCTTGGAATACCGGTTATAGAAACTATCGCGACAAAGGGTGTAGATATAGACAGTATAATGAAATCGGCGCTGTCCGATAGTTCACGTCAGATAAGGTATGAAATATATCCCAAAGAACTCGAAGATCTTTTTTCTTCGATAAGCCGCGATATTCAAAATCATGATGAGTTAAAGAAATTTCCTCCAAGATGGCTTGCGATATCTTTGATCGAAGGAGACGATTTCGCAAAAAGTATAGTTCGGGACCATTTTGCCGTTCCACAGGAAAAAGACGCATCTTTAAAGATAGCTAAGGCAAGGTATGATTTCATAGATTCTGTAGTGAAGCAAGTCGAACAACGTCCAAAGGAAATATGGACGATAACTGATGCGCTTGATCACGTATTCACGCACAAAATTCTTGGCATCCCGATCTTCATATCGATAATGTGGATGATCTTCGAATTCACATTCTCTATTTCGGCCCCCTTCAGCGATCTTTTAAGCAAGGGATTCGACGATCTTGGCAGTTATGCCCATTTAATACCCGGATGGGCAGGATCTCTTGTCGGAGATGGGCTTATCTCCGGTGTCGGATCAGTCCTTACATTTGTTCCGCTTATTTTCTTTCTTTTTTTCTCGATGGGGATACTCGAAGACTCTGGCTATATGTCGAGAGCGGCCTTCCTGATAGACAGGCTGATGCACAGATTCAGATTAAGCGGAAGAGCCTTCATACCATTGCTTCTTGGATTTGGATGCAACGCTTCGGCAATAATGACTACAAGAACTCTCGAAGGGGAAAAGGAAAGGCTTATATCGATTCTTATAAACCCATTCACAACGTGCAGCGCGAGATTACCGATCTATGCGGTTATTTCGGCAGCATTTTTCGGTGCTTTCGGAGGTTTTGCGATCTTTTCCATTTACATGATAAGTATCGTCGTAGCCTTATCGATGGCGATAATCTTCAATTTTCTACTGAAGAATAAGGAGACCACCCCGCTGATAATAGAAATGCCGAGATACAAAACTCCGACGGCAAAGGGGCTTGCAATATACACATGGTCGAGAGGAAAACATTTTTTGAAAAAAGCCGGTGGGATAATACTCGGTGCCACCGTAGTTGTGTGGCTCCTTTCCAATTTGCCATTTAACGCCCCAATTCAAGATTCTCTCGCCGCCCAGATAGGAAAGACCATCGCTCCTATCTTTAAACCTTTGGGATTTGACTGGCATGTAACGCTTGCATTGATCTTTGGCGGGATTGCAAAGGAGGTAACAGTCACAACCCTTGGTACCTTCGCAAATGGAAATCTCGAAGAATTTCTTGGAACCATACTCAATCCCGTAAGTGCTTACGCTTTGATGCTTTTTGCGCTTCTTTACATACCGTGCGTCGCGACGCAGGCAACGATGAAGATGGAGACTGGAAGTTACAAATGGCCGGTATTTTCGGTAATATGGAGTTTATCGCTTGCATATGCAGTTGCGTTTTTGTTTGAAAAGATAGCATATTTGGTGATATAGATGAGAAAATACATTATCGCGGGAATAGCCGGATTCATAACGTTAAGCATTTTCATGATCCTAAGCCATGATTACATGGATGCCTTTGTTACCGTGACGATATCCTTTATCTTTGCCTTTGGGCTTTTAGAGAATTCAGACAAAAAAACCGCCCTCGCCCATCTTCTAACCGGGAACATAATAGGTATGATATTCAACGTTTATTACATGATAAGTATCCTTGCAAATGCCTTTGATACGCTTATAAACGATGGAAGATTTGAATTCACTCCGGTTATAACCTTTTTAATAACGATAATTGTGCTTTTGTTTAACATCTTATCTTTTTTCAAATTCAAAGATCAATTCAAGAAAAAAGATGGTATAATCAAATAAAGCATAGAAATGAGGTGGTAAAATGAGAATAGATGCTGCAAATCTTCCACCTGTAGATTATATAGTTATGTCGAGAGTGAATCCGGTTACTTCTGTAATGCACGCGCCTCAAAGTGGCGTGAGGCCTCAAGACCTTAACAAATTGATGAAAATGTCGACGTATGACGAGCGTGGCAATATAAAAACCACGAATATGGTTACGAATTTCGGAGACATATTCAATGGCGGGAAAATAGATGTGAGGGCTTGATCTGTTTGTGTTTTAAATGATAATATATTTCGGCGACGTAGCCAAGGGGTCAAAGGCGAGGGTCTGCAAAATCCTTATTCATGGGTTCAAATCCCATCGTCGCCTCCGACAATAACGTGCGTTTCGTGACAAAACAAATCCCCCATGATAGGGGGATTTGTTGTATTTCTGAATTAATTTAAAATTCGTAGTAGAAACCTAAATCGATCCCAGGAAATGGTTCCATGCTTATGAGAGAAGTTTTTATAGAAAGGGTTTGTCTAAACAAAAGCGGTATATTTTGTATCTTCCAGTGTTCGATAAGAGAACCGCCGACTCCAAATCCAAAGGTTGTTATATAGCCGGTTGCGAGATCAAATAAAGCCGTCCAGCCGTATGTGACTCTGAAATTATCATTGTTATAAAGGTTACCGAGAATGTTTGTAAAATTCACGCCAATGTCTGTAAATCCGTAAGCAGTCATCAATGATGCGCCTATTACGGCATGCGGCGTATCAATTCCGCCTCCTATTCCCAAAAATCCCCCGCTGTTCATTTCCAGGCCAGCGAAAAGATTTTGAGAGAACGCAAAAGAGACTGCAAAAATCAAGACAAGAAAGAAGATCCAAAATTTCAAAATGAACACCTCCTTATGATTTTTATGGCTAATTCCATCCGATATCTCAAATGGAAAGATTGCTATTATTATAACATTTTGTCATTTAAGTTTTACATGGTTTAAATAAAGAATGCAAAAAAATTAAAAGATCATCTTTAATTAACTTAACAATTTTTGAAAATAAATTCTTGATTTGAAATGCGCGTTTACGTCATATGGACTCAAACAAACATTTTCAATTCATTTCCTACATTACGCTTTTATACTTATATTTTTTGAATAAATAAGCATATCATGGTATAATATTGAAAAAGGTACTCTAAGAGGTGAGATTTTTGAAAGTTTTAATGGTTTATCCTCAGTACCCAACGACATTTTGGAGTTTTAATTATGCGCTTAAGTTCATCTCCAAAAAAGCAGCGCTTCCGCCGCTGGGACTTATAACAGTTGGCTCATATCTCCCCAAAGAATGGGATGTAAAACTTGTAGACATGAACTGCGAAAAATTGAAAGATGAAGATATAAAAAAGGCCGATTACGTCTTCATAAGCGCGATGACAGTTCAGAGAGAATCCTCGATAGAGGTCATTAAAAAGTGCAACGATTTCGGTATTCCGGTTATTGCCGGGGGACCGCTTTTCACGATGGAGCCAGACACGTTTCACGATACCGTTGATTATTTTGTGCTCGGTGAAGCGGAAGACATAATGGCAGATCTTGTAAAAGATATGGAAAACAGGAGCGTTAAAAGGTATTACGTGAAAACAACATTTTGCGATATAGAAAAAACTCTCCCACCGCGGTGGGATCTTTTAAACTTAAAATGGTACGCTTCCATGAGTATACAATACTCGAGAGGATGCCCTTACAATTGCGAATTTTGTGATATAGGTGCATTGAGTGGAAGAGTCCCAAGGCAAAAGAATGCAAAGCAAATAGTCAATGAATTGCAGTCACTCTATGACAGCGGATGGAGAAAATCCATTTTCTTTGTTGACGATAATTTCATAGGAAACAAAAACAAATTGAAGAGAGATGTTCTTCCAGCGATCATAGAATGGCAAAAATCGAACAGATATCCTTTCACGTTTTACACAGAGGTCTCGATAGATTTCGCAGATGACGATGAACTCATGACACTTATGTCTAATGCTGGATTTGACAGGGTATTTGTAGGAATAGAAACGCCAGATCCGGAAAGTTTAAAAGAGGCCAATAAGTATCAAAATATAAAGCACGATCTTGAAAAGTCAATCCGTAAAATTCAGTCATTTGGATTTGAAGTGCAAGGCGGATTCATAGTAGGGTTTGACAGCGACATGCCGACAATATTTAAAAGGCAATTCGACTTTATACAGGGAAATGGAATAGTGACTGCCATGGTTGGTCTTTTGAATGCACCTCGCGGGAGCCAGTTGTATGAAAGGCTGAGAAATGAAAATAGACTGCGAGGCGAGATGACAGGTGATAACGTTGATGTTATGACCAACATAGTTTCAAAGATGGATTCAAATGTGCTTGTAAATGGTTACAAAACGCTTGTTGCGTCACTTTACAATCCTCAAAATTATTACAAGAGATTAAAAGAATTTCTGTCGATCTACAAAGCGCCGAAATTTATAAAATCAAAGATAAGTTTGCCAGAAATCGGAGCTTTTTTAAGATCCATCTTTGTTCTTGGAATCTTTGGAAAAGAAAGAAAAGAATACTGGAAATTACTTACATGGAGTCTTTTCAAAAAACCAAAAGCCTTTTCGAAGGCCATATCATTCGCGATATACGGTTACCATTTCAGAAAGGTTGCCGAAAAGATATCCAAACCATCTAAAACAAGGAAGAGAATACCTGCCACATGAAGAGAGTTCTTTCGCTTTTAATATCTGCTGCTCTTTTAACTTTAGTCCTGTCTTCCTGCTTTTATTTTCAAAAGTTCACCCTGAGCATTCAGTCAAATCCAGAAAATGTAAATATATCGATCGACGGACAGAACTATTTAACGCCCTTTTCTTCGAATCTCCCGTCTGGCCAGCACACGATCGGAGTTCTTCCGACTTATTCAAATATTGGAAATTATGGAGGATCTCCGAATGTAGAATATCTATTCTCAAATTGGTCAGACGGATCTACACAAAATCCACGAATTGTCGATTTGAATGGGAATCTGTACCTAACTGCGAATATGAACACGTATTACGCAGTTAAAGTATCGTCAAATATCGGAATTACGATCGCCTCATCACCGTATTACGTCAATGGCTTTTATCCTGCTTATTCATTTGTCCAATTAACCGCCCCTTCGGAAAATGGCTTCGTATTTGATTACTGGATCATAAATGGCCAAACCATAACGGGTAATCCTCTTTCCCAATATGTGAACCTTCCGATTGAAGCGACGGCCGTTTACGTGCAAATAGTTCCACCCTCAGTTGTTTCAAGTATATATCCCGAAAATGGAAGTACCGGTCTTCCGATTTCTGTGAATCTCAGATGGTCAGCCTACGATCCGAACAATTTTCCGCTGACTTATTCTCTCTATTTTGGCACTTCACCAAATCCGCCGCTTATCGCATCCGGCCTTTCGACACCAACTTACACGATCTCAGATCTTAACTATTCGACAACCTATTACTGGTACGTGATCACAACAAATGGTTATGTCTCATCAAAGGGCCCACTATGGTCCTTCACAACGGAAAATGAGCCTGCTCCATCTGCTCCTTCAGACCTTTACTATACGGCCGTAACTTCAAATTCGATTAGCATTGGATGGTCACCTTCTCCGCTTGCCTCAGGTTATAACGTTTACAGATCGACAAATGGAATTAACTTCTCAAAGATTGCATCAACATTCAATACCTATTACACGGACGTCAACCTGTCTCCTTCGACAACATATTATTATGCCGTCACGTCATACAATCCTTCAGGAGAATC
>PNIW01000109.1 GCA_002878315.1 Mesoaciditoga sp. | reverse complement strand
AAAAGGTCAATGGGAGGTAACCGCCAACACATGGGTTGAAGGAGACAAAAATCTGGCCTCCGGAGAGGCACTTGTACGGCAAATTCTATATACAAAAAGGTATTTCAAAGAAAAGTTTGGAATTCCTTACGATGCCATAAAGATAGACTGGGAACCCGATACATTTGGCCATGCGTGGACATATCCACAAATTCTTACCAAAGCGGGAATCAAAAGATATTATTTTTGCAGGGCGGGCAAAGGATACAGGTTATTCTGGTGGCAATCTCCGGATGGATCAAAAGTCCTGGCATGGAATGATGAAAAACTTTGGTACATGTGGCCACCGAATCCTGCCGATATGGTCGAGGCCGTGGAACATTACAAAGAGACTGGTATGAAAGATTACATGATAGTCTACGGTGTCGGAGATCATGGAGGCGGCCCTACAAAGCGCGATATAGAGATGATAAGAGAAATGCAAAAATGGCCCATTTTTCCAAGGATAAAGTTCAGCACGACAGATGAATATTTTTCAATCGCCGAAAAATTTGCTGATAAATTGCCGGTTGTAAATGAAGAACTCAATTTCACATTCAGAGGTTGTTACACATCCCAAAGCAACATAAAGAGAGCTAACAGATACGCGGAAAATATTTTGGTACGATCAGAATCCCTTGCCATTCTTGCAAATAAAATGGTTTCCCAAATCTATCCAGCAGAGCAACTTTACAAGGGCTGGCTAAATACGTTGTTTAATCAATTTCACGATATATTGCCAGGCTCCGGGATACGTGAAACTTATCAATATTCTCAAGGACTATATCAGGATACAAAAGCGCGTGCTGATATGGTGAAAGTGAATGCGTTGAAGGCGATAACAAAAGAAATTCATATAAAAGATAATGGAGATTTATCTGTTGTGGTTTTTAATTCTTTAACGTGGAAGAGAACAGACGTTGTTGTTGTGAATGTTTACGATAAATTCGTGGATGTTTACGAGAAAAATCCTAAAAGTTGTGAATTCACAATGACGGATAATTCAGGTGCCGAAATACCGCTACAATATCATCTCAAAAGAGATAAATTTGGACTGAATTATTATGAATTTACCTTTGTGGCCAAAGATGTACCCGCTTTTGGATACAAAACTTTTTATATTAAGAAAGATTCATCTAAGATTTTAAGAAATGGCGCGTCGGTTTTGCTTGACGGTATGACGGAAAAGATCATAGAAAATGAATATTTCAAATTGAAGATCGAGCCGGGATCTGGTGCTATAACAAGTTTATTCGATAAAAATAATGAGATTGAATATGTTTCATCTGGTAAAAAACTTGGCATATTACAGGTATTGCACGAAGCGCCAAATGACATGTCTGCGTGGGTTATAGGGCAGATAACGGATACGGAAGATATCGCAAGCGCGAAAGTTGAGATCATAGAAAAGGGACCAGCAAGAGTGACAGTTAGAACATTCAGAAAATACAACAATTCTGATATAACCATGGATATAAGTTTGAACGCCGGCACTCCGAGGATCGATTTTAAAATGGAGATAAAATGGTCTGAGATAGGAGACAAAGATTATGGCACACCGTTTTTGAAAGTCGCATTCCCAATCAACGCCTCTGACACCACAGTCCTTTATGAAATTCCATTCGGCAGCATAAAAAGAGATGAAAATGTGAACACTTATTCTCTGAGCCAATCTCCATTTAACATGTCATCTTTGACCGTGAAGAATGAAGATGTACCTGCCCAGAAATGGGTAGACATAACGGGACAATCAAATAACAGGAAGGTAGGTATCTGTCTTGTCAACGACAGCAAATATGGGTTTGACCATACGAATGATACCTTGAGAATGTCATTGCTCAGAAGTTCTTACAGTCCGGATCCATTTCCGGAGGTTGGAAATCACGAGATCAAATTTGCCGTTTATCCTCACGACGAAAGATTAAAAATATCTGATTTCACAAAGTACGGATATGAATTCAACAACACCTTGGAATGCGTTTACGATGAATCTCATGTGGGAAGACTGAATGATGAATTTGAAGGTATAATTGTTTCAGATGGAATTATCATCTCATCCATAAAAAAGGCCGAAGATAATGATGACTCAATGATTTTAAGAGCGTATGAAACGAACGGAGTTACAATTGAAGCTGATGTGAAACTTTTCATGCCGGTAAAAGAAGTTATCGAAGTCGATCTTTTAGAACAACCTATTGGAAAGACTTTAAAAATAAAGAATAATTCATTTCAGACAACTTTCAAGCCTTACGAGATAAAAACCTTTAAAGTAAAGTGAGTGAGCAAATTGCATGAGATAATCGTTGCCGGACACACCTGCGTGGATTTAATACCTGATTGGAATGGAAAATTCGCAGACATAATCCCGGGTCATCTTATCGTAACTGGTAAGATGAGATTCTCAACGGGAGGTGCTGTTCCAAATACCGGAATCGATCTTAAACGTTTAGGATTGGATCCCATCCTTATAGGAAAGATAGGAGATGATCTTATAGGTAGAATAACATTAGAGATTATAAGATCGAATGGAGACGATCTCGGAGATCATATCATCAAAAGTTATGAAGCCGGTTCATCCTATACACTTGTTCTAAGTCCACCGAATGAAGACAGGGCATTTTTGCATTATCCCGGCGTCAACGACACGTTCTGCTCAAAAGATATCCCTTTCGATGATCTGTCAGATTCGAAGATCTTTCATTTCGGATATCCACCTGTCATGAAGACAATTTACGAAAATGACGGAAATGAACTTGTCAAGATTTTCAAAAACGCACACGATCACAAGATGATAACCTCTTTGGATATGACAATGCCTGATCCGAACTCTGAATCTGGAAAGATTAACTGGAGGAAATTTTTATCCAACGTGCTTCCTTATACCGATGTCTTTCTTCCAAGTTTAGACGAGATCCTTTACATGACAGAGAGAAAAGGAGAATTGAGTCATGAACTTCTCGTTGATCTCACAGATGAACTTTTAGGATATGGCGCAAAGATTGTAGTCATAAAACTTGGTAAAGATGGTGCATATCTAAGAAGTGGAAAGATAAAATCAGATGATTTGCTTTCCGGCATAATTGATACAAAATTATGGTCTGAAGCAGAGATAATTTCTCCGGCCTTTAAGGTAAATGTAGCGGGGACAACGGGATCGGGAGACGCGTCCATTGCAGGATTCCTTGCAAAATTTTTGCAGGGTGCAAATCCAAAAGAGACAATGGATTTCATGTGCGCAACGGGAGCATTTTGTACCGAGGCCATAGACTCAACAAGCGGGGTGAAGCACATGAAAATAATAGAAGACAGAATAAAACAAGGGTGGGAAAGATTGCCTTCGAACCTAAAAATTAGGAGATGATTTAATGCTTGACAAAGATGAATTTGAAAGAGTAAAGAAGCAAGCCTTAGAACTTTTCAAAAAGGCCCATATCGTAATTACGGAAAGCGAGAAAGAAAGACTCGAAATAGTGGATGGCGGATTGGGGAAAATAGATGAAATAGGCCTTGAAATAATAACCTACGTTAATACAGACAGATATTGCGCAAAAGAGATGGTGTTGCTTCCAAATCAAACATGCCCTGAGCATAAACATCCAAATCATGATGGGCAATTGGGGAAAGAAGAGACCTTCAGATGCAGATATGGAAGAGTCTACCTTTTTGTTGAAGGTGAAAGAACGATCCGTCATGTTGATCCCCCAAATGAATATTTTACAGCGGCCCACGAGATAATTCTTGATCCGGGAGATCAATACACAATACCGCCTAACACGCTTCACTGGTTTAAGGCCGGCAAAACAGGCGCAGTTATTTCAGAATTTTCATCCCACAGCGATGACGCGTCTGACATATTCACAGATCCAAATTTCAAGAGAGTTTGATTGGAGGAGAATATGAACGTTAAAGAATTAAGAATTTCAAGAATTTTGAATTCAAAAAGCGGAAAATCAGTTATTATCCCGATCGATCACGGAATAGTGATGGGAAACGTTGAAGGTCTTGAGGATCCTCTCAAGATTTTGAAACAGTTAATAGATACAGGCATAGACGGAACGCTTTTAAGCCCGGGAATTGGCAAAATATCGCTTGATCTGTTTTCGTCAAAAGATGCGCCGGGAAGAATTTTAACGGCCGATATTCCATTATTATCGACGGTGCCGGGCGGATCTGGAGAGGTTGTAGGCCATGAGATAATCGCGGATGTGGAATTCGCTCTCAGGTATAACTTTGATATCGTCAAAGTATTGCTTCCATGGGGAGAGCGTGAACATGTGCAGATGGAAAGTGTAAGGGTGGTAAGTGATCTTGCGAATGAATGTGACAGATGGAATATGCCGCTTATGGTTGAGCCTGTCTTATGGGGAGAAGCAATACCTAAAGAGAAAAGAAATGATCCCAAAATCATCGAGCATGCGTCAAGAATGGCATTAGAGATGGGAGCGGACATATTGAAGATTCCATACACGGGAAATAAATCTGAGTTCAAAGATCTTGTAAACAACCTCAAAGTGCCGGTTTTCATTTTAGGAGGGCCCAAAATGGATAGCATCGAAGGAGTTTTAAGGGTCGCAAAAGAATCCATTGAGGCAGGTGCCAAAGGAATAGTATTTGGAAGAAACGTCTGGCAGAATCCAAAGATGAAAGATCTTGTAAGAGCCCTGAAAATGATAGTTCACGATAACGCGGAGATCTCAAACGCCATGAACAACTTTAACCTTCTTGGGTAATACATTGATAAGTTCATCCACTTTGCCGTCAGTTATGACGGCATTTATCTTTTCTACTGGTACGGTAAGAAAAGTCGCTTTTTTAAATAATTTCGAACTATCAACGAGTAAATAAACTTTGTTTGAATTATCGGCCATCTTTCTTTTTATAACGCTTTCTGAAGGATTAGTCTCAAATGTACCTTCATCTGGTTCAAAGGTTCTGCAAGAAATAAATGCTTTCTCTACATTTAAATCTTCAACCATCTTTTCTGCCGTTGTGCCTATTACAGACATATTGTCGGCTCTTATTATGCCTCCTATTAAAGTGACCGTATTTGTAGGATTTTTTATCAATTCGAGGGCCGTAACAAGACTGCTTGTAACCACGTGTAAATTATTTCTTTTCTCTCTGCATACTTTTGCGAATTCAAAAGTTGTCGATGATGCGTCGATAAAAATCGTGTCTCCGTCTTCGACAAATTCTATAGCCAATTTCGCAATAAGTGCCTTCTCATTAGCGTGAGACATGCGCCTTTGGGCAAATTGAGCCTCTGGAGGATTTGAATCTATCTTTTTTATTCCTCCGTAAACTTTTTGCACAAGCGCTCTGTCATTCAATTCTTTCATATCTCGTCTTATTGTTATTTCGGAGACATTGAGCAGTTTTTTCATTTCATCTATGGAAAGAAAATCTCTTTCATTTACAAGTTCTAAAATCCTATTCCATCTTTCTCTTTTAAAAAGTTTATGATCGATTTTATCATCACACTCCTTTAGAAGATTTTATCACAAATTCATACAAGATCGGATTCAAATAGTATAATATAGTTATAATAATCACAAATCGAGGTGAGAAAATGAGAAAAATCGCCTTTTTGATTTTGTTCTCTGTCATTGTAACTATATCAATGGCCGGCAATGTGACACTCATAAACCCTCTCGGGCCAACAACGATCCCGATCGCTCCGATCATGAAAGGTGTTGTTACGGGGAGCGCGACGATAAACGTAAAACTCTGGCAGAATACCGATGAGGCTATAGCCATGATCGCATCAAATCAAACTGATTTTGCGGTTTTACCAGTTACACTCGGGGCTATTTTGTATTCAAGGGGGATAAAAATATCTCTTCTTGGAGTTTACGAATGGAAGGCCTTCTATCTTGTTGTCTCAAGGGGCGCAACCTTTACCGGATGGAAAAGTCTTGTTGGAAAATCCGTTTATACTCCAGAAGGCCGTGGCCAGACCGTTGATGTGCTCATGAGATATATGATGTCTCAGGACGGTATAACGCCGGACAAAGACGTTAAGATATATTACCTTCAGCCGCAGGAAATAGTCGCTCTCTTTAGATCTGGAAAGATCGATTATGCGGCCCTTCCCGAACCATTTGTGACGATGGCAATCGCAGGAGGATACGGAAAAATAGCGCTTGATTTTCAGAAAGTTTGGGGAGAAGAGATGAATCTTCCGGACAGAATACCGATAGCAGGCTTATTCGTGATGGATAACTTTGCCATTTCACATCCTCAGACTGTCGTCGATGTTGAACAAACATTTGAAAGATCGATAGAATGGATGAATCAAAATACCGATCAGGCGCTTGAAATTTCTAAAACATATCTTTCCATACCGATACCTATTTTAAAAGAATCGATGAAAAGGATGGAATTTTATTATGTACCAGTTTCGAAATGCAAATCAGATGTAGAGATCTTCCTTTCAAAATTGAATGAACTTTATCCGCAGGGAATGCCATCAGTTCCTGGAAAGGACTTTTACGAATATTGAAAATACTTTTTGGAATTCTAATATTTTTGATCTTATGGCAGATCTTCTCGGTAATTCTAAACGTTCCGCTGATTCTGCCATCTCCATACCTTACGTTTGAGTCTCTTTACCATCTCGCACTTCAGCGGGAAACCTATCAGGCAATATTCAGTACGGTGTGGAAAAGCCTTTTGGTACTTTTGATCGTTATAGCGATTGGCACTCCTGTGGGATTTTTAATGGGCATTAACGAAAGTGTTTATCAAATATTCAGACCTGCGATCACGGTAGTACAGGCTGTGCCGGTTATATCATGGCTTGCGCTCGTTATATTCGTATGGGGAATAGGATGGAAGGGCCCTGTTGTCATAAGTTTTTTGTCTCTTCTTCCAATCTCGATCTTCACAACGGCAACCGGCGTAAGAAGTACCGACAGGAATCTAATAGAAATGGCTAAAGTTTACAAAGTATCTCAGATCAGGATCATAAGGACGATATACCTCGGATCGTTAGTCCCATTCATATTTTCAACAGTTGAAGTCATAATAGGAGACGTCTGGAAGGTTATAATAGTCTCAGAATATCTTTGCGGTTCTGACGGAATAGGCGTGCTTATCTCATGGGCAAGGCAATATGTTGACGTACCGAGAATTTATGCCCTCACGATAATAGCCGTGGCACTTGGAATAACATCTGAAAGATTTGTAAAATTCTTTTTTAGAAAAGCACTTAAAAAATGGCAAATACAATCTTAAAAGTCGAAAATCTAAAAAAAGATTTTGACAATCTTTCAGTCATAGATGGATGGAACTTAGAAATCGAAAGAGATGAACGCATCGCGATGATAGGACCTTCCGGATGCGGAAAAACGACCTTTTTAAAGATAATTGCCAATCTCGATAAAAATTTTCATGGCAAGGTAGAAAAAAATTTTGAGAGAATAGGTTTTGTCTTTCAAGAGCCACGGTTGATTCCGTGGATAAGTGTGATGGAAAATCTAACCTTTGTTTTTCCCGACAAAGATAAGATAATTTTTTTCTTGAGAGCAATGCACCTCGAAGGGTTTGAAGATTACCTTCCATCTCAATTGAGCGGCGGAATGAAACAAAGAGTAAATCTTGTCAGAGCCCTCATAGCAGATCCTCAACTGCTTATCTTAGACGAGCCTTTCTCATCTCTCGACATGCCAGTTAAGTTTGGGATAATAGAGGACATAAACAAACTTAGAGATCAAAGAAAATTTGCCATCATTACGGTAACCCACGATGTAAAAGAGGCCATCTTGCTATCTGATAGGATTTTGATACTCTCGAAACGCCCTTCAAAGATCATTGAAGATATAAAAATCGATCTTCAAAAAACAGAAAGAGATATCTCGAATACAAAATTCATACAAGCTGAAAGCGCACTTATGAAAAGGATATTTTCCCTTGGTAATTAATGTTAGACATTTTAATGTAACGTCATAAAGAATCAATGTAAAAACGAAAGATAACGTTAGTAAAAGTGCGCTAATTCCAATTAAAGCCATTATTTGGGCTTTTTTGCTATTATATTGACAAAAAACAGATTTGACAAAAAGATCATCAAACATTAAAATTGTTTTGTCAACGATATATGATTAAGTTGATCATATATATCAGATAGATTGGAGGACATCATGAATATAGTCGAAGAACTTGTCGAGTATTCTAAACTTGCCTGGGACAGAGGTCTCACAGAATCCACCGGCGGAAACATGAGCGTAAGATTAGATGCTAATACGATATATATAACCCCTCACTCGAGTATCAAGCATTTTCTCAAACCTAAAGATATCATAAAGATAACATTAGACGATAAAATCATAGAAGGAGATGGAGAACCATCGTCCGAGCGAAAGATGCATTTTCTCATATACAAAGAGAGACCGGATATCAATTGTGTCTTTCATGTGCATCCCACTTATGCAACTGCTTTTGCCGTCAGCAATGAAAAGATTCCAATAAATACGCTTCCGGAGGCCGCCCTTTTGTTAAAAGACATCGCCTATCTTCCGTACAGAATGCCGGGAACACAGGAATTTGCTGATGTATTTACGCCGGAATTAAAAGCCGGAAGAGATGTGTTCATCCTTCAAAATCACGGGGTAACCGTTATAGGAAAGAATATAAAGTCAGTTTATGAAAAACTGGAAACGCTTGATTTTGTTGCAAAGGTTGTACTCACACTTAAAATGGCCGGTGAAAGAATAAAAGAAATAGATGAAAAAGATGTAAAAAAGTTTTTGGAAAGTTTAAAACTTTGAGAAAGGATAGTGCATACAATGCCTGTTGAAGAGTTTGATTGGAAGGCCAAATGGATAACTAAGAAAGATCCCAAAACATTTGAATCCAATGGAGATTGGATGGTAAAAAAGTTTGTCCAAAGTTATGCCATGTATTTCAGAAAAACATTCGAAATAAAAGGCAATATTTCAAAGGCAAAGATCCATATCAGTGGAATTGGATATTACGAACTTAGAATAAATGGCGCACGCGTCGGGGATAAGGTGCTTGATCCTGCCCAAACGGATTATTCGAAAATAGTACTTTATTCAACTTACGATATAACGGATCTTTTAAGATCTCAAAATGCCATTGGAGTTATCGTCGGAAATGGCAGACACATAAAGGCTTACAGGTACGATTTTCCAAAATTAATCGTCCAAGTTGAAATCGAATACAAAAATGGTAAGAAAGAGACTATCATCTCAGATGAAAATTGGAAAACATCTCATGGGCCTTTAACGGAAAACGGAATTTATTATGGTGAAAAATACGATGCACGTTTAGAAATGAAAGGTTGGGATGAATTTGACTTTGATGATTCAAAGTGGGAAATGGCAATTGTAACCGACGGTCCAAAATTATCACTTGAGATAATGCCCCCTATAAGAGTTGTCAAAACTTTAAAGCCTGTAAAAATGTACAGCCCAAAAGATGGCATATACGTTTACGATTTTGGTCAGAATTTTACAGGCTGGGTAAGATTACATGCGAGTGGACCTAAAGGCACGGAGATAAAATTAAGGTACGCGGAAGTTGTAAATTCAGACGGCACTCTCAATTTTTCGACCATAAGAAATGCCGAAGCGACAGATATATATATTCTCAAAGGTGAAGATACAGAAAGTTATGAGCCAAGATTCACATACCATGGCTTTAGATACGCTCAAATTGGAAGACAGAAAGAAAGGATTTTTCTACAAGCCGACAGTTTTGATCAATTGCAAACAGGACATGGAGATAATTCATAAAGAAATCTTTGGTCCTGTCCTTCCGATAGTCAAGTTCAAAAATCTCGATGAAGCGATAGAGATGGCAAATGATTCTGAATACGGTCTGACCTCCTCAATATACACTCAAAATATAGACGTTGCGATGAGGGCGGCAAATGAGATAAAGTTCGGAGAAACCTACATAAATCGTGAGAATTTCGAAGCAATGCAGGGATTCCACGCGGGATGGAGAAAATCTGGAATAGGCGGAGATGATGGGAAACACGGAGTTGAAGAGTTTACGAATACTCATGTCGTTTATTTGCAGTATAATCAAAATAAGAAGTAAAAGCATATGGCAAATGGCGCATAGCATATGGCAAGAAAGGGATTAGAGATTAGGCGTTAGAGATAGTTTGTAACGCGTAATCTGTAGTTGCGAAGACCACTTCTCGGCATCATGTCTTACGCTATTGGCTATATGCTATTTCAGATTGGAGGTTTTGAATTGAAAATAGGCGTTCTGATAAAGCAGGTACCGGCAACGGACAAAGTCAGAATAGATGAAAAAACTGGCACGATGGTAAGGTCCGAGATGGAGGCCGAACTCAACCCTCTCGATATGTACGCTGTCGAAGAGGCCGTCAGAATAAAAGAAAGATTAAAAGATGTCCATATCACGGCCATAACGATGGGCCCACCGTCTGCTTCTGATGCGATAAAAGATGCGATCTCAATAGGGTGTGATGACGGGTATCTTTTAACAGATAGGCGCTTTGCCGGAGCCGATACGTGGGCTACGGCTTACACCCTTTCGATGGCGATAAAAAGAATAGGTGGATTTGATCTTGTACTTTGTGGAGAACGTGCAACAGACGGGGAAACTGGTCAGGTTGGGCCATCAGTTGGAGCGCAAATGGGAATTCCCGTTCTTACCTATGTTAGCGAGATAGTCGAACTTACGGATGGGTACGTAAGGGTCAAACGATCTATAGAGGGCGGTCATGAGATCGTCGAGGTTGATTTGCCGGCACTTATCAGCGTTGTTAAAGAGATAAATGATCCGAGGATACCGAATCTTTCTGGAAAATTAAAGGCTAAATCTGCCGAAGTCAAAAGTTTTGATGCGGTTTCAATAGAGGCAGATCAATCAAAAATAGGTCTTGGAGGATCTCCTACAAGAGTTGTCAAAGTATTTTATCCTAAATTGACAAGAAGTGGTGAGATTGTAAGATCAAAAGATCCTCAAAGTGCGGCAGAAGCACTTTTGGAGTTTTTAAAGTCAAAGGAGATAATTTAAATGCCTGGCGTATGGACACTTGCCGAATTTCGTGAAAACACTATAAATTCAGTCTCTTACGAACTTTTAGCGTGGGGCAGATCGCTTGCAGACACTTTAGGTGTAGAACTTTCAAGCATTGTTTTGGGATACGAAATTAAAGATGTGGAGACCCTTTTCGATCACGGGGCTGATACCGTCTACAAAATCGATGACAAAAGGATTGAACATTTCTTGCCGGATGTTTATTCAAATATACTTTGTTCTCTTGTAAAACAGTATGATCCCCAGATAATCATAGCATCAGCAACAACGTACGGAAGGACAATAATGCCAATTCTTTCGACAAAATTAAACACAGGCCTTACGGCCGACTGCACAAAACTTGAAATAGGAGAAGATGGTACTCTTCTTCAGACAAGGCCCGCGATAGGCGGAAATGTAATGGCGACGATACGAACACAGACAAAACCTCAAATGGCGACGGTAAGGCCTCGATCAAAAAAGCCCATCTCATACGACAAAAGTCAAGGAAAGATCATCATTCCGAAAATAGAGGATGAACTTTTCAAAAGCGCTTACAGATGGATAAAGTTTGAGAAAGATGAAAGCACAGATCTGCCAATTCAGGAGGCAGACGTCGTCATCGCTGGCGGACGGGGTATGAAGGATGAAAAGAATTTCGAAATGCTTTACGAACTCGCTAAAAAACTGAACGGGGTCGTCGGTGCCTCACGGACGGCCGTCGATATGGGATGGATTCCATATTCCCACCAGGTGGGGCTTTCCGGTAAAACAGTCAGTCCTCACCTTTACATGGCTTTGGGTATTTCTGGCGCTATCCAGCACATAGCGGGGATGTCTTCGTCTGATATCGTGATCGCCGTAAATACAGATCCGGATGCCCCAATCTTCAACGTCGCAGACTTCGGAATAATAGGAGATGCCACCGAGATAATTCCTGAACTTTTGAAAGCGCTTGGTGATAAAGATGAATGAATTCAAAAAGGTAGACGAAAAGGTTGTAAAAGAGTTAAGACGGATAACATCCGACGCATCTGTCATATACGAAGATAAAGAAACTCTTAAAAATTATTCCCATGACGAATCCGGAGGAGAGTATTACGCGCACATGCCGGATGTGGTTGTAAAGGTTGAAAATGCAGATCAGATATCCAAAATTCTCAAATTTGCGAATGATGAGCACATTCCTGTAACGCCGAGAGGTGCTGGAAGCGGTCTTGCCGGTGCGGATGTTCCCCTTTTTGGAGGGATAGTTTTATCCGTTGAAAGGATGAATAGAATAATCGAAATAGACAAAACCAACCTTGTCGCCGTCGTCGAGCCTGGAGTCGTCACAAATGATCTGTGCAAAAGGGTCGCAGATTTCGGATTGTATTACGCCGGATATCCCATGAGCGTGGAGACGAGTTTCATAGGGGGCAACGTTGCGACCAATGCTGGTGGTAGCAAGGTCATAAAATACGGCAATACGGGCCATCATGTTATAGGTCTCGAAGTCGTCATGGCAGACGGACAAATAGTTGAATTCGGAGGAAAGAGAAGAAAAGACTCTTCCGGATACGATTTCATTCACCTCTTTGTGGGGTCCGAAGGGACATTGGGAATATTTTCAAAGATTTATCTTAATCTTATTCCACTACCCGGAAAGACCGTCGATCTGCTTGCTCCTTTCAAAGACATAGAAACGGCTATTTCAAACGTCGGGAGGCTTATTATAGAGAGTAAAACCCTTCCAAGTGCAATAGAATTCATAGACGGAATTTCTGTGAAACTTGGATCCGTTTACAACAACATAAAACTTCCGTTTCAGGACGAAGCCGGCGCATATCTTTTGATCCAGTACGAGGGCAGAAAAAAAGAGGAAATAGAAGATCTTTACGAGATAGGCGGCAAGGCGCTTATGGCCGGAGGCGCGATGGATGTTTTTGTGGCCGACAACAGGACAAATTCGGAAAAATTATGGAGGATAAGAAGAAACTGGCTTGAGGGCATAAAAGCCTTCGATCCTTACGCACCAACCGGAGACGTCGTTGTACCTACCGATAAGATTCCGCAGATAATGCAATATATCTCCGAGATTTCCGCAGAGTACAAAGTCCAGATCCCCGTTGCGGGCCATGCGGCAGACGGAAATATACACCCCGCACCGATGAAGCCCAAAGAGATAGATCCAATGGAATGGAAAGACCTATCAGAAGAGATTCTCGATAAAATTGCCCTAAAGGCCGCT
Organism: Mesoaciditoga sp.; assembly: GCA_002878315.1. Lineage (GTDB taxonomy): Bacteria > Thermotogota > Thermotogae > Mesoaciditogales > Mesoaciditogaceae > Athalassotoga. The sequence continues at coordinate 1,219 of PNIW01000109.1, read as the reverse complement.
GGATTGGGAGGCGCTATAAGTGGCGAGCATGGCGTGGGATTCATAAAAAAAGACCTTTTGAAAAAGACGAAGCCAGATCAGTATGTATTCATGAAGAAGGTAAAAGATATCTTCGATCCCACAGGAATAATGAATCCCGGGAAGTTATACTAAATAAAATTTAGATTCCGAATCTTTGCCCCGATAGGCACATAGCACGTGGCTCGTGGCACGTAGAAAAGAGTTTAGGGATCAGAGATTAGAGAAATTTGTGACGCGTGATCTGTAATCAGAAAAACTGTTCACCTCTCACCCTTCACTTTTTACTTGTCAGTGTTCAATGATAGAGACATTTTGCTTTACGCAAATTTGAATAGAACACATCCGAATTTTGAAGTAGTTTAAAAAGCGGGCATAAAAACCCGCTTATTTCATTCGATGACAAGATTCTGTTTCAAAAGTTATCGCATTCCACAGACATCCAACCTGACAATTGTTGCATCCCACCATACAACGCTCTTGAAAGAGCACAACTGCTTTTTTATTTACAGGATCGTATCCGAATACATTTCGCTTTTCCCCGCACGTTACAACACACAATCCACATCCCGTACATTTATTTGGATCTATTACGGGACCCCAGTTTATCTTTTTCCTATCCAATCCATGCCATTTTGAAAACATATCTTCAGCCATTGAAACTACCTTCTTTCTTTGTTTCTACCGAGACCACATGATCCGGAAATTTCTTAAGTCTCTCCTCTAATTCTTTCTTTACAGCCGGAAAAATCTTGTATTTTACAATCACGGACTTCGTAAACTTTGAAGAATCCTCAGGGAAGGAAATCGCTTTTTCTGGACATACTTTCCCGCACGTCGTACATCCGACAACACAATTTCCACCATTCGCCACGATGTATTTTTGTTGAGACTTCGAAAAACCAAAAACGGCATTTCCGCAACTTAACAAACACAGTCCACAATCTGTGCACTTCGAATAATCAATAACCGGCGCCCATTCAATTTGATTTCTTGGAACTCCGTGCCAGGCTTTTTCTGCCAATTTGATCATCTCCCGAACTTTCTTTAAGTATATAAATATATTAGCATATACTTATTATACTCGGGTTATGATCAGGTTAAACCTTCTCAAAACATTAGGTTCTACCTGACACTGTCCCATTTTAACATTTGAATGTTAATTGACTTTTCTTCTTGACGCTTTTCTCAATGCAATCAA
>PNIW01000022.1 GCA_002878315.1 Mesoaciditoga sp. | reverse complement strand
AACTGGAAGAGCTTATGCTGAAGGAAAAATTGGCGTTGATATATATACCGATAAGTTAGATAAGGTAGCAATATTTGCTGATGGCGTATTAAATAAAGTAATTTCATATATGGTATTATTGCCCACAGGTAGCTTAGTTAAGAATACTTTACCAAAAATTTTAGGAGAAAATAAGAAAGGAGATATCATGGAAATAAAAGATTTATCGACTTTACCAAAAATTTTAGGAGAAATAAGCAATTTAATAATAATAGATCCTATTTTCTTGAGTAAAAATAATTAATAATTTATTTTTTAAGTTAAATATTTTTGTATTTTATCCTATTTCAATTCCATTTCATGGATTCGTGAATTTGATGGTAATGTGCCTGTGTGGAGAATAGTCTTTCAATTCCATTTTATGGATTCTCCTCACGCCCCGACATGGCTTAATCCCCCCATCTGTATCTTTCAATTCCATTTTATGGATTCTTTCGGGGAGAGAAATGTCAGAAGAATTACAGAATCCCTCCGTCTTTCAATTCCATTTTATGGATTCCTGAGAATTACATTAGAAAAAGCAAAAAGCATATCATCATACTTTCAATTCCATTTCATGGATTCTTTTCATGTTTTTGTTTTATTTAAAACAGCTATATCTATTACTTTCAATTCCATTTCATGGATTCGCGTTATTGTAAATGTTGATTGTTGCATATTGTTAACATATCTTTCAATTCCATTTCATAAATTCTCTTATTTTTTCGGGGAGAAAAATGGAGGATATAAAGAACTTTCAATTCCATTTCATGGATTCGTATTGCCTGAGAGCCTGCCGATCCTCAGACCCTAGGGAGCCCTTTCAATTCCATTTTATGGATTCACGGTTGAACCAGACAGGATAAAAATCGAGAGGAGGTAGCACTTTCAATTCCATTTTATGGATTCTGTTGTATTTGACTCGGCTAGTAATTTGCTTTGTGAATCAATCTTTCAATTCCATTTTATGGATTCATTTATCAAAACATCATTATCACATAACCAGCCCTGCATTACTTTCAATTACATTTTATGGATTCAGGGAGGCTGTTGATTTGTATCTAAAAGATAGAACTGTTAATCTTTCAATTCCATTTTATGGATTCACATTACACTTTTATCTATTATTTAACGATTTTCCTTTACATATCTTTCAATTCCATTTTATGGATTCATAGAGTTTATCGAGAAGGGATTATATTAAGCGTGGGAAACTTTCAATTCCATTTTATGGATTCTTTTATGTATTTTCTTAACTCAGTTTCACTTAAATATATCTTCTTTCAATTCCATTTTATGGATTCTTTTAAGGAAATATATGGATTTATTCAGCGGATTAGCCTTTCAATTCCATTTTATGGATTCGGATGCAAATAACAAATTGGGGAGAGGCATTAGCTAAAGAGTTCTTTCAATTCCATTTTATGGATTCATTTGCATTTATGCTTTTGTAAGTTTTTTGCTTTTGCACCTCTTTCAATTCCATTTTATGGATTCGAAAAGTTGTCAAGGATTCCAGTGATGGACATAATAAAATCTCTTTCAATTCCATTTTATGGATTCGAACTACGCACTGACGTAATTAACCAATATGTGTATTTGTTCTTTCAATTCCATTTTATGGATTCATTTGTGTATAATTTGACAAAGACCCAACATTAAATGTAGCTCTTTCAATTCCATTTTATGGATTCCTAATAAGTGTC
>PNIW01000033.1 GCA_002878315.1 Mesoaciditoga sp. | reverse complement strand
TAAGTGCCTATCTTTTTATTTCAGGATAATTCGTTATTCTTCTTATGTTTTTGTACAACTTTTTAAGCCTTGGATATATGTGCAGATAAACCTCTCTGAAGATCTTCTGGTAAAGATCGTTGTTATTAATGTCCGGCAGAAATTCTTTTTGAAACCTTACCATGTTAGCCGTCGCACTTCCAAAGTCACTGTAAATTCCAAGACCGACACCTGCGACCATTGCCGCTCCCAAGCCGGAGGCTTCATTTGTCTCGCTCTTTTGAACTGGACGGCCAAAGATATCTGCCATGATCTGGCACACATCATCGCTTTTGGCTCCTCCGCCAGATACGGAAATATTCTCAATTTTTATTTTTCCATTCTTTTCTATATGCTGAAGGCCTTCAAAGAGCGCGTATCCTATTCCTTCTATCATTGCCCTGTACATATGGGATCGCGTGTGAATTTCTCCAAAACCTATAAAGGACCCCTTTGCCTCGGGCATCTTCAATCCAGGCCCCCAGTAAGGCTGAGATATAAGTCCTAATGATCCAGTCGGTACCTTTGAAATCATCTCGTCTAACAATGCCTCTTCAAAGATACCAAGTCTTTCTGCGTCTAACCTTTCTTTAAAGCCGAATTCATTTTTAAACCACGTGACCATCCAAAAACCCCTGAAAACAGAGACAGATGGATTGTAAGCGCCGGGAATAACGGCCGGATATGCGGGCATAAACCTTACAGGCTCGAAATATTTTTTCGATATTACCTGTATCGAGGCCATAGTACCAAGACTTAAGTTGGATCTCTTGCTGTTAACGCAACCGCTTCCAAGAGCCTCGCAACTTTTGTCAGATCCACTGGCGATAACAGGCGTTCCTTCCAAAAGGCCGGTGATTTTAGAGGCCTGTGAAGTAACTTTTCCAACTTCCTGAGATGGTTCTACAAGATCGGGCAGTTTTTCAGGCTCTACATAAAAAAGAATTGAGGAGATGTCCTTTTGCGTAGCCCATCTTCTATTTTTGTAATCGAATGGAAGATGGCCAACCTGAGATGAAACGGAATCGACGAATTTTCCCGTTAACATGAAATTAAAAAAGCCGGAGATTTGTAGAAATTTGTGTGTGTTTTTCCATATCTCTGGCTGATTATTTCTGATCCAGTCAACCTTACTTTCGCTCTGGAGGATTCTAACAGGCTCATCCATCCCTGCAATGATGTGAGAAAGATGCATCAAAAAAGGTCTTTTTCTAAGATTCAAGAAATTTTTCCTCTGATCAAGCCATAAAATGGCGGGCCTGAGCGGATTTCCACTCTTGTCCACATTTACCATCGTATCGCTAAGCGTTGTAACGGTTATTGCTGCCACTCTTTTTTCAAAATCTTTTATTTGATCTCTCAAAGCGCCTATAGCGTCTAAAAAGGCTTTCCAATAAACTCTTACGTCCTGTTCTGCCCATCCCGGCTGAACGCTCACATAAGGTTCATATTCAATTTTCGAAAAGGCAGAAATCTTTCCAGCAAAATCAAAAAGAAAAGTTCTTAAACTCTGGGTTCCGCAATCGACCGAAAGAATTAAATCCTTCATGAAACCTCTCTATCTATTTGGATTATTTCCGCGAATATTCCCATATCTTTCAATTTTTCTAAAAATTTTTCATATCCTCTGAATATTATCTCAAATTTGTCTATCTCGCTTGGGCCATCTGCAATTGCGGCCGCAAAAGTTACAGTTGCTGTTTCTCTCAAGTCATTTCCGACAAGAACGGCGCCATGCAATTTCGATGGTCTTATATTTATCCTGTTTCCGCTGACAGATATATCTGCTCCCATCTTTTTCAGTTCTTCAACGTGTTTGAACCTGCTCTCAAAAACTCTTTCGATTATCTCAGAGGGACCGTCGGCAGAAAAACCGAGAAGTGCCATTTGAGGCTGAAGATCGGTCGGGAATTCAGGATAAGGACCGGTCACAAAATGAAATCCTCTTACATTTGAGGGATAAACTATCAATGAGTTCGGAAGTACCTCTATTTTTGATCCTATAATTTTCAAAAAATTCACAACGTTGTCTATCTCATTTCCTATGCCATTTATCTTAAGCGTGCCGCCGGTTGAAAGGGCTCCTATCATATAGGTACCGGCCTCTATCCTATCTCCTATTATCGAATAAATTGTGCTGTCAAGACTTTCTATTCCTTCGATTCTTATTCTGTCAGTCCCGATTCCAGATATTTTAGCGCCCATAGAAACAAGGAATCTTCCAAGGTCTACAACTTCAGGTTCCCTTGCGCAATTTGAAATCTCAACAGTCGTTCCTTTAAGCAAAACTGAAGTCATCATGAGATGCTCTGTCGCTCCAACACTTGGAAAACGCATCTCTATCTTTACATCACGTGGAGATTTTACAAATTTTGCTTCTATGAAATCTCCTTCTTCTTTTATATCGATGCCGAGTTTTTTTAACCCTTCAAGATGAATATCGATCGGCCTTTCGCCTATTGGACATCCTCCGGGGTAAAGTATCCTCGAATGGCCCGTCCTCACAGCAAGAGGACCAAGCAAAAGAATAGAAGCCCTTATTTTAGATCCAAGGCCTTTTATCTCTCCATTTAAATTCGATGGTTTTGCAGTGACTATATTTTTTGTAAAATTAACGCTGATACCCGCAGCTCTTATCATTGATATCATTTCAGCCACATCAGATATATCTGGTATCTTTTCGACTAAAACCTCTTTGGATATAAGAGTTAAAGACGCAAGAACTGGAAGGGCAGAATTTTTTGCCCCTCCTACACTTACCTCTCCTTCAATCTTTGAGTTACCCCTGATCTTTGCTTTCACCCTTTTTACCTCTTTTCAGCCCCATTTGTATTGCGACAGAAAGTATAGATAAAGCAAGAAATATCACCACAAAAACTGTCAAGATCGCAAGATTTTTTCCGCTTACAAGGACTTCAAGAAGATCGGTTGATTTCACGTTGAAATAACCTGAAAGGGGAATGAGGATGGCAAAGGATGTCACAAGTCCTCCTATCGCAGCCATTGCCGTTCCAACCGTTCTTCTTTCGTTGAATATCGTTATAAGGCCAAAGATCAGCCCAAAAACGATAAAAACACCAATCTTTACCCATTGGCCTTGGTTTATATTCAGACTAAGCGCCGATACGATCCAGTTGTATATGTAATATGATATCATTCCTCCTGCGATAAAACCAAGCATGAAAAGCGCAAATTTGTAAAGAGCGACGAATAGAGAGGTAACAAGAAAAGCAATTATAAGGACTAAAACGATATGAAATATTTTCTCATTAGATAGAGACATCGTGAAATTTTTGATCACGTAATTGATCCACAGGTATTGACCCAGATACAGACCTGCGATAAGTCCTATAATAGCAAGAGATATTCTCACAAGATAGTAACCGAAAAAGGTTAAAACAAAGCCCACTATTAAAATAACGGGCCAGTAAGTAACAAAAAAATTAGATAAACTCAAATTGATAGTACCCCTCCTTTTACCCACTTGCTTACAAGATTGATGATTTCAAAGAAAGGATCATTTCCATTTTTTATTCTTATCTCGGCATCCTGAAAATCTTCGATCAATCCGTTTATTTTCTCATAATCCCAGATCTGCAAAATATTCTTTCTCTTCTTTCCGCCCAAAGGGAAGCCTACAAGATCTGCCACTTGTGGTACCGGAATCGAAAAAGATTTAGAAATCTGCTTTACATCATCCCATGAGTACTCAGTCTTAACGTCGGATAAAAGTTTTCCAACCGTGATCGCCGTCTTTTCAAGACCTCTGAGTATTATCATCGGATGTATATCCTGAATAAGATCCTTTAAAAGCTTCAAAGATGATGGATCTCTTTCAAAAAAACGCCTGTAAAAGTCAAAAGCAAAAGGCGCGGAATAAGAAGGCACTATCTTTTCGATATCTTCATAAGAAGGCGTTTTTGAGAATATGGAGATCTTTTCGATCTCCTTTGCCATCAAATCTATATTCCATGTTCTATTTAAAATCAGTTCTTTTCCCTTTTCATCTATTTTAACACCAAAGAACCGGCAAATATTCTCTATTTCTTCCATCCATCCGTTTATGTCCCATTGTTTTGGGCTCGAAAGATCTTCGAAGCCAAATTTTTTTATCAAATCCGGATCTTCTGATGTTATAAAGATATTCCTGTCATAGGAAGAAAGATTTTTCATCAGCCAGTTTCTTTCCTCTTTCTCCCACTTATCTATTGACTTTAAAAGCAAATCTTTTTTCCCAAAAAGAGAGTTTGAAAAAAATTCCAACTTTAATCTTTCTATCTTTGAAGGAGTGTCAGGCCTGACCGTAGAATATTCTTTACCTTCTAAAAATCTGCTAAGTTTCCACTCCGAATCAACGAGTAATGCCTTTATCATTCCTTAATTCCTCAAAGCACATTGAGGCAGCGCCATATATACCTGCATCATCGACGAGGTTGCTTAAAACGATCTTGTATGTTCCCCAGAAAGATCTCATAACATTTTCATGGGTCTTCTTTTCTATGCCGTCGAGCAAGAATTGACCTGCCCTTGACACCCCTCCTCCGATTACTATTATTTCTGGATTGAATATGTGAACAAATGATCCTATCGCTATCCCGAGGGCATCCGTTACCCTTTCGAAGACCTTCATGCCGAGAGGATCTCCTTTTTTGGCAGCATCCATGACCTCTTTTGCGCTGAAATCTTTTATTATCGTATCTGGATATCTCTCTTTCCATTCGCGCGCAAGTCTCGAAATTCCCGTCGCCGATGCTATAGTCTCAAGGCATCCGTGATTTCCGCAACCGCACAGATATCCATTCGGCTCGACTATGACATGGCCGAGTTCCGCTCCTATACCAGTCGATCCCCTGAAAACTTTGTCATCGCAGATGATTCCTCCTCCAACACCGGTACCGAGTGTAAGCCCGAGAACATTTCTGTATCCCTTCGCGACTCCAAACCATTTTTCTCCAACCGCAAAGGCATTCGCGTCATTTTCGACGACAACTTTCAATCCCACTTTTGAAGAGATAGCAGAAGCGAGAGGAACATTTATCCATCCAGGAAAATTTGGTGAGAACCTTACAACTCCATTTTCATGATCTATGGATCCCGGCGATCCTATTCCTATCATCTTTATCTCTTTGTCATTTATTTCTTTTATCGCCTGTGCTATTCTTTGGGTAACTGATTCGAATCCTTCTTCCGTTTTAGTGTCTATAACTTTCTTCTTCGAGATATTACCATTCTCATCGACAATTCCCATCGCAACCTTTGTACCGCCAAGATCGATTCCAAGCACCTTCACAAGATCCACCTCTTTGTTTTTCGTCTTTTATATGTTAGAATCTTTATGAACACCATGCTAAGCGGGGAGTTAGCGGTTCCCTCAACCCGAAATCCGCTTTATGCGGGGCTGAAAGCCGTTCCGAGGCTGGCAGGGGTAAGAAATGGGACTTTCTTCGAGAACGTTGAAGACAAGGTCCTGTGCGACGGAATCCCACGAACCTGGTCAGGTCCGAGAGGAAGCAGCCATAAGTGGAGCTTTCCGTGCGACACGGGAGTGCTTTGTCGGAGTTCTTCGAAAAAGTAACCGCTTGTTCCTGCCCAGTCAAAGACGGATGCATGGTGTTCATTCTATACTTCCATCTCCATCATCTCAACAAACTTTTCTGTCAATTCTGGATCGAACATTGTACCTGCATTTGCCTTTATCATCTCAAGTGCTTCGTATTTTTCAAGAGGTCTCGTAGAGATTTCCGAAGAGACCGTGTTGGTAGCCTCATCGAAAAAATCACAAATGCCTATTATTCGCGCGTAATATGGAATTTCTTTTCCCTTAAGTTTGTCAGGATACCCTTTTCCATCCCATCTTTCGTGATGGCTGCGCGCCACGGGGGCCGCGTCCATTAAAATTCCCGTCGTCGCTAAAAATATAGAGCCAACGACCGTATGATCACGTCCGTTGTGAAGCCAGTTCCTTATTCTCGTTGGCGAATAAAGTAAAATCTGCTCGAGACCTATCTTTCCTATATCATGAAGCATCGCAAATTCAACGAGTTTATCAAGATCATCGCCTTTTATTCCAAGATATTCTCCAAATCTTTTCGCGAGTTTGGCAACTCTTTCCGAATGGCTCATACCATTTATATCTTCAACTTCTTCATTTATTATGAAAGATTCTAACATTCTTACAAAAAGGACTCTAAACCTATTTCTGTAAATGAACGTATTTTTGAAATTGTCCAAAAGAGATATGGCCATTCCTATGGCAAGAAACAGATCGTCACTTTCGATATGAGATACACGGCCTTTGTAATGGATATCAAAAGAGCCATTTTTCATAACACAAACCGGCCTCGCATCATTTATAACATGATCCGAAAGGATAACAGAAGCATTTTTAAGATCCACAAATTCCACTGAATCTTCGATCGTCGTCCTGTCAAAATCTATGTTATCTATGTAAACCTTTATTTTGTAATCCATTCTATCACCATACAAATAGTCTGGCAGAATTTATAACAAGCCAGTTAACTGCCGGATTGAGAATGATATAAACAACTCCTAAAAGTATGAGAACAAAAAGGATTATCGTGCCATATATTTCGTATTTCAAGATCCAGTTCATATATTTCGTCGGCAAAAACGCATCGAGCACCTTTGATCCATCGAGAGGAGGTATCGGAATAAGGTTAAAGACAAAGAGCACATAACTTATGTAAATGAAGATTCCAAAGGCATCGGCGAAATAAGACATGTATGGGTTTGTCACAATGGTCGGAAGCGGAAGAATTGGCGCATATCTTGCGTAAATGAAAAGGTTTGATCTTATGTATATAAATTCGGCTATAAAGCCGGTTATGAGATTCGCAAGAGGTCCTGCAAGAGAGACTATAACCATATCTCTGCGTGGGTTTCTCAATTTCCAAAAACTTATGGGCACCGGCCTTGCCCACCCAAAATGAAAAAATATTAGCGCAAGAGTTCCGATCGGATCGAGATGTTTTAACGGATTTAAAGTCAGCCTTCCGGCTCTTTTCGCCGTGTCATCTCCAAGCATGTAAGCAGCAAGACCATGGAAATATTCATGAAGGACAATCGCCATTAAAACCGCCGGAACAGTTTCAAGCGCTTCGAAAAGAAAGACTCTTACATCATTTAGCATGTTTTCCTCCAGACAATTTTATGAGCATCTGCTTAAAGTCCTCAGGAAGAGGAGCAACAAATCTCATACGTTCCCCGCTGATCGGATGATTTATCTCAAGAATCGCGGCGTGAAGCATCTGCCTTTGACAATCAAAATCGTTATTTTTCTTACCATATATTTTATCACCTAAGACAGGATTTCCCAAATAACTCATGTGAACCCTTATCTGATGGGTACGTCCCGTCATGATTTTAACGGTTATAAGTGAAGACGTCCCAAATTTTTTTATAACCCTGTAAATAGTGTGTGATGGTCTTCCCCAATTTAAAACGTCCATTCTTGTTCTAACCTGAGGATTTCTCGCTATGGGAGCGAGTATTTCCCCTTCTTTCTGATCAGGAGTTCCATTGACTATTGCAAAGTACATCTTCGAAGTTTGCCTTGCTTTGAACTGGGCAGAGAGGATCCTTTGAACATCTGGATTCTTGGCTACAACGATCACACCGGTTGTATCTTTATCAAGTCTATGGACTATATACGGGAAAAAAGATCCCTTCGAGTACCACAAAAGCGCATTTACAAGTGTTCCCGTTGTCTTTTTCAACGTCGGATGGGTAACAAGGCCGCTTTGTTTGTTAATGACTATTATCGAATCATCTTCGTAAATGATCTTAAGAGGAATTTCTTCTGGATCTATTTGTGGAATCTCGGGAGGAGGAAAGGTCGCCTCGATAACATCTCCTATCTTCAATTTGTACGAAGGTTTTACGATTCTCGAATTGACCTTTATTTTTCCAGACTTTATGAGATTTTGGATCACAGTCCTCGATGTTTTTGAAGGGGCAAACTCTATCATTGCAAGATCTATCCTATTTCTTGCCTCACGGTTTGTGATCGTAATTTTAAGAGTTTCTTCCATAACTTCTTCTCAAAAAATATATTCCAAGTCCTATTGCGCCTGCAACCACACATGAATCTGCCACGTTAAAAACAGGCCACCATCCTATCTGAATGAAATCCACCACGTACCCAAAAATAGGTCTGCTTATCAAATTGTTGGATATGGCTCCTCCTATTAACAGCCCCATTGAAAGACGAAAAAATCTCGATTTATCTTTCCACAAAAATGAAAAGAGCACCACGCCGGCAATGATCGTAATGGTTAAATATTCGACAAATTCACTTTTAAATTCGAAAAGACTAAAGCCGACGCCGGTATTTTTGACGTAAAATATATTAACAAAATGCCCTAAGACAGGAATACTTTCCCACAGGGACATTCTCGTAGAAACAATGTATTTCGTGAGTTGATCGAGCAATATAACAATCGCGGCCACAATCCATTGAAAGATCATGATTCACACTTTTCTGTAGAAAAATGGCTCTATTGGTTGAAGGCCGATTTGGAAAGCATTGAAGATCCTTTCTGTTCCACCTATGAAAAGTATACCGCCACTTTTCAAAGATTTAGAAAAATTGGCATACAACTTGTCTTTGATATCTGCCTCAAAGTATATAACGACATTTCTGCATATTATCGCGTAAAACTCTTTTTCAAAGGGATCTGACAGCATGTTATGCCTTTTGAAATTTATTCTCCGCTTTACTCTTTCAGAAATTTTCCAGTGCGAACTGTCTATCTGCGTAAAATACTTTGCAAGCAGTGGTTTGTCAACGTTAACGAGAGATTTTGACTCATAGATGCCGTCCCTTGCGATTTCCAAGGCATCATTGTCTATGTCCGTCGCTAAAACGCTAAAACCTGAAGGGGCGTTTAACTCCTCAAGTATTATCCCAACCGTGTATGGCTCTTCTCCAGTCGCACAGCCTGCGCTCCATATCTTCGCAGTGCTCGATCTTTTGATTTCGGAAGAGAGAAAAGATTTGAATTTTTCCCATCTATCTGGATTTCTAAAAAATTCGGAAACGTTTATAGTTATTCTATCAAAAAATTCTCTTTCTTTTGATGGATTTTCTTTCAGCACTTTTATGTAACTGTCGTAATCGTCAAAACCATATCTCTTCATTAAAAGGTCTACTCTTCTTTTCATTCTTTCTATTTTATAACCTGACATGTCAAAATTGAGATATTTTCTTATCTCTTCGGCAAATTTCATGAAAGATTTATCGTCTAACAATTCAAAACCTCCATTTCACTCCAGCCCACAGAACCGGAGAAGATGGTTGGATTCCGATAAGGTTTCCGTTCGAGGCGATATCAACAAAAAGATCGAGATTGTCCGAAATCGGCTTGGTGTAAGATATATACCCTCCGATATCGTAAAGAGGTTGGTACTGGCTTACATAATATCCTGAAAATGAAACTAACATATTTCCATTCAAAAATTCAAAGGGAATTTTACCTTCGATCTCAAATTCTTTTTCTGTCATGGCAAAGATCAAAGACAGATCACCGGTTTTGTAAGATGATATCCATGCGTATCGAGATGGTATCTGACAATTCAAATTTGGGAAAAGATTAACAGGATCAGAAAAGGCCATAAGAGTATTAGAAAAATCTCCGTAATTTCCCGCAATTCCAAATCCATAAGCATTCCCGCTCTTACCAGCCATAAAAAAGATAGAGCCTACCTTCGTTGTAATTAAAAAGGCATTTTGGTACCAAAAAGTATCAAGGTAGATAAAACTTTTCAGCCTTGCGAAATATGTGCCTCTATCGTACGCGAAAGAAAGCTCGTTATCTCCAGCTTTTCCATTTAAGAAAACGCTCCATCCGTTCGGAAGAGTGCCTATATCCCAAGGTGTCAAAAATGAATCTGAATGTGTAGAAGTCGCACCATATTCGACTTTAAAGATACCCCAGTCAAAATCCACGTACTTGAAAAGTTGCGATGCGTAAGGCGTGAAGAAAATCGTATTGTTTCCAGCATAAATAGAGGTAGAAAAATAACCTTCAACCCTCGCAACCCAGAATTCAAGATCCATTTGAACGGATGAATTTATGGTTAATTTTGAAGATACCGAAGGACCCACGGACAAAAAAATGGTACTTCTTGGAGCACCAAACGCAATAAAGACTATCAAAAGTGCCAACCCAAACAGTACCATCTTCTTCAAATCGATCACCTTGCGATCTTCAAAAGTTCGAGAATAACTTCTCTTGGAACATTCATTATCTCTATCGGATACGTCCCTTCATGGTAATCGGTTCCCACAGTTATCCTCAAGCCGTGAATTCTTCCGATTTCATGATAAAATTTCGACTGGGCTGTGGTATGCTGTGAATGGTAAGCCTCTATCCCATCGAGACCCCATTCTATCATCTTCATTATATCAACCTCTTCAAGGCCAGCCTTTATGTTATTTTTGTAAAGGCCTGGATGCGCAAGGACTGCCCATCCACCTGCAAGATGAATTCTGTGAATGGCTTCACGCGGATCGAGTCCTCTTGGAGGAACGTAGGCTCTTCCTTTGTCTCCTATAAGTTCAGGGGTAAAAGCATCTTTGAATGCCTTTATATACCCCTTCTGCAAAAGAGCTCTTGCAACATTTGGCCTTCCGACAAATGGCCCAGGTGATTGCTCCATCACATCGTCAAAAGTTATGTTATAACCCAAATCATTCAATTTCTTAACTGTCTGACGTACCTTTTCAACTCTTTCTTCAAATCTAACTCGTAAAAATTCGTTGAAGTTTTTATCGTCAGGGTCAAAATCGTATCCAAGTATGTGAACCTCTCCATCTTCATACATCGTCGAAATTTCAACGCCCGGGATTAATTTTATTCCCAAACGCGGCGCTATTTCGAGAGCCTCTTTCACACCATTTATAGAATCGTGATCGGTCAGAGAGGCAAAAACAACATTGCCGCCGGCAACAATCTCAAGCACGTCTCTTACCGGAAAAACGCCGTCGGAATGATTACTGTGAAAGTGAAGATCTACGCGCTGAAGCATTTTATCAGCCGATTCTCGACATTATTTCTTCGAGTTCTTTGTCATCAATATCGAAATTAGAATAAACCTCCTGAACATCATCTAATTCTTCGAGGGCATTTATAAGTTGGAGAACTTTTTCGGCATCCTTTCCACTTACATGAACGTTCATCTTGGACACGAAGGTGGGCTCATACGAGTCTATTTTGTATTCATCCTTCAAAGCATCGACAACTTTGTAAAGGGACTCTGGTTGTGTCATGATCGTGTATGTGTCTTCATCTTCCTTTATGTCTTCGGCTCCAGCGTCTATTGCTTTCATCATGAATTCGTCCGGATCAGAGACATTTTCCTTTGATACTGTTATGACGCCCTTTCTTTCGAATTGCCATGAGACGCTACCACCTTCGGCAATACTGCCACCGTACTTTGTAAGCACATGCCTGATATCCGCGATAGTTCTATTTTTGTTATCGGTCAATGTGCTTATGTAAAGAGCGACACCGGCAGGCGCATATCCTTCGTACATTATTTCTTCATAATTCACACCTTCAAGTTCGCCGGTTCCTCTTTTTATAGCCCTTTCAACGGTGTCTTTTGGCATATTAGCCTCTCTCGCCTTTTCAATCGCCACCCTAAGGCGTGGATTCATATCTGGATCTCCACCACCCGAACGTGCCGCAACCGTTAACTCTCTTATTATCTTGGTGAATTCGGCTGACTTTTTGCTGTCTTGCGCTTCTTTTCTGTGTTTTATATTGGCCCACTTATTGTGACCAGACATTAAAATCCCTCCTGATTTTTAACTTTTCAAAATATTTTACCATAATCAAATACTATAGCAAAATCTTACCTTAACGCTATACCGACAGTTTGTAATTCATACTTTCTGCTTCCAAGTCCTATCTTTTCGGCATGCTCGAGTTGTGCTTCCCACGATACATCCGGGTGAACTTCCTTGAATGGATCTTTTCCGACATTCTTTATCACAAGATCTATGCATGCCTGATCGAGGGCTACAGGATCTGTGCTTGCCGCGATCCCTATGTCCGGAGCAACAGGAGGGCGGTTAATTGACCAGCAATCGCAGTCGGGAGAAACATTTGTTATAAAAGAGACGAACAATCCTTTTTTGTCTTTAAGAACAGCCTTTGTATACTCGGCAATTTTCATACTCAAAAGTTCTGACGAAGCATTCCATTGCGGAACCATGGCTCCATAATTGCACATTGCAACGCACTGACCGCAACCTATACAGGTATCGTAATCTATAACAGCATACCTTTTTCCGTTCTCAAATTTGACAACTTTGACAGCGCCGGTCGGACAGTATCTTTCACACATTCCACAGGCTGTGCAATTATCAACATTGACAATGGGCTTTGATGTCGAATGTTGCTCGAGTTTACCCGCTCTCGAGGCCGATCCCATCCCAAGATTTTTCAAAGTGCCACCAAAGCCTGTCTGTTCATGGCCTTTGAAATGGGTAAGGGCTATGATAACATCTGCAAGGGCTATCGCAGAACCTATCTTCGCATTTTTTACATATTCGCCATCGACCGGTATCTCTGTCTCATCATTTCCTCTTAGACCGTCGGCTATTATTACTGGCATTCCCGTAACTTCTTGAGCAAAGCCATTAACGGTTGCGGTCCATAAATGATCCACGGCATTCGTTCTGCTTCCTTTGTAGAGCGTATTCGCGTCTGTAAGAAACGGCTTTCCTCCAAGTGCCTTGATCCTGTCCGCCACAACACGCGTGTAATTGGGCCTTATGTAAGCCATATTTCCGTATTCTCCAAAGTGAATCTTTACCGCGACGAGATCATCCTTTTTAATTATTTTAGAAATCCCGGCCTTATCTATAAGGATTCTCAATTTGTCAAGAAGCCCCATTCCCGGCGTTGTCGTCATATCCGTAAAATAAACAACAGACATTTTAATTCCTCCTTTTTTATAATGACAAAATCATCTTTCAGACATCAATCTGGCATGTGGCACAAATATTTCTTAGGTTCTTCACTCTTTAAATTCAAGAGCCGAATAAACGTTCATATAAACTTCTTTGATTGGTACGCCGAAATCAGATGATATCTTTTTACAATCTTCATATTCTGGAGAAAAGTTGACCGCTTTCCCGTTGAGCAATCCTACCTTTACCCTTACCTTTCCCCATTTTGTGTTTACCTCTTTTGTCTCTCTTTCGAGAGTTTCCCTTTCAACGTCAAAGATCCTGACTCCTAAAGTTGTTGTTTCCTTCAAAAGTATGGCATTTATCCTTTCGACGTTCTGTTCTTCGGTAATAACGCTTATCTTGACGGCCGGGCGATTCTTTTTCATCTGAATGGGTGTAAAATAAACGTCTAAAGCGCCTTCGTGAAACAATCTTTCCATTATTGATTCGTAAAACTGCGGATTCATATCGTCGATATTCGTTTCTATAACCTTCACTTTTCTGGAAATTCTTTCCACTTTTCCAAGGCTTATTCTCAAGAGATTCGGTATCTCTATCTCATATGTGCCTGCACCGTACCCGATCTTCTCCACGCTCATGAGAGGTCTCGGACCAAAATAAGAGGCTAAGGTTGTTATTATGGCAGCGCCCGTTGGTGTTGTAAGTTCTTTTTCCGTACCACTTGAATATATCGGAACATTCTTTAGCAACTCGGCCGTAGCAGGCGCCGGTACGGGCAACTTTCCGTGCGCGGCCATTACATATCCCTGACCTGTGTTTATAGCGGAGGCGTATATTCTATCAATTTCCAAGAGTTCAAATCCTATGACAGAACCTACTATGTCGACGATCGCATCAACTGCCCCCACTTCGTGGAAATGGATCTTGTTGATCTCCGTTCTGTGAACTTTTGCCTCGGCCTTCGCAAGGTTCATAAAGATGGCCTTACTTTTTTCCTTCACATTTTTCGACAGCGCACTTGAATCTATTATTCTGTTTATGTCTTCCAAATTTCTTCCATGATGCTCATGTTCATGATCGTGATCATGATGCTCGTGATCTTTATCATGATCGTGATGGTGCAATTTCACATCAACGTAAGTTCCACCTATGTGAGACCTTGAAACTTTCTGTGTTATTATCTCGTACTCGTCTTCTAAATGTAATTTCCCAAGTTCGGATTTCAAAAGTTCGGGATCAAGTCCGAGATCTATCAGAGCCCCAAGAGTCATATTTCCGCTTATGCCCGAAAACATCTCAAAATAAGCGTCCACAAAGATCACTCCTCTCCGATTTTGTTTATAAGATTTGCAAGGTAGGCAGCCCCAAAACCGTTGTCTATATTTACAACACCAATACCACCCGAGCAGTTGTTTAGCATGGTCAAAAGCGGTGCAAGACCGTTGAAGTTGGCACCATACCCAACGCTTGTAGGAACGGCTATAACAGGTTTTTTAACAAGGCCAGCAACAACGCTTGGCAATGCTCCATCCATTCCGGCTATTACAATTATAACCCTTGCACTATCGAGAAGATCCACATTGTAAAGAATTCTATGAATTCCTGCAACTCCCACATCCACAAGTCTTGACACTTTATTCCCCATAATGCGTGCCGTTTCAAAACATTCTTCCAAAACCGGAAGATCAGATGTCCCAGCACTGATTACCATTATGGAACCCTTTTCAGCAGGTTTTTCCCTTTCTATGGTTATGGTCTTTCCAATGGGGTTGTACTGGGCCTGAGGAAAGATTTCTTTTACCATCTCAAATGTTGATCGATTTGCTCTCGTACCGAGCAAATTCGGAGAATATTTTCCCAATTTTTCAAAGATTTTTACGACCTGTTCATCGCTTTTACCCTCGCAAAAGATGACTTCTGGAAAATCTCTTCTTTTCGATCTATCAACATCTACACGCGCAAAATCTATGTCATCGTAGCCGGGATCTAAGATAATCTCGATTGCCTTTTCAACACTTATCTTTCCAGATTTAAGATTCTCAAGTACGTTTTTCAAATCCTTGCCTATCATTTTAACACCTCGTTTAAACTTCCGCTCCTATATCCTTCAAGATCGAGAGTGATGTAATTAAACCCCATTTCTTTTGCCATCATTATTATTTCATTCTTGCTATCCATTAACTTTGAAAAGTCTTCCGGCAGCACCTCTATTCTCAAAGTCCTGTCATCGTGATATCTTGCCCTGTGAACTTTAAGACCCAACGTCTCAAGATAAGATTCTATCTTTGAAACTTTTTTAAGTCTCTCCATAGTTATTTCCATACCATAAGGAAAACGTGTCGCAAGACATGTCTGCGGAAATTTATCCCATGTCGGAAGATTCATCTGCTTTGAAAGTTCTCTTATCTCTTTTTTTGTCAATTGCGCATCTTTGAGAGGACTGAAGATGCCGAGCTCTGAAAGGGCTTTGAGTCCGGGCCGGTAATCCTTCGATACATCATCGTAATTGGTGCCATCGATTACGAACTCGATTCCATCTTTCCGCGCAAATTCCTTTAATTTTGAAAAGGTCAGGTATTTGCAATAATAACATCTTAAAGGATCATTTTTAGCGAAGTTCCCATCCTTTGTTTCATCCAGATCTATTATTACATGCCTCACATTCAACTCTTTTGCAATTTTGACAGCCTGAGAACTTTCATTTTCAAACCTTATAGGTGAAGAGACCGTAACGGCCAGAACATTGTCTCTTCCAAGAGTGTCAAGCGCGAATTTAAGAAGAAAAGTGCTATCGACCCCAGCAGAAAAAGCCACTACAACACTTTTCATCTTTATCAGCGAAGATCTTAAATACTCTATTTTCTCTTCTTTTTCCATTTCAGCACATCCTTTATATTATATTTTAAAGCCCCGTTTTTACTGGGCCTTATTTTTATAAATTGTCTTTTACTTTCCTACTGCGCTTGTTTTTTCAAGGTTTTTGACTTCTTTTATTGCAGCCTGAAGGAAATCGTAATCCAAAATGAATGGATACTTTTTCGCCCATTCGAAGATCTTGTCGGGATTATTCTGGAACCACAATCTGTCAAGTCCTTCTCCATGGGAGGATCCTTTTTGCTTTATCTCTTCTATATTCTTCGTAAACTCCTTTTCCCAGACAGGATCGAGTTCTTTGTGAATTCCTTTCGAATATTCATCGAGCGCAGGCACAAGTTTTGTAACAACCAGTTCAGACGCGCCTTTATCTGTGGACTTCGCATGGTGTTTTGCGACAACTTCTCTTAAAATCCATGGATTGTCTATTATCATACACGGTGTAAGAAGATTATCTGAATGCGGCTGGTGGAATCTTATATCTGCAAGGAACGGAGACTGCAAAATCTCAACGAGAGATTTTTCCTTTATGTTATCTGTTGCGAAATGTGTAAATATACAGGGTTCGGCATATCCTTCACTGTTTATGTGGAGATATCTTCTTCCTCCGGCTATACATCCACCTACAGAAGGAGCGTCATTCCAGAAATCCATAAGGAAGTACGGCTTTCTTGCTCTCAGAGATCTTACAAAATCGCCCATCGCTTTTCTTTGAGAAGGAAGAGGCATAAGATCGACTTCCGGATCTCTCCCGACCGGCATGAAGAGGAATAGCCACGAGAAGAAGGCACCTTTCTCTATCCAGAAATCGTAAAGTTCGTCAGAAGTTAACTGTTCAAAATTCGTCCTCATGAAGACAAACGAATTTCCGAAGATGATTCCTCTTTCCCTTAACCTATCTGCTGCCGCGAGAACTTTTGCATAGACACCCTTTCCTCTTATGTAATCGGTCTCTTCTTCCCAGCCATTTACGCTAAGAACAGGATAAACATTTCCAAGTTCTCTGATCTGATCGGCAACTTTATCAGTTATAAAGGTTGAATTTGTGAAGATCATGAAAAGGGCGTCATTATGTTTTTTTATAAGAGGATAAAGTTCTGCCCATCTAACAAATGGTTCTCCACCAAGAATAGTGTAAAAGTACGTTCCTATGGCCTTTCCTTGTGTTATTATACTGTCCACAAGTTCGATTGGCATATCATCCTGCCGTGAATACTCGCTTGCATAACAGCCTATGCAGTTAAGGTTACACCTCATCGTAGGGCTTATGAGAATCGTGTAGGGAGCGGCAAATCCGTTCTTTTTTATCGTTTCCTCTTTATTGTATTTAAGCCATCCGAGGTTTACATTTACGAGGAAGTTTGTAAAGAATGTCTTGACTACATGCTTATCTTTCTTAAAAAGGTTTATAAGCCATTGCCTTGATCCCGGATTCTTCTGAACCCAGTCTGCGAATTTGGAAAGATTATCTGTTCCTCCTATAGTATGCTCTAATTTTTTTAGAGACTCAATGGCTTTGTCGAAATTGGCTTCCGGATCTTTGATTATATAATCTATATACCCTCCAAGAACTGCATTGATAGCCATCTTTGTAGCCTTATCCTTGATTTCACTGCCTATTCCCATTCAGATCATACTCCTTTCCCTGTCAGCCGAAAATTTTACCGACCGGTCAAAATTAAACTCAAGTTCATTGTACAAAAATTTTTCCCTTTTGTCAATAGGCAAAGTTAGAACTGATCGATCCAAAGTACGGGACATACATGCTGTTTACCTCTATTTTCCACAATGGAGCGGCACTTAAATTTTCAAATTCGGTCTTTGTTATCATTGGCTGTCTCCAGAAGCCATTATCTCCCCACGAAGATCCCCATGAGTTTTCGAGAATCCAAACTGGCCCGTAGTCAATGCCGTCATATGTCCAGTTATCATCCCATCCTACAAGAAGAACGGCATGTCCCCCTTCAAATTGTGCCGAAGGAGATGGACCTGGATATACCCAGCCATTGGGACCGGCCGGCTCATTCAACTGAAATGTATCAAAATCTGAATAGACATCCAACTGGACCGCAAGTCCACCATATTCAATTATGGCACTTTTTATCGTGTTTATAAAGGTTGTATAACTTGAAAATTGCCATGGGTTTATCACAATCGTTGAAACAGGCTTTACAAGATGGTATGGCCATGAATCATTTGCCGGATCCCATAAAATGAAAGGATATGGAACTTTATCTTTTTGAGAATTCAAATAATATCCGTAATAAGGAAAGTCGGTAGAAAGAGGGACACCGCGTCTTATAAGGTTATAAAAGGAAAAGAACAAATTTCCACCTTCATCTTCGTTTGTTTCCTGATAAGAAAGACTTTGATTGCCTGTTATATTCCAGTTAGCATCGTTGTAAGAGACAAACTGAGTCGAAAGAGTCGGAGAGGAAGGATTGGATATGAATGGATAGATCGACTGAATTTCAGCGTTTCCAAGTTGGACTTTCATAGCGCTTTCGAGAGATTCAACGGTTGCAAATGCCCAGCATGTGTTGTTATATCCCTGATCTCCAACGTTCGGTATATTTCCACCATTAGAAAACGTCAAAAGATTTGAATTGTAATCGCTTGGCAAAGATGAAAGAACCGGACTGAGAAGTACCTGCTGGGTCGAGGCTATTTCATTTTGAGAAGCGATGAATTGGGGCAGGACTGTATCTGAATGAAAGACCCTTACACTCTTAAACCATTGTTCGAGAAAATCACGTGGCATGAATATGTTTCCAAGTGCTGGACGAGTTTGAGCGGTATTTTGAATAGGATTCATTCTTAACATGCAACCCGAAAGCAAAATGGCCAAAATCACAATTGAAATTGCAAGAACTGATTTTTTCATGATTGTCTCCCTGTATGGTAAATATCGTGCATGAACATAGGCCATCCTCCTGCGGCCATAAAACCAGATATCGAGATCTCGTAAAACCGCCCATTGTCGCATCCAAAATATATCTTGCCGTTGTAAAAAGCCGGATTTGATTCGACGTTATAACCCACATCTACATAACTTAAAATATCTCCATTTGATGGATCTATCTCATAAAAATTGTATCCCGACTCAACGTAAATTTCATCATTTCCAATTAGTGCCGAAGATAGTATTCCGCCTTCTGGCGTGCCGAGATTTATGCTCCAGATAGTCTGACCATTTTGAGAATTTACGGCGTAAAATTCACCCATTGTAGTTCCAACGTAGATAATTCCATTTTGCGATATAACAGGACTTGCGTAAATTTGAGATCCATCTAAAGGATTTTCCCATCTCAAAGCGCCATTTTGAGTGAAAGAATAAAGCCCATCCGACCCAACATAAATATTGCCATTTACTCCGATGGCTGCCGTTCCGTAAATCGGCCCCCCAGTCTGGTACTGCCAAACTACATTTCCTGAATTTAGGCTCACGGCATAAAAGATACCGTTATCCGAACCGACAAAAAGATTGACTCCATTCGTCACAGGACTTGCCCATATGCCGCTTCCTCCTCCGCCGATAGTGGAAAGATAGGTCTTTTCCATTCCACTTTCACTTATTTTGAAGATGTTACCGTAATTATCAATGACATAAATATTTCCATTGATGATAAGAGGCGATGATATCAAAGGATAATACGAGACCATCATTGTTTTGTAATTTGTAAACGGATATGAAGCGTAAATCAATTGACCTTCATTGTTGCCGGCAAATACAATATCATTCGTCGCATCTATTGAAGGAGATGAATATACTGCCGCATTGCTTGAATAGCACCATGAAGCGGTAGATGAAATGACAAAAAGCCCACGCTGACCGCCTATAAATATCTTTCCATTGAAAATAGCCGGAGAAGAATATATCTGTCCGAATGACATAGGATTTTGGGGATTCACAAGATCGAAACTTTTTACAGCGTCTATCGAAGAGAAACCCGACTGAACCTTCATACATCCGGAAAGAATTAAAACAACGGCCACAAATGAAGAGAGCAAAAGGAAAATTTCAAACTTTTTCAATTTACACACCTCAAAATGCAGATTGTATTTACATGAGTATATAACAATCTAACTTTGATTGTAAAATACCATGTTTATTTTTTCACGTCAAAACGATGAAAAGATTTAAATCTATTGAACACATTCGCGTGTTCCCACAGATCATTTCCATTTCCTCCTTTTGTCTTAACATCCTTCATATCCCATTTACCATCGTCGTCAACCCACGATACTCGAAAACCCCCGGGGATCGATGACGAGCGGCAGAAGAGGAATGAATTGGTGTATGGCTTATAGCCAATAGAATCAACGAGAAGTGATTGATAAAGAATAAGGAGTTTTAATTGTCCATTTTCAATTTTCAATTTTCAATTCTCAACTCTACCCGCTACGCGCTCAAGTTGTTATGCTTTAAAACCAATTTTATTTGTCTACTTAATTTGTGATATAATTTTTTTGAGGTGATTAATTGAATGCTTGATTTATCTACAAAAAGTTCCTATGCAACCCGCGCTGTTTATGAACTTGCAAGGGCCTGGAACAAAGGACTCGAAAAATTAACTTTGAAAGAAATTGTCTCTAAACAGGATGTTCCAACTGATTATATGGAGAAGTTGCTTTTCCAGTTAAAAAAGGCCGGGATAGTTATCACTATAAGGGGAAAAAATGGAGGATATGCACTCGCGAAGAAACCATCAGAGATAAGAGTTTCTGATATTGTTACTTTAATGGAAAATCCTACCAAAAGGCTTAATTGTCTTGAAAGAGATAGTGGAAAAAAGTGTGATATATTCGATTACTGCATGATAAAATACGTCTGGAATGATGCTTATATGGCCATGACAAAGGCCCTTTCCAAATATACCTTTCAAGATTTAATTGACATGGAAAGCAAATATTCGGCAAGATCATGAAGGAACTTTTAATAGACAGAAGTCAGGATTTTTTTCTTATACTCGAGAGGGACAAATCAAATTGGCCCGCTTTTTATTTTGAGTATATTAAAAATGCACCATATATCTTTTCACAGTATCATAAGATTCTCAATCTCGACAGTGAGAAGATATCTGAACGCGTAAGGCACTTTGAAAGAAGATTTGTGGATAAAGCCTTTCAAAATCTTTCTTATTTAGGTCCTTACAAATACGAAGTGGCAAGATCCTTTGTGGCAAGATCAAATGAATTGGGACTCGATCCTGCCGATTTTCATTTTTATATCGTAGGCGCCCTCGACATAGAGCCCGTTACTAAGATTGACGAAAATAACATAATGATAGATGTGCTTTCTCTATTTAGAGAAGGTTTTGAAAATTTAGAAAAATTGGTTTTTGAAAAAATAAGAGGGAGATGATCCTAATGGCAGAAGATATGAGAAGTTATGTTTGCACGGTTTGTGGGTATGTTTATGATCCAAAAAAAGGAGATCCAGATAACGGCATCAAACCGGGGACACCTTTTTCAAAGTTGCCTGACGACTGGGTTTGTCCAGATTGCGGTGCTCCAAAGGACGCCTTTGAACCAATAGATTGAAATATAAAATAACTCCACTTTCGTGGAGTTATTTTTTAGGGGGAGGGATTGGAAGATCACTTTCCAAATATCGCAAGCATTTCCATACCCTGAGAATAAATAACCATGGTTACAGTTCCGCCAGATGGTATGCTCTGATAAACTTTCGAGAAGTCCTGAACAGAATTTATCTTCTGATTGTTTACAGAAGTTATAACATCGCCAACTTCAAGCCCTGCCATCGCCGCGTTGCTATTCGGATCGACAGATGTAACTACCACTCCAGTGACTCCTGATGGAATTGAATACTGGGCCGCGTAGGCTGGAGTTATATTCGCAACTGTGAAACCATTTGCGTTGTAAACATTCGTGTTTTCAAATACGCTTTGGGATGAAAGTGTAACGTTAAAATTGATATACTTTCCATCTCTGTACACTTTAAGATTGACGGTATCTCCAGGAGCATACTCACTTATAACGCTCACGAGTTTGTCTGCTCCAGTTATCTTAACTCCGTTTACCTCTACTATGACATCCTTTATCTTAAGACCGGCCTTAGCCGCTCCAGAATTTGGATAAACACTTACCACAAGGGCTCCAGAATCTATGTTTATTCCGAGGCTTTGCGCAAGCGCTGGTGTCAGATCGGTAACCTGAATTCCCAAATAACCGGGACCTTTGCCCTGAATAAGTCTATTTATAAGAGTTTTAACGGTATTTATAGGTATGGCAAATCCAACGCCTTGTCCCTGAGAAGGAGAGATTATGGCCGTATTTATACCTATAACCCTGCCATGGATGTCAACGAGAGGGCCACCACTGTTACCTGGATTTATCGGAGCATCTGTTTGAATCATGTTGTAGTAATATCCACTGTATCCATTACCGGAAGGATTTGGTTTCGGAACCTTTCTGTTTATTGCGCTTACTATGCCGGATGTTACGGTATAATCAAGACCAAATGGATTGCCTATCGCAACTACATATTCGCCAACCTGAATATCATCTGAATTTCCAAGCACCGCCGTCGGGAAAACCGTTCCTGCAGGTGCTTCTATTTTAACGACGGCAAGATCATTTGTAGGATCGCCACCGATTACCTTACCGGTGTAAGTTTTACCGCTAAGCAGTGTTACCTGGACTGTTTTGGCATTTCCAACAACGTGATAATTCGTCACTACGTAACCTTCAGAATTAAATATTATTCCCGATCCAAGATCGCTTTCCTCTTGTTGTTGCTGAGGTTGCGGTGTTATGCCAAAGAATTGTCTGAAGAACGGGTCAAGCGGATTCGAAATGGCCACCGTCTGAGTGGCAACTATTCTTACGACTGCCGGCGATACTGCCTTTGCCACTGCTATCACTGGACTTACAACGTCAGGATTCAAGTAACCGTAAGGCTGCGCTGTTGATGTTGCGGCTGAAGTATCTGCCGCATAGGCAAAGGCACTTACGATTGCGATCATTAGGGTCATCACAACTAAAACTTTAAACTTTTTCACATCTACGCACCTCCTAAAGACTCTTTCACTTTTTAGACGAAAAACGAATTTACTTGTTCAAGGATAAGACTTTGTTGAAATTATGATTCGGAATTTAGACTTCATTCGGTATATAATATTTAAAAATTCAGAAAACGAAACTTCAAAAAACAAAGAGGAGGAGATCGCGGTGCGCCTTTTAAACGTTGAAGAGGCCATTAAAATGATTCCTGACGGTGCAATTGTGATGATTGGAGGATTTTTAGGGGTTGGCTCTCCGAATACATTGATAGATGAAATCATAAAGCAGAAAAGATCTAATCTGACGATTATAGCCAACGACACGGCCTTTCCCGATAAAGGAGTGGGAAAAATTATCGTGAATAAACTCGCAAAGAAAGTTATCGTTTCCCACATCGGGACAAATCCAGAAACACAAAAGCAGATGATAGAAAGATTTCTCGAGGTAGAACTCGTTCCACAGGGAACGCTTGTTGAAAAGATAAGAGCGGGAGGACTTGGACTTGGAGGAATTTTGACCCCGACTGGCGTAGGAACGATAATCGCAGAAGGCAAGCAAATAATGAACATAGAAGGAAAAGATTACATGCTTGAACTTCCATTGAAGGCCGATTTCGCGATCATAAAAGCCAAAAGGTCTGATTGTAACGGAAATCTTGTCTATTCTTTGACGGCAAGAAATTTCAATCCTATAATGGCAACGGCCGCCTCAACAGTGATCGCAGAAGTAGAAGAAATATTGCCAGTTGGAACTATATCCCCGGACGAGGTTCACACACCGGGCATTTTTATAGATTACATAGTAAAGAGCAGGTGAGAATGATGGATCCAAAGTTCATAATAGCCAAAAGAGTCGCAAAAGAACTTAAAAATGGCCAACTTGTAAATCTCGGAATAGGAATCCCTACACTTGTTGTAGATTACATTCCGAAGGATATAAAAGTACTTTTTCAGTCAGAAAACGGAATAATAGGAATGAGTCCACTTCCAGAAGAAGGACTCGAACACCCCGACCTTACAAATGCAGGCGCGAATTATGTGGGTGCGATTCCCGGCGCGGCTTGCTTTGATAGCGCTCTTTCTTTTGGGATAATAAGGGGAGGGCACCTCGATCTCACAGTTCTTGGAGGTTTGCAGGTCGACGAGGAGGGTCATCTTGCAAACTGGATGGTTCCCGGAAAGATGATTCCAGGGATGGGTGGCGCGATGGATCTTGTAACAGGTGCAAAACGTGTCATCGTCGCTATGACTCACACGACAAAGGGAGAGCCAAAGATAGTCAAAAGATGTACTCTGCCTTTAACGTCTATAAGAAGAGTCGATCTAATCGTTACAGAGAT
Source organism: Mesoaciditoga sp. (assembly GCA_002878315.1). Lineage (GTDB taxonomy): Bacteria > Thermotogota > Thermotogae > Mesoaciditogales > Mesoaciditogaceae > Athalassotoga. The sequence goes on along the minus strand of PNIW01000033.1, from coordinate 24,043 downwards.
GGCCGTCATAGAGCCGTCAAAGGAAGGACTCATTTTGAAAGAGATATCTCCTGAGGTAACACTCGAGGATGTATTGAAATCAACGGAGGCCTCTTTGATAATTTCCAAAGATCTCAAGGTAATGGAAGTATAAATACTTATTCGATTTACAATGAATTTGTTATAGAATAAAAGTAAACCTGAAAGGAGAGGATCGATTTGAAAATAAGTCTTGAACACTTAAAACAGTTCAGAGAAAATTTTGAATCTTCCGAAAAGAACATGGTCGCAATGAATGCGGCTTCGAACTGCGCTATCAACACCGCGGCCCTTAACAGGCTTCATGTTCAAAGCATGAACAGGGTCTTTTCGAATGAGATAAAGACAAGAGGCGTTACAAATCAAAAGAAGAGTGGAAGATGCTGGATGTTCGCAGGCCTTAATCTTTTAAGAGAGAGCGTCGCGGATAAATTGAATCTTGAAAATTTTGAACTTTCTCAGAGTTACCAGATGTTTTACGATAAACTTGAAAAAGCGAATTACTTTCTCGAAAGCATAATCGAGACCGCAAAGGAAGATCTTCATGGTCGACTTGTAATGTGGCTTCTTTCAAAACCTGTCGAAGATGGCGGACAGTGGGGAATGTTTGTCGATCTCGTAGAGAAGTATGGAATCCTTCCAAAAGAATTGATGGATGAGAGTTTCCAGACGAGTGATTCGGAAACCATGAACAAATTGCTCAACACAAAGTTGAGAGAAGATGCGATGGTTTTGAGAACGATGGTTGAGAAAAAAGAGACTGAAAAGCGTATCCAGTCGAAGAAAATCGAAATGCTTGATGAGATATACAGGATTCTTTCGATAAATATGGGCCTTCCTCCTCAAACTTTTGATTACGAGTATAAAGACAGAGATGGAAATTTCCACAGAATAGAGAATATAACGCCGGTAGAATTTTACAAAGAATTCGGATTCCCACTCGAGGATACCGTAAGCATAATAAATTGCCCGACGCCTGACAAACAATTTATGAAAACATATACAGTTCAGTACCTTGGAAATGTCATCGGAGGGAAGGGTATAACGTATCTGAACCTTGATCTTAAAGACTTCAAAGAGATGGCAAAAAAGGCTATTTTGGATGGGAACCTTACATGGTTCACCGCTGACGTTGGAAAGATGATGGAAAGAGAAAAAGGAATCCTCGACACAGAGATATATGACTTCGAAAAACTTTACGGGACAAAATTCGTATTCGATAAGGCAAGCCGTCTGGATTATGGCGATAGCCTCATGACGCACGCGATGGTTTTTACGGGAATCGATATAAACAGCGAAGGCAGGATCATGAAATGGAAAGTTGAAAACAGTTGGGGCGATCAGATAGGAGACAAGGGATATTTCATAATGAGCGACTCCTGGTTTGATCAATACGTCTACGAAATAGTCGTCGACAAAAAATACCTTTCCAAAGAGATGAAGCAATCTCTAAAGGAAAAGCCAGTCGTCCTTCCTCCATGGGATCCGATGGGATCCGTTGCATTTGCAAGATGAAGGATAAAAGAGACTTCCTCATTTTCTCGATTTTAATTCTCAATCTTTTCTATATCCTCCTTTTGATTAACGGGTCGGTAAGCAGAAAAGACGATCTTTTGATCTTCTTCATTCTGCTTGCGGCCTCTTACGTAAGCCATTCTTTCGGTGTAATAAGATTTGGAAAATTTTCTGTGTCTTTGAGTTTTTTCTTTCTTTTTCCGATGCTTGTCCTTTTCGGGCCCATTATTACGTCTATCATGGTCTATTTGATTGTCCTCTTTCAGTATGCAAATGTGGACATACCGCGCAGAATTTATGGCGGGGTCCAGTACGCGATCGCGTATTCGACTGCTGGCTTTGCTCTAAATTATCTCGGCATCAGCGTTTGGGGAATAATACTTGCCTTTTTTGTCTTTAAAATCATAAATTTCATCCTTGTCGATCTCTTTCTCTATTATTACTACGGCAGATACAAAGACTTAAAAACATCTTTGAAATATCTTTCGTTAGAAAGTGGCGTTTTCTCGCTTGCCCTTCCGATGACATATTTTATTTACTTTTCAAGCGGTTATATCACATATTTCATTATATACACCCTTCTCTTTCCAATTCTTCTAACATATTTGTTATCTGTCGAGAGCAATGCGAGGATAGAACTCGAAAGAGAAAGAGACGCGCTTTCTAAAAATGTGAATCAACTCAAGCGCGTACTCGAAGTTTCTGAAATGCTCAAATCGAATGTTCCACTTGTAGATCTCATGATGAAGGTTGCATCCATAATTCAGAAAGATCTTGGGTGGGAATACGCACTTGTAAGCCTTGTAAAGCCCGATGGGAGTATCGACAGGATAGCCTACGCTGGAATTTCTGAAAAAGATTTTCAACGGCTCCGTCAAAATCCGCCAACACTTTCATTTGTCAAAAGCCTTATGAGAGATGAATTCAAGATCTCGCACTCGTATTTTATCCCTGAAGAGGCAAATGTAAGTCTTCCAGACGAGATGGTCTATGTCGGAAAGTACGACGTAAAAGATATAGATAGTTGGAAAGACAGGGATCTCCTATGGGTCCCGATATACGATAAATCAGGAAGGATGATAGCCTATATCTCCCCGGATAAGCCTGTAAGCGGTAAAAGGCCAAAGATAGAGGACGTAACGATCCTCGAGATCTTTGCCAATCAGGTATTGATAGCGCTCGAAAATTCGAGCGAATTCGAAATACTTCAGGAGAAAGCCATTCGCGATCAGCAAACGGGCCTTTACAATCACACCGAATTTTACAATAGACTCGATAAATTCGTTAAAAGCAATGGAAAATTCGCGCTTCTTATGATGGACATAGACGATTTTAAACTTATAAATGATTCTTACGGCCACCAGATGGGAGACTTAATCATAGAATACCTTGCCGACAAGATAAAAAATTCGATAAGACATGGCGATATTGCGGCGAGATACGGAGGAGACGAATTTTCAGTTATATTGAATGACATAGACAAGACAACCGCGAGAACTATAGCCGAGCGTTTGCGCATATCTGTAGCGCAAGGAAATCCTCCGGTCAAGATAACCATAAGCATAGGCATCGCCGCGTATCCTGTAGATTCGTTGAGTTCTAACGGTATAGTGGCCTCTGCCGACAGAGCACTTTATCTGGCCAAAATGCGAGGGAAAAATCAAGTCTCCTTTTCAAACTAATTCCGAAAGGACAAGAGCAGAAAATTTCATCCCATCTTTTGTGAATCTCAGAAAACCATCCTTGTTTTCAAGAAAGTATTCTTTGAATTTATCTAATTTTCCGAGGTAGATCTCAGTAAGTTCAGATCCAAATTTTGCCCTTAAATCTTTCTCATTTATCCCGATGGCAAGCCTTAAGCCCATAAAAATAGTTTCGGCTATCTCTTCTTCGAGAGTGTTGTTTTTATGATATTCTCGCGGGAGCAAATTCGATCTTATCTTTGAAAGATATTCATTTATATCTGAAAGATTTACCGACCTTTCCGTTCCGATATGACTTCCGGCAGAGACGCCTATGCCAATATATTGACCGTTTTGCCAGTAGTTGATGTTGTGGATCGATGGCTTTTCTAAAGTCCACGAACTCAATTCGTACCTTTTGTAGCCAAGATCTTCAAGGCCGTCGATTATGGTATCATACATCATTTCAGATACTTCTTCAGACGGTAATTTAGCAACACCGGCATTTACCATGGAATAGAGCGGAGTTTCTTCGTGCAATTCAAGTTCGTAAAACGAGACATGGTCCGGTTTCGTCTTTTCTATTATTCTCAAATCTGATTCAACATCTGAAAGTCTTTCAAACGGAAGATTGTAAATAAGATCGATATTGACGTTGTCAAAGTGCTTTCTGACGGTATCATATCTTTTCAAAAAATTCTCGAGAGTATAGGGTCTTCCTATAACTCTCAAAATTTCATTTGAACTGCTCTGAAGTCCAAGGCTTATTCTGTTAACGCCGAAGAATTTCAACTGACGGCATTTTTCATCTGTTACATCTTCTGGATTCATTTCTAAGGTTATCTCCTGCGCATTTATTTCAAAGGCTGATTCTATTTTTTTCATCAATTTTGAAATATAATCAACATTCACATGGCTTGGAGTACCCCCTCCAAAATATATGGTAAAGATCACAGGCTCCGTGTAAGAGGAGATAAGATCTACCTCCTTTTCAATCGCCTCAAAGTAGGAGGAAATGAGCTTGTCGTTCACAACGGACGTGAAATCACAATACACGCACTTTCTCGAACAAAACGGTACATGAACATACAAAGAGGTTTTAGTTTTCAACGGATAAATATACCGCCCCCTGATTGTACCCAAAAGTCAATTCATTTTCTCCATTCACAAAGATCGTGTAAAGCGAAGGACCGTATTGCGAAAATGAAGCCTTCAAAAACCAGTTGCTTCCCATAGTTGAAGATGAAGAGGATAATCCTATCGCTGGAGCAAATCCTTTTTCATTGTACGAGGCCCCGGCATCTAAAGATACCCCAAGATTTCTGAGTTCTAATCCGCCTGTAAGAAAATATAGATTTCCAATCTCATTTGTCGTCAGGAAAGACATCTTCAATGGATTATAGGAAAGATCGATATTTGCCATACCCTGAAAATCAGATTGAAAAACAAGATAAAAATGTGTTTGCGCGTAGAATGAAAAATTAGAAAAGACAAACTGCGTTCTGCCGGTCAAATCCACACCAAAATTACCGAGTGCATAATTTCCGAGTTCTAAATTCAGATCGTAAAAGATCGGTGCCATCGTTCTCATTGTCTCGTATTGAAAATATCCGACCGGCTCGAGAGGGCTAAGATCGAATCCCAAAGCGGCAACGTATTTAGTTTTACCGACCATCAAATCTATAAAACCGACCTTTTGTCTATCTATAAACGTCTTTGAAAAGCCAACTGCCCCAAAGACACCCGTTGTTCCGATTGATTCGAGAAAAATAACGTTTCCCATCTCCTGAGAATAAGAAGTCGTCCATTGTGTGCCAAAAAACGGGAAGATTTTTAAAGAATTAGATGCGAAGGCTATTACTCCTGTTAACCCAAAAATCAAAATCACGATAAACTTTTTCATGCTTCCCTCCTCCAGATAAAACCGCACCATGAATTTTCACAATCTTTACCCACCATCTTGAATCCCTTCTTAATGTAAAAATCCTCGAGTGCTTTTTCGTGAGATTTGTCTATGCCAGAAACCACAAAATATGTACCGGCCGGAATGGAATCAATCATCTTTATGACAAGATCGTAATAAAGATTCGCGACGATAACGTCAAACTTTTCATCGATGCCATTTAAAAGATCGTTTTGTCTTACCTCGTAATAAACATCATTTATCCGGGCAGTTTCCAGTGCCTGAGAGATTGCGAGCCTGTCCACATCTAATGCCAACACCCTTGTGGCACCGAGTTTTACTGCAAAGGCCGAAAGGATACCGCTTCCGCATCCAACGTCGCATACACTCGATCCGGGCTTCACAACTTTTTTGAGAAATCTTATCGCTATCTTTGTACTCTCATGCTCTCCTGTTCCAAAGGCCATTCCGGGTATTACCCTGACAGTTATGCCATCCGGATCTTTGAATTTATCTGGATTTGGATTAACGTAAAGTCCTTCTCCAATATCGACTATCTTTAGACTGTCAGCCCATTTCTTTATCCAATCTTCATCCTTTATTAGTTCAATCTCATATTCTACGCCGATTTCAGACAGATCGATTCCTTCGTCACAAAAAAGATGAAAATATTCTTCCTCTCCATCCGGTAACGACTCGGAGTAAAAATTGAAGTATCCCTTTGCGTACAAGTATTCGGCGATCTGGTCTGATTCATTTTTCTTTACTCTGAACTTAAGAGCCCTTCTTTCCAATTTGCGCTCCTTATTTCCCAGTTGAATTTTTACAATAAATATGATATCATTTTTTTGACTGGAAGGTCAAAGTCAGAAAGAGGTTGTGAATATGACGGTAAGACAGAATGGAGTCAGAGAAAGCATATTAGAAGCCGCAAAGATGGCCTTTTCTTCAAAGTCTTACGCCGATGTTTCAATGGAAGATATAGCAAAACTCGCCAATGTCAAAAAGCCTTTGATATATTATTACTTCCCCAGCAAGGAAGAACTCTTCAAGGCTACGTGGGATGAGGCTTTCCACAAACTTGAAGACAAAGTTTTTGGAATATCGGAAAATGACAATAAATACGTCAGGAAGGCGAAGGCTTTCTTGAGAGCGTACATAGATTTTCTGAGAAATGATAGACAATCTCTTAGACTCATAGAAAGAGAAAAGACAAGATTCTATTCCGAGACAGGATCAAGTTGGGAGCATATCAAAACTGAGTACGACGGTTTTGTCAACAGAGTAGCCGATGTGCTTTCGACCGAGATCGACACAAATTCAAAAGAATACGCGCGCGCCATAACTGATATAGTGGGATCTTCTGCTCTTCTTCCGGAGGGACAAATGTCTCCCGATACCATCGAACTTATAATAATAAAAGGACTTGCAAAGTAATCTATTTAAACAAAATCAAAAGAAAAGATGTCTTAATAATGAAAAGGGTTCACCCGGGCATAATGTCGGAGTGGCTGTTCTAAGTATGATTAAAAGTTGTATAATACCCGTGAGGTGATGAAAAATATGATTTTGTGGTTTGCTTCAATGGTGCTTTTGATTCCGGCCATAATTCTTGCCATATGGGCACAGGTAAAGGTTACATCAACATTCAAAAAATATTCTCAGGTAAGATCCTCTGCAAATGTCACAGGATCAAAACTTGCGCGCATGTTACTCGACGCCAATGGCCTTTACGATATAAAAGTTGAAAGAACGCCGGGCCAACTTACAGATCATTACGATCCGCGATCTAAAGTTATAAGGCTGTCCGACGTAACTTATTCGAGCGACTCAATCGCGGCGCTCGGTGTGGTAGCCCATGAAACGGGCCATGCCGTTCAGCATGCTCATCATTACGTACCACTGATACTCAGAGACGCGATAGTGCCGACCGCGAATATAGGATCGAGCCTTTCTTGGATAATATTCTTTCTTGGTCTCATATTCTACAGTCAGTTCTTGATGCAGATAGGAATAATTCTGTTCAGTTTCTTTGTGATTTTCACGCTTGTGACGCTTCCAGTCGAACTCGACGCATCTCACAGGGCACTTGTCATGCTGAAGAATGTCATGGCGATTCCCGAAGGAGAGGTATCAATGGCAAGAAAGGTTCTTAATGCCGCTGCCATGACATACGTTGCGAGTGTCGCGATGGCTGCATTGCAATTGCTTAGACTTATACTCATATCGAATATGGTAAGAAGATGAATTCTCGAGTTGTAGCGCTTGAGATCCTGAAAGAAGGGATCTCGAATTTTTTTATATCAAGAACTTCATGGGAAAAGACAGTAAGATTTAAGGATGAGGACAGGGCATTCATAAGAAAGATAGTATACGGAACTTTAAGATATTACTTTGAGTTAAGCAAAAGGGTAGACACTTTTTTGAAAAATCCCAAAAACACTCCACCATACATCAAAAATATACTCATAATGGGCGCCTATGAATTGATAGAGATGAAAACGCCGTCTTATGCCGTCGTCAACGAATACACAAAGATCTCCCCTCCAAAATTCAAAGGCCTTGTCAACGCAATTTTAAGAAGGATATCCGAGGTGGCAGAAGAGATAGATCTCGGAACGGGCCTTCCCCAATGGCTTTATGACAGGTTAAAATCCCAATTGGGAGAAGATCTTGAATTATTCTTAAAAAGCATAGAATCACACGAAATTTCTCTAAGGGCCGTTAACAAGACACGAGACAAGATAATCAAAGATTTTGCGTTGAATGGCATAGGAACATATCCGATGAAATTTTCTCCTTGGGGGATCAAATGTTCGGACGGGGTTGATCTTAACACTTTCAAGCAATTCGAAAACGGTGATTTCACATTTCAGGATGAGTCTTCACAACTCGTCGGCATTGTTGTCAACCCCCAAAAAGGAGAAAGAATTTTAGATGCCTTCGGAGGCGTTGGAACAAAGACCACGCACCTTATTCAAATGGAGCCTGAATCTTTGATCTTTTACAATGATCTCAGCAGATCTAAAACTTCGATCGCGATGGATAATTTCAAAAGATTACGAAAGATGCCTTCTAAGATAATGAATTTGGACATTTTAAATGACGAGATAGATGAAAAATTTGATAAAATACTTGTTGATGCACCTTGTACGGCACTTGGAACGATAGGGAAACATCCTGACCTTCTTTTGAGAATCACGGAAAGCGATATAGAAGAAAATTCAGAGATGCAGTTAAGGATGATAGATAAATTGTGGAATAACCTTTCAACTGGCGGAACTTTGATCTATTCGGTATGCACGGTAACAAAGGAGGAAACGGACGGTGTGATCGAAAAGTTTCTATCCTCACACAGTGGAAGATGCGTAGATCCCTTTGATGGAATTTTTGATTTTGATTTTAACGGTTTTGGAGTTCAACTTTTGAAATGGATGGAAGGTTTTTACATTTCCAAAATCATCAAGGAAGGTTGAAAGATGGAAAATATTCTCGATTACGATTTTAACGGTTTAAAAAACAAATTAGAATCTGAAGGCTTCGAATCTTACAGGGCTACCCAGATCTTTGACTGGATATACCAAAAACGCGTCACGTCATTTGCATCCATGACAAATATTTCAAAATCATTAAGAGAATCTTTGAGTTTGAAATTTTCAATAGATCTGCCCGAACTTGTTAAGAAATCAAAGTCTGCAGACGGAACCGTTAAATTTTTGTGGAAATACAGAGATGGAAATACCATCGAATCGGTTATCTTGAGATATCCGGATAGGACAACTGGATGTATATCCTCTCAGGTTGGGTGCCCTCTGAATTGCGCTTTTTGCGCCACCGGTATGTCTGGATATATCAGAAACCTTACGTCCGGAGAGATAATTGCCCAGATACTCGGAATGGAAATCGAAGAAGATGAGAAGATAAACAACATCGTTTTCATGGGTATGGGAGAACCTATGCTCAACTACGATGAGGTCATGAGAGCCATAAGGGTTATCACGGATCCAAAGGCTTTTAAAATAAGCCAAAGGAAGGTTTCTGTCTCGACGGCCGGCATAGTCGAAGGAATAATAAAGATGGCCGAAGAACCTCTCGATATAGTTCTCTCGATCTCTTTACATGCTTCGACAGACGAAAAAAGATCTTCAATCATGCCGATAAACAAAAAGTACAATCTTAAATCACTTATCGATAGCGTAAAGATATACCAGCGAAATAAAAATAGACGTGTGACCTTTGAATACATACTGTTCGATCACTTCAACGATACTATAGAAGATGCGAAAAATCTAATAAAACTTCTTGAAGGCATAAAGTGCAACGTTAATCTCATAAAATACAATGACACTGGATCGGGTTTTTTGAAATCGACAGAGCAAAGGGCCAGCGAATTTGAAAAATTTCTCAAAGAAAATGGGATCGAGGCAGTTATAAGGGCAGAAAAAGGTGCAGACATAGATGCGGCATGTGGCCAGTTAAGGAGACAGACACTTTGAAGCATGGAATCATAGTATCCTTCAATTCGGGCTTTGTAACAGTTGTCGATGAGTCGGATGGAAAAGAGATTCTTTGCTCTTTAAGGGGAAGGTTTAAGATAACCGGAACGAAACCTCTTGTTGGAGACAGGGTTGAGTACATAATTGAAGGAGACAGGGGAAGGGTTGAGTCGATTCTCCCAAGGCACAATGTACTCGAAAGGCCAAGAGTCTCAAATGTTGATCAGGCAGTCGCGGTGTTTTCGATTTCAACACCGATGGTGCCTTTATCCATTGTAGATAGAACGATAGCGAACATATCCAAAACACTTACGGATATTTTGGTCGTTTTGAACAAAATAGACATAACTGAAGATTCAAAAGTAGAGGAATTCAAGAAAATATACTCGATCTACAAGGTATTTCCGGTCAGCGCACATTTAGGAACGGGAATAGAAGATCTCAGAAAACATTTGGCAAACAAGATTTCGGTCTTTGCCGGTCCTTCAGGAGTTGGAAAATCTTCGATCATAAATTCTCTTTTGAGCGCGAATTTGAAAACCGGCGATCTTTCGAAAACAAACTTTGGGAAGCATACAACAACGGCCGTTTCATTGCTTAAAATAGAAGGTGGGGGCTTTGTCTTAGACACACCTGGTTTTACAACCGTTGAATTTGGTGATATAAGACCGGAAGAGGTTCAAAAACTCTTTCCTGAAATATTCAATGCCTCAAAAAAATGTCTTTTTGATGATTGCGTTCATGATTTAGAACCGGGCTGCCATGTCAAAGAACTGGTTCAAAGTGGCATGATACCCAAAAGCCGTTATGAAAATTATCTTTCGATACTTCGTGAAGTGAGAGATGAAAAGGAGGGCAAATTTGAAAAGAAACGTTAAATTATCGCCATCGGTCCTTTCCGCGGATTTCACAAAACTTGGCGAAGAGATTAAAAAAGTAGAACCTTTGTCCGATTACATACATTTAGACGTAATGGACGGGCATTTTGTACCGAATATAACATACGGTCTCATAATTGGTGAGGCGATAAAGAGAGTCACAAATGTGCCTATAGACACGCATTTGATGATCGAAAACCCTGAAATGTTCGTCGACGATTTTTGCGAGATATCCGATATCGTCTCGGTGCATTACGAATCCACGCGCCATCTTAACAGACTGATAAACAGAATCAAAGATCACGATAAAAAAGCCTTTGTGGCGATAAATCCCCACACGATAGTCGAACTTATCAAAGATGTGATAATGGACATAGACGGTGTGCTTGTCATGAGCGTAAATCCGGGCTTTGGAGGCCAGAAATTCATTCCGAATACTCTCAACAAAATAAGATCTCTCGACGAGATGAGAAAGGAACTCGGATTAACCTTTGAGATAGAGATTGACGGTGGAATAAACGAAGAAACATTCAAATCCGTCATAAAAGCAGGAGCCGATATAATCGTAACTGGAAATTACGCCTTTTCGGCCGAGGATCCGCTCGAGGCTTTAAGAAAAATAAAGGAATTCGTCCCGGATTAATTATCAAATTGCCATTTCATGGGACAAAAGCCATCTTTTTCTCCATACTCCTCCGGTATAACCGCCGATTCCATCGGTGCGCACGACTCTATGGCATGGAATTACCAATATTAGAGGATTTGATGCAAGGGCGTTTCCGACGCTTCTCGATAAGTACTTGTTCCCGAGCATATTTGCAACATCTGAATAAGTAATAACTTCACCAAAAGGTATTCGCGATACGATTTCGTAGACTTTCTTTTGAAAATCACTTACATGAAGATCATACTCAGCCGAAAAAATCTTTCTATTTCCATAGAAATATTCGTCAAGTTGGGACGTGAAATATTCAAGGCGCGGATCCGTAATTACATCTGAATCGGTGAAATCAATCTCAAAGATTCTGCCATTTGACGCAGATATCTTAATTCTACCTATGGGAGAATCGTACACGGCCGTTATCACATCTTTAAAATCACTGCGAATTTTCAATAAAATCTACCTCCGATGGCTTTACTCTCTCCTTTATTCCATTTCTTTCGACCACTAAGTAATCGGAAAAGACGTTGATAACTGTGCCAGTCTGTGTGCCTGACGGATATATCAACTTCACCTTTGTACCTTTTTTAAAGATGATGTAATTTCTCCAGAGATTGGTTATCAAATTTCTCTGGCCTTTAGTTATGTAATTGTAAAGTTTCATCGATTCCGAATGAATTTTCTTAAGCAAACGCGAAAGTTCCCATTCTTTGCCCGTGATCTGCTTTAAAGAAATCGCATTCTCAACCTCAGATGGCGGATCGTTGTTGACATTCAGTCCGACACCTACTATGATTATTTTTTTTGATCCGTGATGGATTATCTCTGTCAAAATTCCTCCGAGTTTTTTATGCTGGTAATAAATATCATTTGGCCATTTTATTCCTATGCTCTCAACTTTCGATTTGCCAAGTACCCTTACGATTGAAACGGCCATAAGTTTTGTGTATATATTGGGATCTTTTGGAAGAACCGATGGCTTAAAAATGATAGAAAACCATAAACCACCTTCCGGCGAGTACCATACTCTTTCACCTTTGCCACGGCCCGCGCTCTGTTTAATTGACCATATCATATCTCCGCTGTTTAGGACATTTATTATTCTTTTGGCAACCTGGTTTGTGGAATCTACCTCGTCGTAGGAGTAAAGGTGTTCAATCATTTAATTTATCGCCAACTTTGATCTTTCCGTCTAAATGAACGTCTAATTGATTGTATGGTATTGAAATTCCATTCTTCTTGAATTCTTTAAAGATATCGATCCCTACGGCAACTTGAGCATCAAAGAAATCTTTACTTAAAACCCAAAAATGGACCGAAAAATTAATGGACGAACTTCCAAAGCCATCGAATGTAATATAATTTGGAACGATTGAAGATGGATCATTCTTAACAAGAGGGCCTTTATAAACAAGCGGCTCTTCATCCATTACCTTTTTTAGCAATTTAGGTATCATATCAATTTTCTCCGGTTCGATGGAATATGGAATTCCTACGGGCATATCGATCCTTCTCGATAATTTTGGCCATAGTTTTGTGACCTTCGAGGACCATACTGAAGAATTAGGTATGTGAATTCTCTTCCCATCCCACGTGTCTATGAGAGTGTGATTGAACCTTACCTCGTAGACATTTCCCATTACGCCATTTATATCAACGGCATCTCCTTCGTTAATGGCATCAGTTATTATGACCATAAGACCGCTGAAAAAATTGCTCAAAGGTGTCTGAAGCGCAAGACCTATTATGATTCCGGCTATACCCAAACTTGTTAACAACGGCCAGAGGTCGATGTTGAATTCACCTATTATCACTATAATGGCTATAAAAATGAAAACGGATTTAACGAGCGTTCGCGTAGTGTTTGGAGCTCTGAGGTTTTTGCCAGTTATGTGGGCCGCCTTGTTTATAAGTTTGGCGGTGAAATCTCCAAAATAATAAGCGATGACAATGACGGCAACTCCGATTAATATACGAATAGTATAATAGAACCAGGCTGAGCTTTCAAAGCCGGCAGAAACGGTGGGAGTGGCCATCATTCATCCTCCTTAAAAATATTCCTCTCATCCGGGAATGTTTTTCCCTTCACATCCTGAATATAAGTTTTGAGGGCACTTTCAATGATCTCATTCAGATTTGCGTATTTTTTTACGAATTTCGGCACTTTACCATCATTTATTCCAAGCAGATCGTGCCAGACAAGTACCTGACCGTCACAGTATCTCCCGGCACCTATTCCTATGGTTGGTATTGAAAGGCTCTCGGTTATCAACTTTGCAGTCTCTTCGACCGTCAGTTCAAGGACTATCGAAAAAACCCCGGCATTCTCGAGAGATTTTGCAGATCTCATCATTCTCTCTTTATCCGGGCCCTTTCCCTGAACCCTGTATCCTCCGATCTGGTTCACAGACTGGGGAGTAAGGCCTATATGACCCATAACAGGTATGCCGGCATCGACGAGCTTTCTTACAAGAGAAGAGACTCTTTCACCACCCTCAATCTTAACGGCATTCGCACCAGCCTTCATAAGCTTTCCAGCATTCTTTATTCCTTCCTCATCAGAGATCTGGTAGGACATAAACGGCATATCGCCAATTATGAATGAATTGGGCGCTCCACGCCTTACAGCCATGATATGACGTTCCATATCTTCCATCTCAACGTTGAGGGTAGATTGATATCCTAAGACGACATTTCCAAGAGAATCCCCGACAAGAATCATGTCTATTCCAGCGCGCTCGCATACCTTTGCACTGAAATAATCGTAAGCCGTGACAACTGCTATTGGCTCCTTACCCTTCATCTGAAGAATTTTGAGAATGTTCAGTTTTAATCACCCTTTCTCTGAGAATCTGGGCAAATTTACCGTAGAGTATACCTATGTCGGGATCAAGATCCATCAAAGTCATTCTTTCTGCTTCAACAAGTTGACGATCCCCACGTACCACCGGACCCGTAAGTGCCCCTTTTATTCCAAGAGATTGAACGTTTTCAATCGCCTGTTTAGAAAGAAAGATTGATATTTCGCGCGCAGTCTCGCTGTCTAAACCAGCCATTGAATACAACTCATTTGATATTTCCTGAATGCCAACCACGAAATTCGAGGCAAAGACGGCCGCAACATGGTAAAATATCTTCTTCTCTTCGGCAATCTCGCTAAATCTTATTCCAAGACTTCCAAAAAGTTCGCGGATTATCTCTTTTCCCTTTCTGTTTCCATCCATGACAAAATGGATTTCATTCATTTTTTCCCATATACGTGGATTTGCGAATGAAGCATTTGGATGGATCGAGAATCTTCCTATTTCCATCTCATCGCACTCTCTCAATATCGAAGAAGGATACGCACCGCTGAAATGTCCAACGGCTTTAACGCCGCTGATTTTATCTTTTACTCCCAAAAAAATCTGCCTTATTCTGTCATCGTTGACACCTATCAAAAGTACATCGCATCCACCAATTTCATCGATCGAAGATGGAACTCCATCTCCGATGAACTCAACTGCCTTTTTTGAAGAATCCAAAGAGGAATTGACAACATGATTTATTTTGTGACCCTTACTTGATAGGTACTTTCCAAAGGTCTTGCCGACCCTTCCCGCTCCGATGATATCAAATACCAACTCTTAACTCCTTTCAAGAATATAATTGAACCTGTATATTAAATTACGACAAAGCCTTCTTCTGTATTCGGCACTTCCGCGCACATCGTCTATTGGCCTCACGTCATTGTAGGCCATTATAGAAATTTCTCTTATTAAATTTTCGTCTAACTCTTTATCACGGGCAAATTCTTCTATTTCGCGCATTCTTAAAACAGTCGGTCCTACAGATCCAAAGGCAATTCTCATCTCTCTTATTTTACCATTATCAATTTTGAACAACGATCCCATACTCGCAATCGAGATCGTCATAGAATTTCTCTGACCAACCTTTTCAAAGTACCTGTGCGTCCATTCTTCCTTTCTTATTATAATGCTCTTTACATATTCTTTATGCTCTAAAATGGTCTGGCCCGGTCCACGAACAAACTCTCCGACTGAATATCTTTTCCCGTTTGACAATTCCACCTCAGCATCCAAAAGATAGAGCGCGAGCAGGCCGTCTCCCGCAGGAGAGGCATTGATTAGATTTCCGGCAAGCGTTGCCCTATTTCTTATCTGCGGAGATCCTATTGAATAAATCGCATCGTAAAGGATAGGAAATTCTTTTTTTATCGGCTCAAAATCCAAAAGTTCTGAATAGGTGACATTTGCGCCGATTATCAATTCTTTACCGTCAAAACCAAGCGCATGAAAGGTAGGAACCCTCAATGTGCTTACTATTTTCGAAGGATTTATCTTTCCAATTCGCATTTTTACGAGGAGATCCGTTCCTCCTGCCATTATTACACTCTTTTCATCGTATATCTCATCTCTGAATTCTCTTTCATTTTTGGGCATCACAAATTTAGCCATCCTCACCAGCCCCTTCCAAATCTTCGGGAAGATCAACATCAAAAATACAGGATCTTGTCCATTCGAAGGTTATATATTCGCTTCTCATTATTAAATCCCTTAAACCTCTGTCCCCTTCTATTTCGCAGGCGCTTTTTAGATAGCCTGCGGGTATAAAAACGGGAAAACCCTTTACACCGTTGAAATTTGGAAAGACTATTTTGTCTTTTGAAAAACTCATAACTTTTTGAACGAGTTCAGAATCTATTTCGGGCATATCTCCCAAAAATATGATAACATCTTTTCCGCCTGCGGCCATAAGTCCTAACTTTATCGAATTTGAAAGGCCGAGTTCGGGGTTTTTATTCAAAATCAACTTTAATTTTCTCACTCTTGCTTTCGAAAGATCCAGTGTTTGGGAAATGATCAAAAGCCCTTCTGAAAAATTCTCCTCAACAACGTCTATAGCCCACTGAATTAAAGGCTTACCTCTGTACGGATAATTCAACTTCTGAAGGCCAAATCTCTTGCTCTCTCCAGCCGCAAGAATAATGGGGATCAAATCTTTCCTGCCGCCTTCTTTACAGCCTCGATTATTCTAAAGTACCCAGTGCATCTGCAAAGGTTCCCTTCAAGTCCTTTTTTGATATCTTCTTCAGACGGATGAGGATTTTTCATAAGCAAAGCCTTCGCTGACATTTCCATTCCTGGCGTACAAAAGCCGCACTGAACGGCTCCTATCTCTGCAAATGCCTCCTGGACAGGATCGAGTTTATCTTGTCCAAGACCTTCGGTAGTCAAAACATCCGTTCCGTCGAGTTCTGGCGCTAACATGAGGCACGAAACGACATTTTTACCGTTGACGATGATCGTGCAAGCTCCGCACTCTCCCTCTCCGCATCCTTCTTTAACGCTTTTCATTCCTATTCTTCTTAGAAAATCAAGAGCCCTCTCGTCTTCCTCAACACTTTCTTCTCTTTCTTCACCGTTCAATCTGAACTTTATTATCATTGAAGCCTCCTATATTATCCCGCTCCTCCTAAGAGCGTCCTTAACGCTCGATGGATCTGCTTTGACGTAATTAACCTGACCGGTGAAATTTCTTGCCGATTTTATATCTTTAAGACCATTTCCTGTAATAAAAACCACGACACTCTTTTCATGAAGATCTTTGGCTATCTTTTTAAGTCCCGCGTATGCGGTCGCACCGGCAGGTTCGGCAAAAACGCCACTTTCGCGCGCGAGTTCGATTATAGCGCGTCCTATTTCCTCATCAGTCACAGAGACAAAGTAACCTCCCGATTCTTTGACCCATTTGCATGCCTTCAAAACGTCCCGCGGTTTCCCAACACTTATACTGTCTGCAATCGAGTGGGCCTCCATATCGACGGGTTTATCGAAATGGCCGGATTCAAAGGTTCTCATGACGGCATTCGCTCCTTCGGCCTGCACACCGATTATTTGGGGAATTTTGTCCGTGAATCCTGCCATCTTCATGTCCTTAAATCCTTTGTATATAGAACTCACCACAGTTCCATCTCCAACACTTACAATCGCAACATCAGGTACCTTACCGATCTGGATTGGCACCTCCATTGCTCCTGTCTTTTTACCCTCGAGAAGGTATGGATTTATCGCGGAGTTTCTCGTATACCAGCCAAATTCCTCTCCTATTTCCATTGAAAGATCGAAGGCCTCATCGTAACTTCCATCGACAGCCATAACGGTCGATCCGTAGACTAAAAGTTGTGTTATCTTGGCCTCCGGAGCGGTTTTGGGCACAAAGATGACACTTTTCATTCCCGAAGCGGCACTTAATCCGGCAAGAGAGGAGGCGGCATTTCCAGTAGAGGCGCAATAGATGATCTCCTTCTTTAAAGCCTTTGCCTTAGATATTGCCACGGCCGTCGCCCTGTCTTTGTAAGAGGCTGTGGGATTCCTTCCGTCATCCTTTATCCATAAATTCGAAAGGCCAAATTTTTTTGCCATTTCCTTTTTTTCGTAAATTGGGGTATTTCCTATAAAAAGAGGGACTTCGTAATCATTCCGATCAAGGGGCAAAAGTTCCTTGAAAGCCCAGATGCCTTTGGATCTGAGATCTTCAAAAGAAATATTTATTTTTGGATATCTCTCAAGCACTGTCTCTAACGTGCCAAGCCTTGGGCCGCATTTGGGGCATGTGTAGATATTCTCATCTGGACTGTAAGTGGAACCGCAATTGAGACATCTCAAAAAATAATTCATCTTTCTATCCCCTTCCTGTTCAATTATACTATACCGAATCTGTTTATCCAATCTTCATTTATCTTAAACGAAGGACGCTTTTGGGCCGCCGGAAACTTTCAAGAGCAAAGTTTTTTAATCAGTTCTTTTTCTATCTTTTCAATGTCTGTCTCGTCTGACTCGATACTTTGCATTATCGTGTCTATCTTTCTTCTTAAAAAAGACTGAGCGTGGAAAAAGACTCTCTTTTTTCTTTTTGATGCGAATGTGCCATCGACCCTTATCCTTTCAAACCTTGAATCGAGTTCCTTTATTAAATTGTCCACTCCATCGCCGGTTATGGAATTTACCAGAATGACGGGAATATTTTTCCCGCCGAATTTTATTATTCCTTCGAGTTTTGTCTTGAGGCCTATCGATGCCGGATTGTCCGATTTGTTGACAACAAAGATATCGGCTATCTCCATGATGCCGGCTTTCATCATCTGAATTTCATCTCCGCCGTCTGGAGAAAGCAAAAGGACGACCGTATCGGCAATGTTGGCAATTTCCGTATCGGACTGGCCAACGCCAACGGTTTCAATCAAAATCATGTCCATATCGAAGGTTTCAAATGCGTCGCAAACTTCGAAGATCGAAGGAGACAATCCTCCGAGCGCACCGCGGCTTGAAAAACTTCTTATAAACACATTTTGATCCGTTGCGTGGGATTGCATTCTTATCCTGTCTCCCAAAAGCGCGCCGCCGCTAAAAGGACTCGAAGGATCTATGGCTATAACTCCAACCCTTCTCGATAATTTCGAAAGCAAAGCATTTATGATGCTGGATTTTCCGACGCCTGGGCTTCCCGTTATTCCAACAACATGGGCCTCTTTTCTTTGAAGACGTGATATTATTTTATTCGCCATGACAGGATTATCTTCGCAAATGGATAGCAACTTTGCAAAAGATTTTCTGTCCCTTGAAGAGACGCCATTTACGATCTGAGATTCAGATATTTGCATTTTCGAAGTATCCCTTTATCTTCTCGATTATCTCGGATGTAGATGTTCCCGGCCCGTAAACTTCTATAACGCCAAGTCTTTTTAACTCGGTCGCATCGTCTTCGGGTATTATTCCACCGACAAAAACCGGTATTCTTGATCCCTTCTCCTTCAGAAGTTCGAGAATCCTTGGCACAAGTTTCATGTGAGCGCCCGAAAGGATCGAGACTCCGAGTATATCAACATCCTCATCGATAGCAGTTTGGACTATCTGCTCCGGTGTCTGCCTTATGCCGGTGTATATGACTTCCATGCCAGCATCCCTTAAGGCCCTCGCTATGACTTTTGCACCTCTATCGTGACCGTCGAGACCGGGCTTTGCAATGAGCACCTTTATCATTTAAATTCCTCCTTTAAAAGATCACCGATTCTTTGTATTCGCCAAAAACCTTCCTCAAAGTGTTCGAAATCTCTCCCACAGTTGCGTAAACTTTTACGGCATCTATTATAGGATACATCAAATTCTCCGAAGTTCTTGCCGCTCTCTCCAAATTTTCAAGTTTTTCTCTGACAGCGTCATTATCTCTTTTAGATTTCATGCTTCTCAATTTTTCTATCTGTTTTATTTCGAGAGCGTCGTCTATTTTCAAAGTCTTGCGGGGATTCTTTTCCTCTATCACGAAATCGTTAACCCCGACGATTATCTGTTCTTTCGATTCGACTGCCTTTTGATACTCGTAAGCGCTATTCGAGATCTCCTGCTGGACATATCCTGACTCTATGGCATTTATCATGCCACCGATCTCGTCTATGCGCTTTATGTAATCAAAGGCTCTTCTCTCTATCTCGTCCGTGAGTGCTTCAACGTAATAGGAGCCGCCAAGAGGATCTACGGTTTTTGCAACTCCCGATTCATAGGCTATTATCTGCTGTGTTCTCAAGGCTATCCTTACAGAATCCTCTGTTGGCAGGGAGAGCGCCTCGTCCATCGAATTTGTGTGCAAAGACTGTGTTCCACCGAGCACTGCCGCAAGGGCCTGAATCGTAACCCTTATTATGTTATTTTCGGGTTGTTGGGCCGTGAGAGTTGATCCTGAAGTTTGGGTGTGGAACCTTAATTTAAGCGCATCAGGATCTTTGACATTGAACCTTTCCTTCATGATCTTGGCCCACATTCTTCTTGCGGCCCTGAATTTGGCAACCTCTTCGAGTAGATTGTTGTGCGAGGCGAAGAAAAATGACAGCCTCTTTCCAAAAACATTAGGATCAAGGCCAGCTTCTATAGCCGTTTTGACGTACTCGATGCCATCTGCTATCGTAAATGCCACTTCCTGAACGGCGTTGGCCCCCGCCTCTCTTATGTGATAGCCGCTGACACTTATCGTGTTCCAAAGCGGCATCTCTTTAGAGCAAAATTCGAATATGTTGTTTATTATCCTCATCGATGGCTTTGGAGGATATATATATGTACCCCTTGCGATGTACTCTTTGAGAATATCGTTTTGAATTGTCCCGCGAAGTTTGTCCCTTTTGACACCTTGTTTTTCCCCGACCGCTATGTACATCGCCAATAAAATAGAGGCAGTAGCGTTTATTGTCATCGAGGTGCTCACCTTATCGAGCGGTATTCCGTCAAAGAGAGTTTCCATGTCGGCAAGGGAATCTATGGCAACGCCAACCTTTCCGACCTCGCCCAAAGAATGAGGATCGTCTGAATCGTACCCTATCTGCGTGGGAAGATCAAAGGCTATCGATAACCCGCTCTGTCCCTGCTCGAGCAGGTATTTGTATCTTTTGTTAGACTCCTCTGCCGTTCCGAAGCCCGCGTACTGTCTCATCGTCCATAACTTTCCCCTGTACATCGTGTTTTGAACGCCGCGCGTGTAGGGAAATTCGCCGGGAAAGCCTATCTGGGAATAATCTCCTACGTCTAACGGAGTATAGAGTCTCTTTACCTCATCAGACCACGTCGTTTTGAAATTGCCTTCTTCGGGATATTTCTTTATCAAAGACTCCGTTTGCTTTTCCCATTCTTCGTAGGATTTCTTTATCGATTCGTCCATCATCCTTCCTCCTCTTTAAAAGTTTTATCCTCAAGTATTATGTAAAAATTGCTTATCTTAAAGATCAATCTATGATCTTTCATATCTGAAATGCGGGATATGTATGAATCTATCTCAGACGGATCCTTTAGATAAATATACGTCTCATTCGAAGAACTTATCAGCCTTGATAGAATGACATTCCCGTTTTTGACAACAAATTCCCCTTCATACATTTCTCCTTCCCGCAAAGGTCTTTCGTAAGAAAATGGAAGTTCATTTTTACCATCGGTGGCAAAGATAAGACCGTCTCTTTCAAAGATTTGAAAGGCAACCCGGCCGTGACCTCTCTCCATGACTTTTTCAAAGTCATCTCCTTCCAGATCGAACAAAAGGTCAACGTACTGCCTCTGAAGTTTTATCTTTTCTGAAGGAGAATAATCGGGATAATTCTCGATGGGAGGCAATGCTTTTCTTTCCTCGCTTCCGAACAACTGTTGCTGGATCATCTTAAGGCCACCCTCGGAAAGATCTATAAGTCCTTCCATGTTGTCGATAAGGTACTTTCTGTTGGGATCCGTTGAATCAAAAGCGCCACTTAAAATTAGAATCTCAAGGGATTTAGAATTGACCTTTTTCTTCATTCTTGAAAGGAAATCCAAAAAATTCTCAAACTTTCCACGCATCCTTTCTTCTTCGATCATGCGACCGAGGTTTATGCCGATGCCCTTTATAGCGGCAAAGCCTGTCCTTACATTTTTTCCTTCCGAATAAAAAAGGGCTCTCGATTCATTTATATCCGGCGGAAGGACCTTTACATGCAACCTTTCGAGTTCTTTTTTGTAAATGGACAATTTCGCCGGATCGGAAATGTTGGAATTCATCAAAGACACCATAAAATTAGCGGGCATTGTGGCCTTCAGATAGGCAGTCCACGCCGTTATGTAGGCATAAGCGACGCTGTGAGACTTGTTGAACCCGTAGGACGCAAAATTGCTTATGCTATCGAACAACTTTAGCGCCATATTCTCGCTGTATCCTTTTGAGATGGCTCCATTCACAAACTTTTCCTTCAAATCCCGCATAATGGCAGGATCCTTTTTTGATATTGCCTTTCTGAAAAGATCTGCCTGGCTTTCCGAAAAATTCGCTATCTCCATCGCGATCTTCATGATCTGTTCCTGATATATTATCATTCCGTAGGTCTCGCCAAGGATTTTATCGAGGCCGAACTCGTCCTTCATTACCGCGCCGCCGTGACGGCGCCTTATGTACTCGTCCGCTATTCCGGAATATATCGGACCTGGCCTGTTGAGGCTTAAAAGAGCGATTATATCGTTGAAATTCTCTGGCGCTAATTTTTTTGTCAAAGCGCTTGCCGAGGCGCTCTCAAGTTGAAAGATGCCCGACGTATTTCCGCTTTTGAGGATTTCGTATATCCTTTCATCATCAATGGGAATATTCATAAGGTCTTCTCTTTTTGCCTTTCCACCGAGAGTTTCCTTTATATTCGTAAGCGTCTTAAGACCGAGAAGATCTATCTTCGTTATCCCGAGATCTGCAAGAGATTCCATATCAAATTCGGTTATCCATCTCTTTCCATCAAAGGTCATCGGAATAAGGTTTGTAAGGTCTCCGTCAGAGAGAACTATTCCGGCCGCATGGATCGTTTTGTGATGGATAAGCCCTTCAAGTTTTAAGGCATAACTGACAAGGGCCTTTACCTCATCGCTTTTTGAAATCCTTCGAAATTCCTGATTCTCAACGATTGCCTTTCCGATGGAATCGTATCCCGATACTCTCCATGCAAGATCCTCTATAACTCTTTCATTCACACCCAAAGATTTCCCGGTAAATCTTATGACGGCCTTTGAACCTAAGGTTCCATACGATCCGACCTGGGCCAGATTGTTTGTACCGTACTTCTGGGCAAGGCCAAGGATAAGATCGTCTCTCGCATTGTCTTCGACATCTATGTCTATGTCCGGATCCTCAGTTCTCGATTCATTCAAAAACCTCTCAAAGATCAGATCGTGTTTTAGAGGATCTATCGTTGTAATTCCGAGTAGGTATGCAACTAAAGAAGAAACAGAGGAGCCTCTTCCGGGGCCTATGAGGATCCCGGCCTTTTGGGCGTAATCTATTATCTCGGAGACGGTAAGAAAATATCTGCAAAAGTTTTTGGATTCTATCAACTTCAATTCGCGATCGAGTCTTTTTTTCCGATCGTCAGATACATTCCCGATCTTTTCCTTGAGCGTTTCACAATCCCTGTCCGAAGAAAAGGGCAACTTTATATCAACGAAAAGATCGTATTCTTCACATTTTTCAGATATTTCATTCGTGTTTTCAACACTTTGCGGAAGATCTTCAAAGAGTTTTCGCATCTCTCCGGCAGATTTCAAATAGTAATGATCGCTTCCGTATGCGACATTTCCGTCCCATTTCATATTTCTATTCATCGAGACAAAAAGACCGTGGGTGAGAGCATCCTCTTTTTTTAAGAAATGAACATCGTTAGTTGCGACGGTCTTTATATTAAGGCTTTTTGCTATATCAACGAGCGTCTCGTTAAGCGCTATCTGTTCTTTAAGGCCCGTTCTCATAAGCTCTATGTAAAAATCCTCTCCAAATCTTTCTTTGTAAGCCCGGGCAACCTCTCTCGCTTTCTCGATCTCGTTACCAAGAATAAGACGGGGTATCTTACCGCTCATACATCCTGAAAGGACTATGACATCTTTCAACTCAAAAATATCGCGATCCTCAAGACCCCTTGAATTTGCGAGATTGACCGCTTTAACAAGCGAAAGATAGCCATTCTTGTTTTTGGCAAGGACGGTAAGATGAGTTCTCGTTTTATCGTCCTTTACGTAAAGTTCGCATCCTATTATCGGCTTTATTCCGTGCTCGCGCGCCGCAGACCAGAATTTGTGTACGCCACCCATTGTGCCGTGATCAGTTATGGCCAAAGCATCCATCCCAAGCGCTTTGGCTTCATCCATAAGTTCATTTATTCTTACTATCGAATCTCCGGCACTGTATTCGGTGTGAAGATGTAAGTGCACAAATTTGTCCATCAAAACACCTCTAAATCAATTTTATAATAAATTTTTCTCAAAGTAAAATAAGATAATGGCGGGTAGTGGGTGGCAGGTGGCAGGTGGCAAGTAAAAGAATTGAAAATGCACAATTGAAATTTGATAAAG